>JBCBBB010000001.1:0-140287 GCA_038532095.1 Pseudomonadota bacterium
CATCTGCCAAAGCGATCCGAACCAGAGATATGGGACGCGCTTCCAGCCAATGGCACTGCGATAGGTGTCGGAGCGGAAGCCGAGGAACGCCCGAAACGGAGCGACAAGCACAGGCAGCGCAATCATCACGGCGACAATCATCGCAGGCACACTCAGTTCAACGATCATCACGCGATTCAAAGTGCCGAGCAGCATGACGGACGCCATCCCAACCGACACCTGAAACAGGGACAGTCGCAGCAGTTGCCCAAGCGGAAGCTCATCGCTGGCGGCATCCGCAAACGGCAGAGCACGTAATCCGATGGCTTTAAGTGCGGACTTCGTAAGGATCATTGCCGCACCTCCAGCGCTTCCGAGATGTAGAAGCCTTTGGAGACGCGCCCGAGGCGTTTGCCGCCGGTATCACGCGCAAGTCGTGCCGTGCCATGTGGCACCATCGTGGGCGAACGATCAGACCGAGGGAACGCTTTGCCCGCATACCACATGCCCATCAGCAAGAGCGTTTTGGGCGCGACCGTGAAGACGATGTGTGGGCTGCGTTTCGACAGGCGTTCGATAGCGCTGCGGATGTCATATGCGCCGTAGTAAATCAGGCTGTCCATGGCGAGCACGTGGTCGAACGTCCCGAGTTCGTGGGACAGCATATCGCCTGCATGGAACGTCACGCGGCTTACGTGCGTCGGATCAAGACGTTGTTCTGCAATCTGAATCAGCTGCGGCGAGATATCGACACCGACAACGTCTGCACCGCGTGCCGCAAGTTCCGCGCTCATCATCCCTGGGCCACACCCGGCGTCCAAAATGCGGGCGCCCGTCAGATCGGTCGGCAAACGGGACAGCATCAGGGCACGCATCTGATCACGTCCCTGACGCACCGTCTCACGGATCTTCGATACTGGTGCATCAGAGGTCAGTCGCTCCCAGGTGCGAGTTGCCGTGCGATCGAAATATGTTTCAACCCGTGCGCGCGTGGTCGCATAGGTGCCGAATTCCGCAACGGAATTCGGATCGGAAACCGTTGCGGTTTCCGGCGCAAAAATCGTGTCGATTTTTGCCTCGCTTCCCATCAATCAAACCCCAACAGTTCGAAGATGTCCCGGTCTTCCATCGGGGCTGGTGCCAGAGGTTCGGTGCCGCGCCAAAGTGCTTCAGCCAACCGAACATACTCAGCCCGACACTGGACGATGTCTTCATCATCATCCATTTCGAAGAGTGTCTTTTTCTTCAGGCGCGATCGGCGAATTGCGTCAACATCCGGCATATGCGCAATGCGCTGGAAACCTACGACGTCACAGTAGCGATCCACCTCGTCCGTTTCGCGACTACGGTTCGCAACACACCCTGCAAGACGGACTTTGTAGTTCGCCGACTTGGCCTGGACTGCGGCAATGATACGGTTCATTGCATAGATGCTGTCGAAGTCATTTGCGGTGACGATGACCGCCCGGTCGGCATGCTGAAGCGGCGCAGCAAAACCGCCGCACACAACATCGCCGAGAACGTCGAAGATCACCACGTCGGTGTCTTCAAGCATGTGGTGCTGTTTCAGAAGCTTGACTGTCTGGCCAACAACATAACCGCCGCAGCCGGTGCCTGCCGGCGGTCCACCAGCTTCCACACACATCACGCCGCCGTAGCCTTCCGTCATGAAATCCTCGGGCCGGAGTTCTTCAGGATGGAAATCGACCTCTTTCAGAATATCGATCACGGTCGGCTGCAAATGCCCTGTCAGCGTGAACGTGCTGTCATGTTTTGGGTCGCAACCGATCTGCAGAACGCGTTTTCCCATTGTCGAGAAGGCCGCTGAGAGGTTGGACGACGTTGTCGACTTCCCAATGCCGCCCTTTCCGTAAACGGAAAACACCTTTGCACCTTCGATCTTCATAGAAGCGTCTTGATGCACTTGGACGGAGCCTTCCCCGTCCTGACCTTTCAGGGTCGGGATATCGTCACGCGGGCTCATGTTTTTCTCCCATTCATTCTGCAGCAACCCCTTCAACGCGGTCTTCCAAAGCATCGGCTGCGTCTTGCAGCGCAGCGAGCGTTTCGGCGTCGGGGGTCCAGTAGTCTCGGTCTGACGCTTCCAGCAGGCGGTTCGCCATGCGGCTGGAAGCAACAGGGTTCAGATCGGCAAGGCGCTGACGCATGTCTTCGTCCAGCACAAACGTCTCGGACAGGCGTTGGTAGACCCAAGGCGCCACCTGATCCGTGGTTGCCGACCAACCCATGGTGTTGGTGATCTGGGACTCGATTTGCCGTACGCCTTCAGCCCCGTGATCAAGCAACGGTTCGTAAAAGCGCGGGTTCAAACTCCGCGCACGTGTTTCCAATGCAAGTTGATCAGACAACGTCCGAATCCTGCCAGACCCCCGGGTCTGGTCGGATATGTAGACCGCGGCCTCCTGGCCCCCGCGCGCACGTTTCACCGCACGTGAGATGCCGCCGAGCGTATCGAAGTAGTGATCAACCGTCGTGATCCCCAATTCAACCGATTCAAGGTTCTGGTAAGCCACCTCAACGGTTTGCAACGTCTCTTTCAGGAGTTCTGGGTTCTGTTCCGCTTTGCCATCGGTTCCATAGGCGAAGCTCTTGCGCGCCTGATAGGCATCGGCGAGTTCGTCTTCGTCCCCAAAAGCAGAACTGTCCACCAGCTGATTGACGTTGGAACCATAGGCGCCTTCCGCGTTGGAGAACACGCGAAGCGCGGCCTCCCTCATGCTGGCACCGGTCTTCTCGATGTAGGCCAATGCGTGAGCACGAATGAAATTTTGCTCCAACGGTTCATCCGCTTCCGCAGCCTGAAGCGCGGCATCAGCAAGAAGGCGCGTTTGGAGCGGAAGCAGGTCGCGGAATATGCCCGAAAGCGTCATCATCACATCGATGCGGGGACGACCAAGCTCCTCCAGTGGAACAAGATCAGCACCGGACAAGCGGCCAAAGCTGTCAAAGCGTGGTGTCGCGCCAATCAGGGCCAGCGCTTGGCCAATCGGACCGCCATCCGTCTTGATGTTGTCGGACCCCCAAAGAACCAGCGCCACACTGCGAGGCAGGTCTTCATGTGTTTCCAACAGCATTTGTGCCTGACGACGCCCTTCACGCATCGCGTATTCCGTCGGCATACGGAACGGATCGAATGCGTGAATGTTTCGCCCAGTCGGAAGAATCTCAGTATTTCGGATCAGGTCTCCGCCGGGAACTGGTGGCGTAAAGCGACCCTCCAGCGCGCGCAACACGGCACCGATCTCAGTTTGCTGAGCGAGGGCTTCGGAGACATGCGCGCGCGTTTCGTCATCCAGCCCCTCGATAACATCGAGATACTCGGCCTTTTGTGTTTCACTAAGGTCTTGCCCGACGATATGCAGCCCGTCGGGAACAAGCGCATCTTCGGTCTCCAACAGTTTAAGCCAAAGTGCATCGGGTGCCTCGCCACCAAGATCAACGGCCTCGGCTTGCTCCGCAATCAAGGTCTCCAGTTCTGAGCGTTCCTCAGCCTCCGGGGCCAATCCGCGCCAACGCGTCAGGCTGTCTTTCAGCTCAGCCAGCCCCTTGTAGAGACCTGCGGTCGCCAAGGGCGGGGTCAGATGTGAGATGGTGACAGCACCAGATCGCCGTTTGGCAAGCGTGGCCTCAGATGGATTGTTTGCCGCGTAAAGGTACACGTTGGGCATCTCACCGATCAGCCGATCCGGCCAATCTGTCACACCAAGGCCCGCCTGCTTGCCCGGCATAAACTCCAGCGCGCCATGCATACCAAAGTGCAAAAGCACGTCCGCTTGAAACGTATTTCGAAGCCAAAGGTAGAACTGAACAAAGGCGTGTGTTGGCGCAAATCCCTTCTCGAAGAGAAGCCGCATCGGGTCGCCTTCATAGCCAAACGCAGGCTGCAAGCCGACAAAAACGTTGCCGAAATGCTGGCCTAGGATGAAGACACCCTTGCCATCTGATTGCACACGACCGGGTGCTGGCCCCCATACCTCTTCAACAGCTTTGAGCGGTGGTGTATTGCGCACAATCGTCTCTGCATCGACATGCGCCGCAACATTCGCGTCCTGACCGAACTGGCCAGAGTTCCCGCCCAGAACGGCCATACGAAGTTCCTCGACCGTGTCTGGAACATCGAGGGTATAGCCCTCTTCCTTCATCGCCTTCATCGTGTTGTGCAGCGATGCGAAGACATTCACATAGGCCGCCGTGCCGGCTGCCCCTGCGTTGGGCGGGAAGCCAAACAGCACAATGCCAACCTTCTTCTTTGCTTTCTCGGACTGTCGCAACCGCGCAAGCCGCAACGTCTTCTCCGCAAGGCTCTCGATACGTTCAAGGCAAGGCGCCATCTGCTTGGCCGCACCACTGGGCGTGCAGGCATGCTGACATCCGTTGCATCCGTCCGGACCGTGCCGTCCACCAAAGACAGTTGGGCAAGTTGCACCGTCCAACTCGGGCAACGCGATCAGCATTGTCGTTTCAATAGGGCCCAGGCCTTGGTCACTTTCCGACCATTGTCCGAGTGTCTGAAACTCCAGCGGGTGGGCCGCTATGTACGGGATATCAAGACCCTTCAGAATCTCGACCGCAGCTGCGTTGTCGTTGTAGGCCGGACCACCGACAAGGCTGAAACCCGTTAAGGAAACAAGGGCGTCAATGCCATTGTCGCGGAAGTACGTATCAACGGCCGGGCGCCCATCGAGCCCTGCGGCAAAGGCTGGAATGACACGTATGCCACGCTTCTCGAACGCTCTTATGACACCGTCATAGTGCGCAGTGTCGGAACTCAGCACGTAAGACCGCATCAGGAGCAGACCGACCGTTGCCTTGGGCTTCGGGCGCTTGGGCAGATCCGACAAGCTGGTTGAGATGCGGTCCTTCAGATCAGGATGATACAGGCCAACATCTGGATACTCCTGCGGCGCGGCCACTTGAGTGCCGTGCCATGCCTCATCCGACGCATAACGCGAGATCAGATGCCGCACCATATTCTCAACGTTCTCGTCGGAAGACGCGAGCCAATACTGCATCGTCAAAAACCAGGCCCGAAGGTCCTGAGCCTTGCCGGGAATGAACCGGAGCAACTTCGGCAGACGCCGCAAAAGGCGCATCTTCTTTGCGCCACTCTCACTGGACGGTTTGGACGATCCCCGAAGCCGTTTCAGGAACTTCATGGTGTTCGACGTGGGCGATGCCATGTCGAGCGCGCCCATCTTTGTTGTATTCACAACAGCAGCGTCGGAGATGATGCCAACCATCGCGTCGCACTCCGGGCGACGCGCCATCAGGTTTGGCAAGATGGGGCGAATGTGCTCCTCAAGAAACAGCAACCCGGTGACAACAATATCGCCTGTGGCAACCGCGTCTCGCGCCTCTTCCAACTTGTCCGGGCTTTCGCCCCACTCGGCCGCGGCATGCACGGTCACGGTCAAACCGGGAAAGTCGCGCTGCAAACGCTCTTTTGCACGCAAAACAGGACCAGCCGTATGGCTGTCGAGCGTCAGGATAACCACGCGATAGCCGGGAGCCCGGCCGTTTATGCCGGTTTCATCGCGCAAAATGTGCCTTCGCTTCGTAGAGCGTTTCTACCGAAATCTCGCTCACGCCCCGCTCGGAGGCGAAAGCCTCCGTATTGCGACGCGCTTTGCCACGCACAAAAAACGGTATGCGCTTCAGCTCCTTCTCGGCATCCGCCAACCAAGTCACGGCGCCGTTTTCGACCACCGAACCCGAAACATCATTGGGGGTCTGAAGACCGGTGCTTCCAACTGGATCGCCTGCCTCCACCGGGGAGATCGCCTTGCCACCATGATGCGATGCTCCGGCATCATCGTGAAACTCAAAGTCTTCCCGGAACATGTGCAGAAGATGCTCTTCAAGCCCCATGACCAGAGGATGAACCCACGTGTCGAAAATGACATTGGCACCTTCGATCCCCATCTGCGGGCTGTACCGCGCCGGGAAATCCTGAACATGTACCGGTGCAGAAATCACCGCGCAGGGAATCCCGAGACGCTTGCCGATATGGCGCTCCATCTGGGTTCCGAGGATCATTTCAGGAGCAAGAGCTTCAATTCGGGCTTCGACGTCCAGATAGTCGTCGGTGACAAGCGCCTCGACATCGAACTCTTTCGCAAGGCGCCGGATCATTCGGGCTTGCTCACGATTGTAGCACCCAAGGCCGACCACCTCGAAACCCATTTCATCGCGAGCGATCCGGGCCGCCGCGGCGACATGCGTGCCATCACCGAACAGGAAAACGCGCTTGCCCGTCAGATATGTGCTGTCGACACTCGCAGAATACCATGGAAGTCGCAGACGCGTTTCGTCGATCTTCGGCGTCAGACCCGTGATCTCTCCAACCTCGCGCAGAAAATCACGTGTCGCCCCCACTCCAATCGGCACAGTCTTTGTGAATGGCTGACCGAGTTCGCGCTCCATCCAGCGGCATGCGGCCTCACCTGTTTCCGGGTACATGAGAACGTTGAAATGCGCTTCACCCAAACGGCGGATATCGCTGGGCGTCGCATCATAGGGCGCGACCACATTCACCCCGACACCCATCTCCATCAGTAAGCCGGTGAGTTCCGTGATGTCGTCCCGATGCCGGAAACCCAGCGCGGTCGGCCCGATCAGGTTGCATGTCACTCGCTGCGAGCGGTCACATGGACGCGCCAGTGCCCGAACGATCTGGAAGAACGTCTCGTCCGCACCGAAGTTCTCTTTCCGCTGATAGCTCGGAAGCTCCAGCGGAATCACCGGCACTGGCAGACCCATCGTTTCTGCCATGCCGCCTGGATCGTCCTGTATCAGTTCCGCCGTACACGATGCCCCGACAATGATCGCTTCGGGCTCGAAACGTTCGTAGGCGTCCTTGCAGGCGGTCTTGAATAGGTTCGCGGTATCAGCGCCAAGGTCGCGCGCCTGAAAGGTGGTATAGGTGACTGGCGGTCGGCGATCTCTGCGTTCGATCATGGTGAACAGCAGATCAGCGTAAGTGTCGCCCTGCGGAGCATGCAAAACGTAGTGCAGGCCCTTCATCGCAGTCGCGACGCGCATGGCACCAACATGTGGCGGGCCTTCATATGTCCAGACCGAGAGCTTCATTCTGCCGCGTCCAGAGTTGACGTGTGACGCGGTCCACGGTCATCCGACGAAGGCGCATTCACTTGAAGTATCTCGCGGCGGCGCAACGGCCGAGCAAAGAGCCCGGCCAGATCGCCGGCCTGTTCATAAAAATGGATCGGCGTGAAAACGAGCTCGATCGCCCATTTGGTGGTAAGACCTTCCGCCTCAAGTGGGTTGGCCAAACCCAAGCCACACACCGTCAGGTCGGGGCGCACGTCTCGCGCCCGATCCAACTGTTTGTCAACGTCCTGACCTTCCGAGAAAACGGGACCTTCAGGTACGAGATCCATATCGGGCCCTACAATGGCACGCTGTACGTAAGGCTGGCCGATCTCCAGCGCGGTCATATTGCATTCTCGTGTCAAAAACCGCGCGAGCGGGATCTCAAGCTGACTGTCAGGGAAGAAGAAGACCGACTTATGCGCCAGCGGTGCACTGGCCTGCTGTACGGCGCGTCTGGCCCTGTCACGCGGCGCGGCCGTCACGTTCTCGAAAGTGTCTTCGGAAACACCGAACTCTAACGCAATTGCACGCAGCCAAGCTGTTGTACCCTCTTCACCGAATGGGAAGGGCGCTGCGATGTGGCGCGCGCCGCGGCGCGTCAGCGCGGCATGTGTTTCGTTCAAGAACGGCTGGGTCAGCGTAAAGATCGAGTTTTCCCCGACCGCGACCTTCTTGTCGGCACTCGCGTTCGGCAATACGACCACATCATCGATCCCAAGCGCCTTGAGAAGCGACAGCATCTGGTCTTCGACGACATCCGGCAATGCGCCAGCGACGATCAGCTGTCGGTCTGACGTGCTGGGAAGCGCAGGCACCAAGGCCGCGAGGCATGCATCCTCACCTTCTGTGAAGGTCGTTTCGATACCGCTGCCAGAGAAATTGACGACATTGACAGTCGGCCCGTGTATCTCGCTCAGGCGTTCGGCCGCCTTTTCCAGGTCGAGCTTGATGACTTCTGACGGACATGAACCGACGAGAAACAGTCGCTTGATGTCAGGCCGCCTTGACAGAAGCGTCGCGACCTCCCGATCCAGTTCTTCTTGAGCGTCTGCCATGCCGGCAAGGTCGGTTTCCTCGAGAATCGCCGTTCCGAACCGAGGTTCGGCAAAGATCATCACTCCCGCGGCACTTTGCAGAAGGTGGGCACATGTCCGCGAGCCCACCACAAGAAAGAAGGCGTCCTGCATCTTCCGGTGCAGCCAGACGATTGCGGTCAGCCCACAAAATACCTCCCTTTGGCCGCGCTGTTTCAGCAGCGGCAAATCGCGACATCCGGCGGTCTTTACGACAGGAGAGTTCATGCCATCGCCTCCGACTGAAGCCGGGCCTGACGCAGCTTGAGAATGAACTGTGCGGCATTGATGACATAGAGCGCATAGGCCGCCAGCGCGACACTCATCTGACCGGCAGGAGGAAGGAAATCAGTCAAAAGAACAATGACATAAAGGGTATGTAGCGCGATCACAAAAAAGCTGACCACGTCTTCCCAAAAGAACGCAGGCGCCAACAGATACTGGCCGAAAACAACCTTCTCCCAGATCGCGCCCGTCACCATGATCAGGTAAAGGACCGCAGTTTTGAGAAGAATAGAAAGCGTTGCAGCCTCGTAGCCTTCGCCGGTCCAAAGATATCGAACCACCAGCGCCAGCGAGACAAGAAAGACAATAAATTGCAGCGGCGCCAAAACACCCTGAACGATCGTCCATTTGGTCTTGTCGCGACGCGCACGCTGGTCTGGCGTGTAAAGTCCAGGGGTGCTCCCTAAAGCGTCATGGGTTCGGCGCATGCCGACTCCTTTGTCTTCCTCACAGGCCAAAGTAAGGCCCAACGAGGAAAAGTGTCAATCTAAACTTACATATTGGCAGTTGACACTTTGCGCTTCGCTTGCGAAGTGCAGCGGGCGTATAAAGCCCTACGATCAATAGACTTTTTGCAAGATGTCAGGTTCGAAACACTGTTTGGAACAGGAATCTGTCTATTCTCTTTGACAATCTGGCCTGCTTAACTGACACTGACAGTCAGGCATCCAGAGAGTCGAAACCGGTTGTTCCGGACGCTTTCATGCCTGAAACGGTGGTTTTAATGACCGGAAAAACAGGCAGTCCCACGCTTCAGTCGAGAAGCGGTCAACTGGTCGATGGACTGGCCCGTTCGGTGATCTCCAAGGTCAGTGCCACCCCGCATCAACGCAGGCATCGGCGCATTGAGATCGGAGTTAAGATTCTCTACGCCGCCGCAACTGACAACGCGACATTTGACCGCGATCAGGTTGAGGCTGATCTTGCAGCCCTCCGCATTTCGCGGACCGACATCATAGATCAGTGCATCCCTCACGTCGCTTCAGCACTCGGCGAAGATTGGGTCACAGACAGGTTGAGTTTTGCCGCTGTAACCTCAGCGGCAGCTCGTCTTTTCGGCCTTTGCAAGTCGCTTGGCCAAGACTGGGATAACATCCGACCAGGAACGCATGCGCGAAGCATTCTTTTGGTAACGCTGGACAGAGAGCACCATATTTTGGGCCCCGCTGTCCTTGCGGATCAGCTTCGCCGTCGCGGCCACTCCGTTCAGCTACACTCCAACGCGTCCGCCACCACCATTCAGGAGAAGCTTGCCCACGACCGGTTCGATGGAATCCTGATTTCAGTCTCAACCTGGCAAGCGCTTGAAACTGCCGCAAAAGCAATCAGAAAAATCAAGGATAACAACAAAACTGCGTTCATTGTGCTCGGCGGCGCTGCTCTGAACGAAAAAGAGTTTGACGTATCGACAACTGACGCCGATATGACCACGAACGACATAAACTTGGCCTTGGACGCCATGAGCAGTGACAAGATTGAATTGAAGGTGGCGGAATGACGGCCGGGGGTGCCGCCAACTGGGCTGAGGGGCCGGTTCCAGTCATCGAACCGGAATACTTGACCGGAATACTAGCGGCAGCCTGTGACCTTGCATTCGTCGTTTCTGCAAATGGCATCGTGCGATCGATCCTGATCGATGACGAAACCAAGGACCACGCCCGCTTGAGCCATTGGGCCGGCAAGCCCATGCAGGAATTTCTGACACGGGAAAGTATTCGCAAGTTCGAGACTGCGCTGGAAGCTGTCAGTGTCACCAAGCAGATCACACGCCCTGTCGAACTGAACCATTCCGACAAGTCAGAGTGGCAGTATCCTGTGCGTTACTCCTTCCATGCTGTTGGTCCAGACGCGTCCGTTCTGATGCTGGGGCACGACCTTCGGCTCGTAGCCGAGACACAAGAACAGCTTGTGCAAGCGCAGTTTGCGTTGGAGCGCGGATACGAAGAGCGGCGTGAGTACGACGCTCGGTACCGTATGCTAATGGCCACGACAGGCGATGCGTTTGTTTTCGCATCGGCGTCAGACGGTCGGATACGTGATGTGAACCCGGCAGCCGCCCGCTTGCTCGGGGCCGAGCGCGACGAGTTGATCGGGGTACCGTTGGCGCAGGAGTTTCGGCACCGTCGCCGCGGCGAGTTTGTTGAGAAGCTTGTTTCATTGGCCACATCCGACTTTGAGAATGAAATCCAGGCTCAAACGGTTCGCGGCCGCCGGGAAGTGCTGATAACGCCAACCGTCTTTCGGGCTGCGGGCGAGCGCCTGATTATCTGCCGGTTGCAATCCGAGAACTCTGAAGCATCAAGTAACGAGCGTCTCGTAGACACGCTGATTTCCCTGTTCCACAAAAGCACGGATGCCATCGTTTTGACGGATGCGCGCGGGCTGGTTCAGGATGTGAACGAAGCCTTCCTTGAAATCGCCGACGTCCCAAGCTTGTCTGACGTCAAGTCGCGCAGCTTATCCGACTTTTTGCAACGCGGTCAGATTGACCTCAGCGTGATGCTCGAGAATGCCATTCGTTCGGGCCATATGCGCGTCTACGCAACAAAGCTGGCAAACGAGTTTGGCGCGCGTGCTGCCGTTGAAATTTCGGTGGTCTACATCAACGATCAAGATCGACCCACTGTTGGATTTATCATTCGGGACGCCAGCCGTGCGGAAACGATCAGAAGCGCTGCGAAGGGTGCCGTTCCTCATGACACGTCCAGCCACAACGTTGTCGAACTTGTTGGCTCAGCGCCTCTGAAAGAGATCGTTGCTGAAACGAACGAAGTTATTGAGCGCATGTGTATTGAGACAGCCGTAGAGCTGACACGAAATAATCGCGCAGCGGCTGCTGAAATGCTTGGCCTGTCCAGGCAGAGTCTCTACGTCAAGTTGCGGAAGTATGGTCTGCTAAAGCGTGAAGACAAAGACTGAGCAGCCACTCATCACCTTACACTTTTTCCACATCGCAAGCTTCAAAGAACCTCCTGGCATACGGCATCTTTTTAACTGTAGATAACTTCGTTTTCCTTGCGTCCGCATGACTGTCATGTAAAGTTGACACATGCCCGTCTCATCCGAGTTTCAGCCCCGTACTCTGCCCGAACCGGCTGCCATGTTGACGCTTATCAAGCCCGTCACGTGGTTCCCTCCGATGTGGGCCTATCTGTGCGGTGTTGTTTCGGCTGGCGTATCACCCGCAGGGCAATGGCATATTGTCCTCCTGGGCGTGTTTCTGGCCGGACCTGTGGTCTGCGGGATGAGCCAAGCCGCCAACGATTGGTGTGACCGACATGTTGACGCCATCAATGAACCAAACCGCCCTATCCCATCGGGGCGTGTCCCGGGCCGATGGGGCCTTTGGATCGCTGTGGCAATGTCACTTTTGTCTTTGGCAATCGGTTGGCAATTGGGGCCTTGGGGATTTGCAGCCACCATCGTAGGCGTCTTGGCCGCATGGGCATATTCAGTTGAACCTATGCGGCTGAAGAAGTCCGGCATCTTCGGTCCGGGCCTCGTGGGTCTTAGCTACGAAAGCCTTCCCTGGTTCACCGGTGCCGCAGTCTTGAGTGCCGGAGCCCCCAGCCTTCATATCGTCACCGCCGCCCTGCTCTACGGCATCGGCGCGCATGGCATTATGACGTTGAATGATTTCAAGGCATTAGAGGGAGATCGCCAGACAGGCGTAAACTCCCTCCCCGTTACGCTTGGCCCCGAACGCGCAGCCCGCATGGCCTGTTGGGTGATGGCCGTGCCACAAGTCATCGTCGTTGGTTTGCTCATTGTATGGGACAAACCGTTGCACGCTTTGGGCGTGTTTGCCGTTCTTATCGGGCAAGGTATGGCCATGCGTGTCATGCTCCGTGATCCGAAGGCACGTGCGCCTTGGTACAACGGAACCGGCGTCCTGCTGTATGTAAGTGGAATGATGATTACGGCCTTTGCGATCCGGGGGCTGGCATGACACTCGGCTGGGGCGGGGTAATACGACTTTGCTTGGTGAACGCGGCTATCGGCGGCCTCTCTGCGCTTCCAGTCAATCTCTTCAACCGCTTGATGACCGTTGAGCTGGCCTTGCCTGCTTTGCTTCCTGGTTTGCTGGTTGCCCTCCACTACGCCGTACAGATCACCCGTCCGGTTTGGGGCCACCGCTCCGACGCTCGGGGCGGACGCACGCCGTTTATCTTGGGCGGCATCGCCTGCGTTGGCCTTGGCTTGATCGGGACAGCATGGGGAATCGCCTATGCCCCCAGCACATCTGTCGCCCTCGTGGCGTGGGTGTTGTCTTACATGGCCATCGGGTTTGGGATTGGCGCGGCGGGCACCAGTTTCCTGGCTTTGCTTGCCACGGCGGCGCCCGATGCTCGAAAAGGCGCAGCCGCAACCATCGCATGGCTCGCACTGATCGCCGGCGCCATCATTGCATCAATCGGCACCGGAATCGCGTTGAAGCCATACTCGCCAGACCGATTGATGTTGGTTGTGCCCATCGTAGCGGGAACGGCCCTGCTACTCACCTTCATTGCCACGTGGAGAGTTGAAAGTCGCCTCGGTGCTATTCCGGCCCCCCAGGAAACGGCGCTACGCCCCGCGTTGCGCGCCACGTGGAACGATCCGGCAGCGCGCGCGTTTACCGGCTTTGTGTTCCTTTCCATCTTCGCCTTCTATCTGAGCGAGCTCGTCCTGGAACCGTTCGCAGGTCACATCCACGGTTTGACGCCAGATGCGTCCACGAAACTGTCGGGCGGCAAAGACGGAGCCGCGCTGGCGGGTATGATCGCGGCTGGCCTCCTTTCGACATTTCGGATCGGCAGCCTACGGGGATGGGCGGCAACCGGATGCGTGATTTCCGCACTTGGCCTGGTTGGGCTTGGCGCTGGCGCCCCATTGGTGCCGTTCACGGTCATTCTCGGCCTTGGCAACGGTCTTTTCGTGGTGGGCGCCATCGGATCGATGATGCGCCTGGCCGCCGAGAAGAAAGGCGCAACCGGCACGCGCATGGGCGTTTTCGGTGCCGCGCAAGCGATTGCAGCGGGCATCGCAGGTCTGGTGGCAACCGGAACACTCGATCTTGCGCGCTTTGTGCTCAGTGACGCCGCTGCATATGGCCTTGTCTTTGGTCTCGAGGCCGTCCTTTTCCTGGCCGCCGCGCTCGTCGCGCTTCGGCTTCTGAAACCCGCACCCATTCTGCAACCGGGGGAGTGAGAGAGATGAAATACGATGTTGTCGTCGTCGGTGGCGGCCCCGCCGGAGCAACCGCCGCAGAAGACCTCGCCCGAAGTGGCGTGAGCGTCGCGCTATTGGACCGGGCCGGACGTATCAAGCCTTGCGGAGGCGCAATACCGCCTCGCCTTATGCAGGACTTCGACATTGGCGAGGAGCAGCTCCTGACCAAAGTCACCACGGCGCGCATGATTTCACCGACCGGCCGCAAGGTCGATATCCCGATCGAGAATGGATATGTGGGCATGGTCGACCGAAAGGATTTCGACCCGTTCCTACGTGAGCGGGCCGTCAAGGCTGGCGCAGAGCTATTCGAGGGGACATTCCTGAAGATCACCCGCGAAGACGGGCATCCGCGCATCTACTACCGCGACAAGGCCAGTGCAGAAACCAAAACACTCGACGCAACACTTGTGATCGGTGCTGACGGGGCGAAGTCACGTGTCGCGCTGTCCGAGGTGAAGGACGCGGACAAAGTGCCCCTGGTCTTCGCCTATCATGAGATCATCGCGGCGCCACCCAAGACAGACATCTACGACCCTGAACGGTGTGACGTGGTCTATGACGGAGCGATCTCACCTGATTTCTACGGCTGGGTTTTTCCTCATGGAAGCACGACAAGCGTCGGGATGGGCACGGAAGACCCTGATGTCAGCCTTAAGGACGCAACCGCTGCGCTGCGCCGGGCCTCCGGCCTCGAAGACTGCGAGACGATCCGCAAGGAAGGCGCTCCGATCCCGCTTCGCCCGATGGACTGCTGGGACAACGGAAAAGATGTCGTTCTGGCTGGTGATGCCGCTGGCGTGGTTGCACCCAGTTCAGGCGAAGGCATTTACTATGCCATGATGGGCGGTCGCGTTGCCGCAACGGCCGCAGCGGCGTGCCTCGCCTCCGGGCGGGTCAGCGATCTTAAACTCGCGCGGAAGCTCTTTATGGGCGAACACAAGATGGTGTTCCGCGTGCTGCGTTCCATGCAGGACGCCTACTACAAGTCCGATGAACGTCGTGAGCGGTTCGTTTCCTTGTGCCACGACATAGATGTGCAACGCTTGACCTTTGAAGCCTATATGAACAAGAAACTCGTGCGCGCCCGCCCAATGGCTCACATCAAGATCGGGATCAAGAACCTCGCGCACCTAACCGGGCTGGTAAGGCCAGAACACGTATGACGATCATGATACCCACCTGGGTTGATGGCGAGTTGACCCCTGTCGAAAAGCTGGAGGCCCATCAGCGGGGCCTGCGGCACAAGGCCGTTTCGGTGTTTGTCATGCGTGGCGATGACGTGCTGATCCAGCGTCGGGCGCTCGGCAAGTATCATACGCCGGGTCTCTGGGCGAACACCTGCTGCACACACCCGGATTGGGACGAAACGACACGCGACTGTGCGGTGCGTCGCTTGGACGAAGAACTTGGGATCCGCGGGCTCACACCAATCTACCGCGATACAATCGAGTATCGCGCCGATGTCGGCGACGGTCTTATTGAGCATGAAGTCGTGGATCTGTTTACTGCCGTAGCATCTGCTGATCTTGCGGTGTCTCCAAACCCGGACGAAGTGATGGACACGCGATGGATTTCGTTCACCGACCTCGAGAAAGAGGTAGCCGACGATCCAACGCGTTTTACACCGTGGCTCCGCATCTACCTCGCTGAGCACAGCGCGAAGATTTTCGAGAAAGTCTCCGCTTAGAGCGGCCGGCCTTTAACCTGAAACGTCGCGTATCGCTTTTTGCGTCTCCCCGAAGGCAGAGGCAGTGAAACGCGATTCAGCTACTAGGCCGGAAGCTTTAGGTGTGACTACGCACGAAGGTCGACGATCTTTGTCTCTGGCCGCATGATGGCGGTCGCCGTCGCACAGATATCCTCAACCGTCAAACCAGCATCGGCGTACATCTCGGCGGGGCTGGCTTGATGAATGAAGCGATCCGGCAAAGTCATGGGTCTTACGGCAAGGCCTTTGTCCATCACACCTGACCGAGCGAGGTGGTGCAATACGGCAGACCCGAAACCACCATCGGCGCCCTGCTCCAAGGTGATAAGCCCCGCATGTTCTCGTGCCAGCCGTTCAATCAGATCCGTGTCGAGCGGCTTCGCGAACCGTGCATCTGCGACAGTCACACTGATCCCCACTTCGGACAGTCGTTCAGCGGCTGCAAGCGCTTCGGTCAATTGCGCACCAAACGACAAGATTGCGAGGTCGGTCCCTTCACGAACGACACGGCCTTTGCCGATCTCAAGAACCTCTCCACGCTCGGGCATGTCGACTCCCACGCCATTGCCGCGCGGATAGCGGAAGGCAATCGGGCCATCGTCATGCGCCACCGCTGTTGCCACCATATGGACCAGTTCCGCCTCATCTGCGGCAGCCATAACGGTGAACCCGGGAAGATTGCTTAGGTAAGCCACATCGAAGGCTCCGGCATGCGTGGCGCCGTCGGCGCCAACCAAACCTGCGCGGTCGATTGCGAACCGCACGGGAAGGCCTTGCAAGGCAACATCATGCACGATCTGATCATAGCCGCGTTGCAGGAAGGTTGAATAAATTGCGCAAAAGGGCCGCAAGCCGCTTGCTGCCATTCCGGCTGCGAATGTCACCGCGTGTTGTTCGGCAATTCCGACGTCGAAGACCCGGCCGGGGAAACGCTCAGCCATGATGTTGACACCGGTCCCCGACGGCATCGCGGCCGTAACAGCCACCACCCGTGGGTCTCGGGATGCCTCTTCCATCAGAGTCTTTCCAAAGACGCTGGTGTAGCTCGGCGCGTTCGGCTTGGATTTGGCCTGTGTTCCAGTTTCCACGTCGAACTTGGCGACGCCATGATATTTGTCAGCGCTTTCTTCGGCAGGGGCATAGCCCTTACCTTTGACGGTACAGCAATGGATCAGAACGGGACCTTCTGCGCGCGCTTTCACTGCGCGCAAAGCGCCCAGAAGCTGGGTCATGTCGTGGCCATCAATCGGCCCCATGTAACCAAAGCCGAGTTCTTCAAAGAGCGTACCGGACAGACCCTGACCCGTGACCAACTGCCGCGCGCGACGCGCTCCTTCGCGCATCTGCGGCGGCATCAGCGCTTCCATCCCCTCAGCAATCGCTTTCATCGGGGCGGGCGTTGCCGCGTAGAGACCGGACAGATAGGACGACATCGCGCCAACCGGCGGTGCAATCGACATCTCATTGTCGTTCAGGATCACGATCATCCGGCGCCCTTCGGCACCAGCATTGTTCAACGCTTCATACGCCATGCCGGCGCTGATCGAGCCATCGCCGATCACGGCAATCGCATCACCGGTGGGGCGGCCCATGTCGCGTCCGACTGCAAACCCCAACGCCGCGGAAATCGAAGTCGAGGAATGCGCTGCTCCGAACGGATCAAATTCGCTTTCATCCCGTTTGGTGAAACCTGAAAGACCATCCTTCTGGCGCAGGGTAGTCATCCGGTCCCGTCGACCGGTCAAAACCTTATGAGGGTAGCATTGGTGCCCCACGTCCCAAATAAGTTTGTCCATGGGCGTGTTGAAAACCGCATGCAACGCGACCGTCAGTTCGACCACCCCAAGCGATGATCCAAGATGGCCTCCGGTTTGTGAGACGACGTCGATAACTTCGCGGCGGACCTCTTCAGCAAGCGTGGCCAATTCGACATCCGAGAGCCGCTTCAGGTCAGAAGGGCCTGCGATCGTATCGAGGAGTGGGCGATTGGTCATGAGGTTGCTCCCTTTGTTCCCTGTCCCGGGCGGGTATGGCGGCGCGTTCAGGGAACGGAGAACGCGCCGCCTTTTGTCCTGCTAGGCAGAACTGGGATGCGGGATGGTGCACCCCGTTGTTCGGTCCCTGTTGCCCGCGGAACCGAACCTCTTCTGGCGCCTTACGGCAGTTCAACCACCTCATCAGTGGATTGAAGCACCGGCCAAGCGCCAATCACGTTCGTGCCTTGCAACGGCTGTTGATACCCTTTGTGGCATGTTGCGCAGGCCACTTTGGGTTCATCGCCGTTGCGCGGGCCAAGACGCTCTTCGGGCAAGAGCGCACCAGCCGGCACGATGTAGTCATTGTTAAGTTCCTGAACCATCAGGATGCCCAGGCTCGCCGTCGCCCACTGGGGGGTAACCTGACCCGCGTCATAAAACGCGCGCGAGTTGTGGCAGAACACGCAGTTCACACCGAGCGAGTTCGAGAAGTAGTTCATGAGCGAATAGGTCCGCTCGGCATGCTGTATGCCTGGATAGTCGTCCTGACCAGGAATACCCGCGACACGGCTTTCCAAATCATGGACCCCGATCGTCTGGTCATCCAGCAAATAGCTTTCCAGTGCATCTGACGGTAACGATGTCGACTGCGAAAGCGACGTGGCCCGGTTTTGGTTGGCAGACCAACCAGCCGTCCGTTCGTTGACCGGCATGATCGAAAACCAGATCTCGGATGGGACCGGTTGCCCACGGTGACAGGTGTAGCAGGTCACACCGACTTCACCATTGGCATAAACATGGCCGGCCCAGTTCTCATTAATGTTCTGGGTCATGGCAATCATCATCGCGCCGACGCCGTACTGATAGCTGTCCACATTCTCAAAGAGATCGGGAATGCCCGTCCATGCCTGCATGGCAGCGATGATGTCGCCATCCAGATCACCGATGGCGGCCAGGGCTTCGATATCAGGATCCGGCGTCGCCAGATCAGACTTGAATTCCGGCACCGACATGCCCGTCCCAGCTGGTCCGGTTTGAAGGCTATCTGTGGCGTAGGGCTGACCAAGGGCGATGATGGCAATGGCCGCCAGAACTGCCGAACCTGCGGCGCCCATGACGATGATTGGGCCATAGATGTCGGTCGGGTTCTTCTTGTTCCAGTCACCGAACCATTCCGGGAATTTTATGAGTTTTTCGAGATCCATCGCCTCATTCCTTCCCGATGAAGTCTTCGTAGGTTCGATAGGCTTCGTAGCCATACTCGCCGTCATAGGTCGGGGCGAAGTAGTGCTCTTGGGCCCAGATGAACCAGTTGTCGACGACTGTACCTGTCAGCAGGATGCCGATACCGCCAGTTATCGGGGTCAGCACGGCGAACCACCACGCCCAACGGTGAATGCCTTCCATCGTGGCGTTGAAGCCCATGGTCCAGCGCCAGAAGAGGGCCGCACGTTCGGTGGCCGTACCCCGGTCGACGATCTGTTCCAACTCGCGGTCACCGCCATAGCGGGTCACGGCCAGAATGGTGCCACCGTGCATCGCGAAGAGCAGGCAGGAACCATAGAGGAACACGATGCTCAGGCAATGGAACGGGTTGTAATAGAGGTTGCCGTAGCGGATCGAAAACGCGGTGGTCCAGTCAAGGTGGGGGAAGATGCCATAGGGCACGGCTTCCGACCACGATCCCATCAGGACGGGGCGAAAGAGACCCAGCACCAGGAACAGCCAGATCGCCGATCCGAAGGCCCAGAAAACGTGCTTGCCCATCTTCTGTTCGGCCGCGAGCTGCCAGGACCGATACCACCAAGCCATCACCGAGAAGAGCAGGAAGAAGCTCGCGATGATGTACCAGCCACCATCGTTCAGCGGTGGGATACTCAAACCATACTCGGGCGAAGGCGGCTCAAGCGCCAGCCAAAAGAGCTGACGGATGAACTCGGGGATCGACCAGTCGACCTGCGCCAGCATGTTGAAGCCAACGATGTTCGCCCAGATGATGCCCGAGGCAATCGAGACCACACCAGCCATGCCGAGGTTGATCGGACCAAGCTGCGCGTTCGCAAACCAGCCGAACAGGGTCGAGAAGGTAGCGCTGTCGGACCGGTCCTCGGTCAGGGTGCCGTAGTCGTCGGTTCCCATTTCGGCAGGGCCGCGCACCTGCACCTGGTTAAAGATGTTCTGATATTCGGTAATCATGTCTTAGAACCCCACCTGGCTGCCCCAGATCGGCAGCTCGAGCCACCAGTTCCACCATTCAGGCCAGCCCTTTGTCCAAACGGGGCCCGAGATGATGATACAGACGGCGCTCCAGAACCCGGCATTGATGGCCAGCAGAAACCCGAGACGGTGAATGCCAAGGGGCCCGATCGAATAACCGATGAAATCGCGAAAGAACGTGTCTTCGTGATCCGGCGTCTTCATCGTCTCGCCCTTTTCAGGGTTCGCTGCGGAGAGGATCAGCGCACCATGCAAGGCGAGCGCGAGCGTTACGGTGAAGAAGAGCGTCACCGCCAGCATATGCGCCGGGTTGTAGTGGAAGTGCAGATAGGCGTAGCCGGTGTTCGACACCCAATCGAGGTGCGTGAAGATACCGTATGGGAAACCATGCCCCCAAGCGCCCATCAGAACCGGGCGGAAGACCACCAGCGTCACGTAAGCAAAGATCGCAAAGCTGAAAGCGAAGGGCACGTGATAGCCCATCCCCAGCTTGCGGCAGATCTCTACTTCCCGCAGCGCCCAGCAGACAAAGGCCCCGATGGCACAAATCGTGATGATCTGCCAAAGTCCGCCTTCGTTCAAGGGCGCGGCACCCAGACCATAGCTCAGGTCCGGCGGCGCAATGTTCACCAGCCATGGGTTCCAGACCCCTTGCTGCGCGGCCCCGTAAAAGATCAGGATTGTGCCGAGCAGCATAAAAAACGCCCCGGCAAATCCAAAAAATCCGACATAGAACGGGCCAACCCAGAAGTCGAACAGATCACCACCGATGATCGTGCCTCCTCGGACCCTGTATTTTCTCTCGAAGCTGAGCAACGCCATCTTCTAACTCTCCGTTTGGCAAACGCCTGCGTCTGCCTGTGTTCTCTGGTTTGTCGTGGGCGACGGCTGTGCGCCGCCCACGACGATATCGAGCATGCGACCCGTGGTTACTCAGCCGAAGCGGCGCGAGACGCGGCAGCGTTTTCAAACCAGTTCACACCGTTTGAAAGCACCACCAGGTGAATCATCACCGCCAGGAGGAAGAGGAAGACGCCTTGTGCCACAAACACGCGGCGCGGATCGAAGATGAGCCAAATCTTGTAGAATTTTGCCATATCAATCCCCTCAGAACCACGGAGCCCAGATGTAGGTCGCCAGGTGGGCGATGACTGCGACGATCACGAACAGCCAAAGGCCGCCCATATAGACCGAATGCAGCTCCTGAGCCTGCTCGTCGGTAAGACCTGTAAAGGACAGGTCGGTATTATCAGCCATGAACTTTCCTCCGGAACGTTATGCTGACGCCACGAAACCCTCGCGGCGGGGACCCTCGGAGTGACCTCCTCGGGATCTGGTTATCGGCGCGCGGGCTCATGCCGAGAAAATGAGCGGGGTGACACGGTCGGCGTCGGCCCAGGCGCGGGCCAGTGGCCCCCGCGTGTTGAGCGAGCGTTTCCGCACCACATTGGCAATCCACCGTTCCGTCCCCACGGGAATGGCCAATATGAAAATCAGAGTGAAATAGATGTGGAACTCCAAACCGCGTTTGCGGTTCACCACACGCGGGGCAGGTGCGTTGGTCATGTCAGTCATGAAAGTTCCTCTCTCTGATCGTCGGCTGAGGCGGGCGCCAAAGCCTTGACGGTTTCGATAACGACCCGTTTCGCACCTTGCTCCAGCGCGGCATGCTCAGCAGCATCGCGCAGCGTCTTGGCGGCAGAAATTCGGGTCAGAATGGGGTGTGTGGCGACGATCCGGTCCAACTCGGCCTGAGCGTCCGGGTCCCACGGCATATCGGCACGCAGCCGGGTCGGTGTTGCCTCCGCTGCATCCATTTCAGATGCCAACGGCAGAATATGAAAGAGCGCATCGAAAAGGCCGTTGCAGACCTCTTGCAAAAGATAAGTCGCTCCGGCGTATCCCATGAAGGGTGTCCCGGTGGCACGACGGATGGCAGCGCCCGGGAAGCTCGCCGGGATAAAGGCTGGCTGAGGTCCGTGTCCCGCCTTTGTCTCGGCGAGATACATCTTTTCGTTGATCGACCCGAAGACGATCAGCGGTTTTTTCTCACCGATCAGCGCGCGCACTTCTTCATTGTTCGTCTTGGACCCGGCGACACGGGCCACGGCAAAGCCGCAGGGCAAACCAAGGTCATTCTCGAGAAAGTGCCGGACGCCACGTGCATAGGTCTCATTCGCCACAATGCCGAAACTGGCCGTTGCGAAGAAGTCTTGCGTCACGGATCGCCAAAGGTCCCAAACAGGCTTGATAGTCGAGTGCTTCTCGCGCTCGATGAAAGGCTTGGGGTCGAGGTCCAGCAACTCACCCAGTTTACGCAGGAAGAGTGTTGTTGACTCGATTCCGACCGGTGCTTGCAAGTACGGTTTGCCAAGCACCTCGCACAGTCCTCGGCCAAACTCGCGATACATGCAGACATTCACATCCGCATTCACAAGGTTGCGCATCTCCGCCAAGTGGGCACCCAGCGGCATGACCATGTTCACCTCGGCACCGATGCCTTCGACCAGGCGCCGGATTTCGGCCAGGTCGCTGGGCATGTTGAATGTGCCGTACATGGGCCCAAGGATGTTTACCCTTGGTTTCGCCCCCTCTTCACGCGCCTTTTCCTTGGGCATCCGGCCCTTGGTCATGCCATATTCCGTGAAGACCCAGGTCATCGCGCGGTCGGCCGCTTCCCACTGATCTTCATCTATGGTGCGCGGTAGAAAGCGCTGGATCGACGTTCCCTCGGGTGTGACACCACCACCGATCATCTCGGCGATGGACCCCGTCACAACAACGGCGGGAAGAGCAGGATCAAGCGTTCCCCAAGCGCGCTTCATTGCGCCCTCTGTCCCGTCGCGACCCAGTTCTTCCTCGCCGAGACCGGTGACCACGATTGGCAGCTCGTGGGGAGGTAACGCGTCCGTATAGTGCAGGACGCTTGTCACCGGCAGATTCTCACAGCCTACAGGGCCATCGATAACAACCTGCAATCCTTTCACAGCGCAGAACGCATAAACAGCGCCCCAATAGCCCCCGGCCCGATCATGATCCTGGATCAGCATGCTGCACCTCGTGCATCATAGGCGCGAACGCTATTGGCTGCGCCAATCACTGCCTCGCGCTGTGGCGATTTATGATCATAGATCGCCACTAGATCATCTCCGCCGCTGCCTTAGCGCGCGCCGCCTTGTCGAGCTTCTTCTGATGCGCTGCACGGAAGTCCGGGCGCAGGTTCGGATCGCCTTCCCAGACACCGGCCGTATCGCCGGAGCCGACGCCGTCGAAGAAGGCATTCATCTTGTCCATGCGCTCTTTGCCCGCAATGGCCGCGTTGACCACTTCGGCCAGCGACCCCGCTCCGGCGGGTCCCATCAGCGGACGCGCGGAAATCAGGTTGGTGAAGTAAAGGGCCGGGATCGCCATTTCCTTGGCCTTCTGCACAACCGGGGTTGTTCCGATGGCCAGATCGGGCCGCACCGCCTTTACGGCCGTGCAGTCGTCTTCCAGCGACGCGCGGAACTTGACTGAGGCGCCATGCGCTTCCAACCACTCCACATCCGCTGCGTTCCAGGGTGTTTTCGGACAAGCGGTGCCGACATAGGGGACTTTTGCCCCGCTTTCGATCAGCAACCGCGCAACCAGAAGCTCGCTGCCTTCATAGCCTGAAAGCGTAATGGTCCCTTCAATGTGCGCGCCATCCAAAGCACTCTTGATCGCCGGCAAGAACGCATTTTGTGAAGCAGCAACCTGATCTTTGGACAGGCCAAACGCCTCCCCAATGTTTGCCAGCCAGGCGGCCGTGCCGTCGTGACCTACGGGGGCCGAGCCAACAACCGGGCGACCGGCTGCTTGGAATTCACGCACCGCAGACGTGTAGAATGGATGAACGGCCGCAACCGCCCCGCAATCAAGCGCGGCGTAGAGTTCGCGCCACTCACGACAGGGTACGACAGGACCAGCCGCCAACCCCATGGGTGCCAGCATGGCCCCGATCATCATCGGGTCGGCCGGGAACATCTCGCCCAGAAGTGAAACCGTCGGACGATCTTCAACGCCGCTTTCCGGGCGTGCGACCGGTCCGGCCTCGATCTCCTGACGGGCATAGTTCAACATTGCCCCGGCCAGCACGTCCTTCGCTTCAGCGTGGGTCGGAATGCCAAAGCCCGGCACATCGATGCCGACGATGCGGACACCGTTGATTTCGTCCGGAAGAAGTCGCAGTGGAACACCTGATGCTGTCGGAACACAAAGGTTCGTCACCACAATGGCGTCATAACGGTCCGGGTCCGCCAGTTCATGCACGCTGTCCCGGATGTCTTCGAAGAGCTTGCCGGTCACCAATGTCTCAGAGTTGAATGGGACGTAACCGACGGAGCGACGCGCGCCGTAAAAGTGCGACACAAAGGTCAACCCGTAAACACAGCACGCAGAGCCCGATAGCACGGTTGCGACACGACGCATCCGAAGGCCCACACGCAACGAGCCAAACGCCGGGCACATGGATTGTGGCTTGTCATGGGGCCCCTGCGGATAATCCGCAGCATAGCGATCCAACAACTCGGACTTGCCTGCCTGGCGCGCAGCATCTTCCATCGTGGAACCGGAATGGCATCCAAGCGCATTTCCACCCACTTCAGCCGATGCCACGTCACGACGGGGCTCGCCGCGGATCACTTCAGCCTCGTGGGCGGTGTCATATGTGACTTCGTCGCTCACTGTAGTCGTTCTGTCGATGCATGGGTGGGTTCGGGAAGACGCCCCAGCGCCCGTATGTCCGCCAGAAGACGCTGGATCTGATCTTGTGATGCGTCCTTGATCTGGCGTTCAACAAAGCCGTCGATACGGCTCGGATCAGATGTCTTCATGATCGAACCCCCGCGGTCTCGAACCGTGGTTTACTTTTCGGTTCCGGTCCCGAATGGTTTGGAATTCGCGGACCAGTTGACTCGCCTCCTCAAGCTCATGTTCAAGCCGAGCCAGCAATCGCGCCATTTCGTGCCGGTGAAGGATAAGCGGGTCGTTTTGGACCGGCGTCTGGTCATGCATCGTCATAGATGACCTCCAGACTTTCTTTCGGCATGCTGTTCTTGCCACGCATGTCCTGATCGGTGGCAGGCTCCAAAACAACACCTGCACCGGTTTCCGAGCCATCGAAGAGCTCTAGCAATTCATCCTGATTGAGTGCGACCGGCCGAAGCGGAGGGGCGTCCGCGACGTTCAACCCAAGCTCGGCAAAGAGCGGGCCCCAAGGCCCCTCGGATGTCCCCACAATCTGATAGTTTGCAGATTTCTTCCGCAGATCGTCGTCTTGCGGAATGCTCGCAAGGACGGGAATGTCGACGGCCTTGGCAAAAGCCTGAGCCTCACCGGACCCATCATCCTTGTTGATGACAAGACCGGCCACGCCAACGTTGCCGCCCAGCTTGCGGAAGTACTCAACCGCAGAACAGACGTTGTTCGCCACATAAAGCGACTGGAGATCATTCGATCCAACCAGGATCACCTTCTGGGCCATGTCGCGCGCGATCGGCAGGCCAAAGCCGCCGCAGACCACGTCGCCCAGAAAGTCGAGCAGCACGAAGTCAAAGTCCCAATCGTGGAAGCCCAACTTTTCCAGCAGCTCAAAGCCATGGATGATACCGCGCCCGCCGCAACCGCGACCAACTTCGGGCCCGCCCAGTTCCATCGCAAAGACGCCACCGCGCTTGAAGCAGACATCACCGATGCTGACTTCCTCGCCAGCAAGTTTTTTCTGAGTCGACGTTTCAATAATGGTCGGACACGCCTTGCCTCCGAAAAGGAGGCTGGTTGTGTCACTCTTCGGATCACAACCGATCAGCAGAACACGTTTGCCCTGCTCCGCCATCATATGGCTGAGGTTGGCCAAGGTGAATGATTTCCCGATGCCACCTTTGCCATAGATCGCGATGATCTGCGTTTTCTTCGTCGGCTCACCCTGCGGCACCTCAAGCGTCGGCTCTGCCGCTTCATCTCGCAGCCGGTCGTTATAGTCGGACAGGTTCGGAATTTCGTCCTTCACGCCGCTTCCTCCCAATCCAGAATCATTTTCAGGCAAGCCGGGTCGCTGAAAGCCGTCTTGTAGGCAGACGGCGCTTCGGACACCGGACTCTCATGTGTGATCAATCCGCCAAGCGACAGCGCGCCGCCCTCAACCAAAGCGCGGGTCGCAGCCAGGTCGTCAGGCGTCCATTCAGCGGCAACGCGGAACCGCGCTTCCTTCATGAAGGCGGGCGGAAACGCAAAGCTCAACGGTTCCGTGTAGAAACCGGCAAGAACGATCTCGCCGCCCTTCTCGATACGGCCAACCAGATCGTTCAGCAAATCACCGCGCCCAGAGGCATCATAGATCGCCTTGTAGTCACGCCGTTCATCCATGTCCGGGTGCAACACCTGGTATCCAGTCGCGCCAGACATTCGCGTGTCGTCGACTTCCCATACAACAGGCGCAGGCGCACCAGCTGCCATTGTTAAACGCGCCAGAAGACGCCCCAAGACACCATGACCAACAATCAGATCGGGCACCTGCTTGCGCAAACCGGCCATCGCGTGGCGCGCTGTGGCAGCCAAGGCAAGAAGTGCGCCTTCAGCACCAAAACTCGGGTCTATGCGTGTCACTCGGTCTGCAGCCGTTACGATTCGCCGCGCCGCGCCACCGAACAATCCATGCGCGCCCTCAAAACAGTTGGCACCCGGCACGAAGACACGATCCCCGACCGATAACGTGGAGAGCGGCCCCGCATCTATGACCTCTCCCACAGCTTCATACCCGGGAACCAGCGGGTAGCCCATTCCGGGGAATGGTGGCATCTTACCGGAATAAAAGAGTTTTTCCGTTCCGGTTGAGATACCAGAATGGCTGATTTCGACAACGATATCCTCAGGACCAGGGTCAGCCAATCCTAGGACATCGAGCGTCAGGTCTTCTGGACCGTTCAAAAGGACAGCCAATGTGTCCACAAAGCACCTCTTCTCTTCCGCCGACAAACCCCGCTCTGAACACGCACAGTTCATCGCAGTGTCAGTTTATCCTGACAGTTTATAGTGTCAATTCAAATAGACATATTTCTGTCAGCTTAGAGCGCTTTGCGCGCTGTCACGACGGACGTGACGTAGCTTCGTTCCGGGCGAGGTGACTTGATTTCCTCAAACCCCACCGATGCGCACATCGTCTGGATCGTTTCGGCTGACCGCGTACGCCCCGTGCGCATCGCCATGGTGTAAAACGCAAAGTAAACGTCCGTAATCGGATCGGGCCTCTGTCCGCCCGACATCGGCTCAGAGATCAGAAGCCGCCCGCCCCTTGGAAGGGCGTCAAAAACCTTGGCCAAAAGTTGAATAACGCTCTCATCATCATGGTCATACAGTACACGGACCAGCGAAATGGCATCGATACCCTCAGGCAATGGATCATCGCGAAACGACCCACCGATGCGCGTGATGTGGTCCGCAAGCCCCAGAGAGTTCAACCGTTCCTCTGCGGAAGGCATGACCTGAGGCAAGTCAAAGAGTGTCAGTCCCAACGCGGGATATGCTTTCGCGACAGCAGTCAGGAACGCCCCAGATCCGCCACCCACATCCATCAGGTGCCGGACATCGGACAGCGAAACCGCCGCGAGCGTATCGCGCGCGACCATTTTTTGACTGTCTGTCATCAGGTCCGAGTACTTTCGGGTCACGCTGTCGTCGACTTCCGACGTCGCGCCGAAAACATAGGGCCAGAAATCGGCAAGCTCGGTCTCAGTTTCGCCTTTGAGAAACGCGACCGGATCAGCCAGATCGCGATATAAGACACCATGATGCAGGATCATCTGCTTCAAGCCTGGAACCCCAACCATGGCCGCGCCATTACGGGTCAAAGCGAAGCGTCCATCCCGCTTGCGCGTGAGCAACCCAAGACCTGCCCCTGCTTGCAGCAGAATTGCCATACGGTCAGCCGCGATACCGGTGTTCAGAGCCATGGCTTCGGCCGATGCCGGGCCGCTCAGCAACCGCTCCGGAACATCGAGGGAGACTAGCGCGAACAGCACCTGAGATTGGACAAAGCCTTGAACAATGTCAAAAATCTCCGCCCCATCTCGTCGCGCCAAGCGGCGTACACCCGGCACACGATTGGCGAGATCCTGAAAAGCCGGCTTCGCCACAAGCCTGTTGAGCCACCCACTGAATACAGGGGTTTTGGCATCGGCAATATGGGCCATTACACGCGAGAAGCAGCGGCGGCGGGCGTCAGGCGGCGCGCCTGCATGTTCACCATTTGCGCCAGCATGGCCTCACCCGGACAGGATGGGATCGATGCGATCGCGCCACTCAGAATGTCATGATAGCGCTGCGTCGCACCATCAATGCCGAGGGCTGTGACCGCGTTTGGCCGCCCGTGGCGATCATCCTGCCCGACGGGCTTGCCCAGCGTTTCCGCATCGAAAACGGCATCCCGCAGATCGTCTGCCACCTGGAAGGCCTCGCCAATGCGGTCACCAAGTTCTGCCCAGGGTTCCGGATCCTGCCCGGCGGCAATGGCGCCCATCTGTGTCGCTGCCACAAAAAGCGCGCCAGTCTTGGACCGGTGATACGCGCGCATGTCGATCTTCTCTTCGCTTTCCCATCCCTGACCAGCACAGATGCCTCCCGGCATGCCGGACTTTCGAGCGAGGGTAAGAACAAGATCTGCGCTTCTGCGCGCGTCAATCTCTGCGGTCCGCGCCAGCATCTCGTAGGACAACATGATCAGGCTATCGCCCGCCAAAACGGCAAGCGCTTCCGAAAAGGCCTTGTGTATTGAAGGCTTGCCGCGGCGAATATCAGCATCGTCAAAGGCAGGAAGATCGTCATGCACGAGCGACGCGCAATGCATCAACTCAAGCGCGGCCGCTGCCGCGTTGGTCACCTCGGGTTGATCATCGCCACACGCCAAAGCGACTGACATCAAAATGGTAGGCCGAATACGCGCGCCACCCGGCGTTGTCGCATACTCCAAAGCCGCGGCCAGTTGCGATGGTGCCGGCTCTGCCTGGCCTATGCGGATCGCGGCGCGCACAGCCGTCTCAATACGGGATTTCAGATCCAATCGGGCCTCCAAAAGTCCAAAGTGTCTATTTGGTGCGACACTAAACTGTCAATTACACTGGACACTTTGGGTGGAGGAGTCAACAATTCCGATATGTTTGATGACAGCCAAATCGACGGTTCCTCCCCTCACACATGCGTTGTCGGGGCGGGCGTTGGCGGATTGTCCACCGCGATCCGACTACAGGCTGCGGGCCATCGGGTGACGCTTTACGACACGCATGACTGGCCCGGCGGAAAGATGCGAACCGTTGCGTCAGAAGCCGGCCCGGTGGATGCCGGACCAACCGTCCTTACGATGCGGCATGTTTTCGATGAGCTTTTTGAAGCAAGCGGCACAAAACTCGATGATCAGATCACTCTCGTCGAAGAGCCCTGTATCGCCCGGCATTTCTGGAGCGATGGCAGCACGTTGGACCTGACCAACGATCACGAGATCAACGAAACAGCCATTGCCAAGTTTGCCGGTAACACCGTTGCGAAGGAATACCGCCTGTTTTCGAAAGAGGCCAAGCAACTCTTCGATCTGTTCAGCGCACCTATGATGCAAAAGGCCGAGCCAAGCCTACTGGAGCTTGGGCGGCTTTCGCTTCAGAACCCACAACATCTGCGAACACTCTCGCCATTCGCCACGCTCAAATCACACCTCGACCGTCGGTTTTCGGATCCACGGCTGATCCAGCTGTTCGGGCGCTATGCGACGTATGTCGGCGGCTCGCCTTTGGCCGCACCGGCATTGCTGGCTCTCATCTGGCATGCCGAGGCCTCCGGCGTCTGGAGGGTCGAAGGCGGTATGGGCAATCTCGCCCACGTGCTTGCAGACCGCTTTGTGGCACTTGGTGGATCACTCAAACTTTCAACGCCCGTCGCCGAGATACTCACCACGTCTGGACGCGCCCATGGCCTTCGGCTGACCAGTGGTGAGACAGTGCCCGCCGACCTTGTTGTCTACGCCGGGGACCCTAGAGCGCTTGCAGAAGGGAAGCTTGGGTCAGCGGCTCAGATGATAGCCCCCCAGACACTGTCACGTCCGAGAAGTCTTTCGGCACGCGTCTGGAGCTTCGCCGCAGAGACAAGAACGACTCTGGACCTTGCTCACCACAATGTCTTCTTCGGCACGTCTCGAACGGCCGAATTCGAAGACCTTGCGGGCGGTGCGATGCCAACGGACCCAACCATCTATGTGTGCGCCGAAGATCGTGGAGACGGCGCAGCCAGAATTTCAGGACCGGAACGGTTCGAGATCATCCTAAACGCCGCGCCGCTTACAGACGCTGCCGCTCCGCCTGACGAGGAAGAGACATGCCGCCAAACGACCTTTCAAACCCTGGAACGCTTCGGACTTCGCTTCGAGCCGAAACCAACGACACGGTCTCTTGCCACACCGACGACGTTCGACACCCTGTTCCCGGGAAGCGCGGGCGCGCTTTACGGCCAGACGCCACACGGCATGATAGCGGCTCTGAAGCGCCCGCGCGCGCGCACGAGGATCCCGGGTCTTTACCTCGCCGGGGGCGGAGCACATCCGGGAGCGGGCGTGCCGATGGCAGCGCTTTCCGGGAAGCACGCGGCCGAGGCGATCTTGATGGACCACGTTTCGACCTGACGGTCGAGCCAGATGGGTATGCGTGGTGGTACATTGATGGCATCAGCAATGATGGAACGCGCGCCGTTTCGGTGATTGCCTTTATCGGGTCGGTGTTCTCCCCGTGGTACCGCTGGTCTGGACGCAGGGACCCTCACAACAATGTCTGCATCAACGTCGCCACTTACGGGCCCGGTGGGCGTTTCACGATGACAGACCGCGGGCGTCCAGCCTTGCGACAAACATCGGACAGTTTCACGGTTGGCCCGTCTTCTTTGCACTGGGATGGCGAACGCCTTCACATCAACATAGATGAGATCGGCGCTCCTCCCTTGATCTCACGGGTCAGGGGGCACATTACGGTCACACCTTCAGCCATAACCGACGCAGAAGTCTTGCTGACGGAAGACGGCGCGCATGTATGGCGCCCATTCGCCCCGGTCTCAGACATCGACGTCAATCTGGAGGCCCCGGGCTGGCAGTGGTCGGGTCATGGCTACTTCGATGCCAATTTCGGCACGCGCGCCTTGGAGGCCGATTTCGACACCTGGACATGGGGGCGATACCCAACAGCGAGAGGAGCGCAGTGTTTCTACGATGCGCGACGACGGGACGGCAGCGCACTTGCGACGGCACTCAGCTTTACGAAAGACGGCGCGGTTGAAGAAGTGGCCCCGCCGCCAAAGACACGTTTCCGACGCTCGTTATGGGCCGTTGCACGAGAAACACGAAGCGACCCAGATTATCAACCGCATCAGGCTATGGCGATGCTGGACGCTCCCTTCTACACACGTTCAATGGTGCGTACGTCTCTCAACGGAGAGGAAACCGTCGGCGTCCACGAAGCCTTGGATTTGCGCCGCTTTCGATCCCCCTTGCTCATGCCGATGATCGCGGTTCGCGTTCCGCGTCGCCGAAACTGGCGTTTTACGGACGATCAGCGTTAGCCCGCTTCTGCAGGGTTCAATCGCAGCACAGCCGCGTTCAAAGCGCCCGCGGTCGAGACCCACGCGAGGTAGGGCAAAAACAGCAAACCCGCGATCCAGTCCACAGACCAGAGTGCGACCATACAAGCGAAGACCGAGACCCAAAGCGCAATCAAAACACCCAGACCCGCTTTGATCTTTTTCAAACCGAAGAACACCGGCGTCCATAGGGTGTTAAGCGCGATTTGCAGGGCCCAAAGCGCAAGGGCAAGACCGCTGCCATCAATGCCTGCCACACGCGCTCCCGCGGCAGACATGCAGATGTAAAGAATGGACCAAGCGACAGGAAACAGCCAATCCGGCGGTGTCCAGCTAGGTTTTTCCAACGACCTGTACCACTCACCCGGCTGGAACATGCCGCCCGTCGTCCCGGCAGCAGCGCACGCGCACAAGAAAATCCCGAAATACACCCAAGTCACTGAGCTGCACCTTCGGCGACCATCGCTGCCTGTCCGACCGGCGGCGCTGAGAGGTCGTTTTGCTTCAGGCTTGCCAAAGCGCCGGTGACCTTGTCACTCCAGTGGGCAGGGTCGGGATGCCCGGCAGCTTCGACCAGGAATGCGGTCTCGGGCAAGGGCTTCGCGTGGATCATCGGGGACCGCGGCATGATCACCGTCGTTCCCGTGCGCATCAGGGACCAACCCATTAACGCCGCCTTTTGCGACTTTGAGGTGAACGCGCGGGCCGCGATCGAGTTGTGGCCCATCGTTCTAAGCTTCGTACCAATCGCTGCATAGATAAACCGTGCGGCAAATATGCCGGGGCGCATGCGCAAAGGTAGGGCGCCAATGCCCGCTTCGGAACGGATGTAGAGCCGTTCCGCCTCAATCAACAGGCGCTTGACCATAGCGCGCACAGCTTTCGTTCCCTGCGGATCGGCAAGAAACGCGTCGGGGTCCATACCAGCATGCTCCAACCATTCCACAGGCAAGTAGAGGCGCTTTTCCAATGCATCTTCGCCCACATCCCGTGCGATGTTCGTCAGTTGCATGGCGACGCCAAGATCCGCGGCGCGCGCCAGCGCGTGGCGGTCGCGGACGTTCATCAACACGCACATCATGACACCAACGGCGCTTGCCACGCGCGCGCTGTAATCTGTGAGCGCGGACAAGTCCTGATAGCGCCGCATTTCGGCGTCCCAGGCCAGCCCCTCCAACAGAGCATCCGGAAGCGCCCGTGGCATATCGAACATCTCGATGACGGACGCGAACGCGCGATCTGGCGCCGCATTCCGCGGTCGCCCCGCATAGACCAACTCAAGTCGTTCCTTCAGATCGTCAACAGCCGCCGCTTTACGACTGGACAGATCAACCTCGTCATCGGCAAGGCGACAGAAGGCGTACAGTGCCAAAGACGGGTCGCGAACGCGCGCCGGCAACAAACGCGAGGCCGCGTGAAACGAGAGGGAACCGTGGCGGATGGCTTCCCGGCAGTGCTCCATATCTCTGGGGTCGATCATCGAACAGTCTCCGGATCGGGCACAAGCTTTGCCAAAACCTCGGCACTGGAAATCACGCCCGGCAACCCGGCCCCCGGGTGCGTCCCGGCACCGGCAAGGTAGAGGCCTTTGACCTCTTCACTGACATTGTGCGGTCGGAACCAAGCGCTTTGAAGAATACGCGGCTCAATCGAGAAACCAGCACCCAAAGGTGAAAGATATCGGTTTTTAAATGTGTCGGGAGTGAACACCTCGGACGCTGTCAAATGCTGACCCAGGCCCGGCAAAAGCTGGTCTTCGAGAACGCTCTGAACGCGCGCGCGATAGGTCTCTGCCATCGTGGACCAGTCGACACCGTTGTCATGGCCAAGATGCGGCACCGGGCTTAGCGCATAGAATGTGTCGTCACCATCGGGCGCCACGGTTGGGTCGGTGACACTTGGCCGATGGACATAAAGGCTCATGTCATCCGCGAGTTTGCCTTCCATAAATATATCGTCGACCAGACCTTCATACCGCGGCCCGTTCAGAATGGTATGATGGCCGACATCCGACCAAAGATTGCGGGTTCCCTTGGTGCCAAAGTACCAAACAAAAAGCCCCATTGACCAACGCGTGCGCTTCAGGCGCGCGGACGTCCAACGCCGCTTCTTGTGATTACGCAGCAAACGATCATACGTGTGCCCACTGTCAGCGTTTGAGACAATGACGTCAGCCGTCAACAGCTCTCCGCTTTCAAGGCGGACCCCACGTGCCCTGTCCTTGTCGATCAGGATCTCATCCGCTTCAGAGTTGAACCGGACCAGCCCCCCTTGATCTTCGATGACCTTGACCATCGCTTTGGCAATCGCCTCCACGCCGCCAATGGCATAGTGCACGCCAAACTCTTTCTCGAGATGGCTGACCAAGATGTACATCGACGTCACACGAAACGGGTCGCCACCGATGAAAAGCGGGTGGAACGAAAACGCCATTTGCAGCCGGGGATCGCGAAACCGCTTCTTGGCATGCGCAGCAACAGATCGGTCAGCACGGAGCCAGGCAAACTTCGGTAGCACTTTGATCAGGTCCCAAAGCTTGTGCATGGGACGACGACCCAGGTCTTCGAAGCCAAATGTATACCGGGCTTCGCTGTCCTTCAGAAAACGGTCGTACCCTTTTGCATCTTGCGGTGAAAGTCTCTTCACCTCGGCCCGCATCGCCTCAGTATCCTGCCGTGCTGTAAAGAGCGAACCATCGGGCCAACGAATCTCATAGAAGGGATCCATGGGTCGCAGGTCCACATCGGCCTCGAAATCTCGCCCACACGCTGCCCATAGGTCCTGGAAAACCTGAGGAACAGTGACGATTGTCGGACCAAGATCAAAGCGGTGCCCGTCCACGTTCAGTGCAGAACCGCGACCACCGGGGCCGTCCAAGCGATCGACAACAGTCACGCGATAGCCTTTTGCACCAAGGCGCATGGCTGCCGCCAAGCCCCCTAGGCCAGCACCAATCACAATGGCGCGTGGCGCGGCCCCGGACGGAATCAGCGACGCAAGAGCGGGATCAGACCGTGTCATGAAGTTGACGGTATACCTGTCAGTTTGAATTGACAATCTCTGTCTGTGGCGCGAGTATTGTCAGGTTAGGTTGACACTCTTTGGGAGAGCCCGCGATCCAAACCGTCACACTCACATTGCACCGCTTTGACAGCTTTGCGACCCGCATCTGGGCGTTCAGCATGATGGCGTTTGCGCGCCCTCACCTGGCCCGCGTAGAAGGTTTGCAATTCTGGAAGCTCTGTGGCTCAGGCACGGGCGAAGGCTTCACGCCAAAACCGAACACCAAAGTCTATGGAATTCTCTGCGTTTGGCCGGATGAGGAAACGGCGCATAAGGCCATCGCACAGGAAAAGGTTTTCCAACGCTACCGAGCGCGCGCGAGCGAAGCCTGGACCATTTTCATGGAACCCGTTTCAACCTGGGGTGCCTGGTCGGGCGTTGCACCGTTTGAGGTTCAACAGCCGGGCTTTCAAGGCCCCCTGGCAGCGCTCACCCGAGCGACATTGCGCCCGCACGCGCTTTTGCGGTTTTGGCGTCGCGTCCCCGATATCAGCCAGGTGATCGGGCAAGACCAAAACGTGGCCTTCAAGATTGGCATCGGTGAAGTCCCGCTTCTCCATCAGGTCACCTTTTCAATCTGGCCAGACACCTCGACCATGGCCGCCTTTGCCCGCGACAAGGCTGGCCCTCACGCGCAAGCCATTCAGGCGGTCCGTGACGGCAACTGGTTTCGCGAAGAACTCTATGCGCGTTTTCGTATCCTGGGCGACGAAGGCACGTGGAACGGTCAAAGTCCCTTGAAGTCACTATCAACTCAATGAAACCCGTCTTTCCTTTTTCAGCCATCGTCGGTCAGGACGATATGAAGCGCGCCATGATCCTGACAGCGATCGACCCAAAGCTTGGCGGTGTTTTGGTATTCGGGGATCGCGGTACTGGGAAAAGCACGGCCGTCCGCGCACTTGCGGCGCTCCTGCCCGAAATCACTGCTGTGAAAGGGTGCCCCATCAACTCGGAGACACCCCGCGAGGTTCCCGACTGGGCGAACCTGGAGCGCAAGGAGCAAGGACTTCGGGCCACACCCGTTGTCGACCTGCCGCTCGGCGTCACAGAAGACCGCGTGACAGGCGCACTCGATATTGAGCGCGCATTGACACGTGGCGAAAAGGCGTTCCAACCGGGTCTGTTGGCGCAAGCAAACCGGGGATACCTTTACATCGATGAGGTCAACCTCCTTGAAGACCACATTGTCGACCTTTTGCTCGATGTTGCGCAATCGGGAGAAAACGTGGTGGAACGCGAAGGTCTGTCAATCCGGCACCCGGCGCGCTTTGTGCTTGTTGGGTCGGGCAACCCCGAAGAAGGTGAGCTGCGCCCGCAACTGCTTGACCGGTTCGGTCTGTCTGTCGAAGTACGTTCGCCCGACAGTATCGAGGAGCGGATCGAGGTCATCAAACGCCGCGACTCGTTTGAAACCAACCCCAAGAACTTCCTCCGGCGGTTCCGCCCAAAGGACAAAGACATTCGCGAGCGCATACTCACAGCACGCGAGAATCTCCCTGACTTAGAGACGAAAAGGCCAGTCCTCAAAGACTGTGCCGAGCTTTGCATCGCGCTTGGATCCGATGGCCTGCGCGGGGAGCTGACGCTGCTGCGTGCCGGTCGCGCACTCGCCGCCTATGAAGGCGCGACGTCGCTCAACCGCGACCATCTTCGGGCCGTGGCACCGCTTTCTCTGGCCCACCGTCTCCGTCGTGACCCGCTCGACGAAGCAGGATCGACCAGTCGGGTCGCGCGCACTGTGGAAGAGGTTCTGGCGTGACACCAGGGCAGCACGCCTGGGCACGTGCTTCGCTTGCGCTCGATCTACTTGCCGCCAATCCGGAACGCCTCAAAGGAATGACAGTGCGGGCGCGCTCTGGACAGGTACGCGACGTGTTTCTTGAGATGATTGAACGTCGCCTTGGCCCGGTGCAAAAGCTTCACCCCGCCATGTCCCGCGATGCCCTGATCGGCGGGCTGGACTTCGCCCAAACTCTCGCGACCGGCACCCTGACCAAATCTGAGGGGCTGTTGGAAAAGACTGGTACGCTGCTTCTAACGATGGCCGAGCGCTGCCCGCCTGATGTTGCCGCTCTTATCGCATCCCGCCTGGATACCAACTCAAATCTGACGCTCATTCTGCTGGACGAGGGCGCTGAACCGGATGAAACCGCACCGCCCGTATTGATGGAACGCCTTGCTTTTCACGTGTCACTCGACGGCGTCGGACGTCTTGAGGCAAAGGCAAAGATGCGCGGCTTACCCAAGGCGCAAAGTGACATGCCCATCCGAAGCAGCTCAGGCCGTAAACCTGATCCGGTTGTGGTTGAGCTCACGACGCTCGCGGCGCGCCTGGGCATCGATACCTTGCGCGCGCCATCCTTCGCCGTCGACACCGCCTACCTGAACGCACGAATAAACGATCGACAGAGCCCGGATACCGCTGACCTGACGGTGGCCGCAGAGCTCGTTCTGGCACCGCGCGCAACGCGCCTGCCAGAGACGGAACCACCACCGCCCGACGCACCGCAAGAACCGACGGATGCCGAACAGAAGACGCAGACCGAGACGTTGCCAGAGGACATGCTGATCGACGCTGTACGCGCAGTACTTCCGCCAGATCTTCTCGATAACCTCAGCATTAGTGCCGCTTCTGGCGCGCGCGGGTCAGGTGCAGGACAACGCAAGAAAGGCAATCGGCGCGGTCGCCCTCTGCCGTCCCGGCCCGGTCGTTTGGATGGCACGTCGCGCCTTGATCTGGTGGCAACCTTGCGTGCGGCAGCCCCGTGGCAAACTCTGCGCGGCAAAACACAGAATGGCCCCGTCCGCGTCTATCCGTCGGACGTCCATCTCAAAAGATATGAGGATCGGTCGGATCGTCTGATCATATTCGCGGTCGATGCGTCCGGCTCCGCAGCTCTCGCCCGATTGGGTGAAGCGAAGGGTGCGGTAGAGCTTCTGCTTGCCCGGGCCTATGCCTCTCGCGATCACGTCGCGCTCATTGCATTCCGGGGCGACGATGCGCAACTGCTGCTGCCGCCGACGCGGTCGCTGGTGCAAACAAAGCGCCGCCTGGCAGAGCTACCCGGTGGCGGCGGAACGCCGTTGGCGCATGGCCTCCAATCCGCTGCGGACCTCGCCCAGCGCAGCAATGCACAAGGGCTTAGCCCATTGATCGCGGTCTTGACCGATGGGCGCGCGAACATTGCGCTCGACGGAAGTGCCAACCGGGAAGCGGCAACGCAGGATGCCGAAAGAATGGCGCGCTGGATACGGGCGACAAACATACCTGCCATCGTGCTTGACGTGGGCAAGCGCGCTCATCCGTCGCTTTCAAGGCTCGCGACAGAGATGGGCGCACGGTACATGCCCTTGCCTCAAGGCACTGCTGAACGGATGAGCGAAACCCTAGGAGCAGCGATGGATCATGGATTGGGAGCGTGATCTTCCCAGGTGGAGCTTGCCGGAGACCTCGCGTCGGATCGTAAACGGACCGCACCGTTGGCACGTCCAAATCGCTGGCTCTGGACCCGATATTCTGCTGCTTCCCGGCGCCGGGGCATCGACGCATACATGGCGGAAACTCATCCCGGGTCTCGCCGAAGCGAACCGGGTCATCGCCCCTGACCTGCCGGGCCAAGGGTTTACGCAATCCCCGAATGCGTCACGCTCCGGTTTGGCTGAAATGACGGAAGATCTGACTGCACTTGCTGTTGCGGAAGGTTGGGAACCGGTTGCCATTATTGGCCACTCCGCCGGCACAGCAATTGGATTGCGCTTGGTGCAAACGCTTGGCGTCCGGAAAGTCATCGGAATCAACCCGGCGCTGGACAATTTCAAAGGCGTCGCCGGATGGCTTTTTCCGATGCTCGCCAAGATGCTTGCCGCGAACCCCTTTACGGCAAACATGTTCAGTTTTGGCGCAACCACATTTCGCGCACGGCGCCTGATCGAAGGGACAGGTTCGCGGATCGACGACGAAAGCCTTGCGTTCTACACCCGCCTGACCGGCAACCGAACCCATGTGAACGGCGCTCTGCAAATGATGGCACGCTGGTCTCTAGATGATCTTGTGAACGATCTTCCCAACATTCCAGCCGACGTTCTGTTCCTTGTCGGTGACAACGACAAGGCCGTTCCGCCGGACGTTGCGGACCAAGCCGCACAACGGTTGCCGAATGCAACGGTCCGGCATCTGAACGATCTGGGGCACCTTGCACATGAAGAGGCCCCAGAGCGCATTCTGAGGGAAATCCGATCCTTCTTGTGAACTTGCCCTAGAGCATCCGGCCTTACACCTGAATCGCTTTTCACTGCCTCTCCCTTCGGTCGGACGCGAAAAGCGATACTCGACGTCTCAGGTTAAAGGCCGGACACGCTAAAGCACAGCCGCCAACCGCGCCCCTTGGTCGATCGCCCGCTTTGCATCCAGTTCGGCCGCCACATCTGCGCCACCGATAACATGTGGTTCAATACCTGCCGCTTGCAGTTCATCAGCAAGCGTGCGTTCGCTCAGCTGACCCGCGCAAAGGACAACCGTATCGCACGAAACAACCTCTTGAGTGCCGTCTTGTCTGGTGATGTGCAGACCGTCATCATCGATCCGTTCATAGGTGACACCACCTATCATTTGCACGCCCTTCATTTGAAGCGAAGCACGATGAATCCAACCCGTCGTTTTTCCCAAACGCTTCCCCGGACGCTCCGCTTTTCTTTGGAATAGTGACACTTTTCGCGGACTGGCCGCCGGGTTCGGACCACTGGGGTTCAGCCCTGACCGATGCTCGCTTGGATCGGCCACGCCCCATTCTTCCAACCAGGCCGGAAGGTTCTCAGTCGGGCTTTCGCCATCATGCGTGAGGTACTCCGCCACATCAAAACCGATACCCCCAGCGCCAATGATCGCGACGTTGTCACCTGCAACCTTTCGGCCAGACAAAACATCAATGTACGTAACGACATCGCCGCCTGAGACATCGATTTCCGGATCACGAGGCGTTACCCCGGTGGCGATGACCACTTCGTCGAAATCCTGCAGACTGAAAACGTCAGCTTCGGTGCCAAGCTTCAGCGAGACCCCGGTTTCACGCAGCATGGTCTCAAACCATGCCACAAGTCCGTGGAACTCTTCCTTTCCAGGGATCTGCTTGGCCAGGTTAAGTTGCCCTCCGATCTCACTCGACCGGTCAAACAGTGTCACTTTATGTCCGCGTCCAGCAGCCGTAATCGCCGTTGAAAGGCCTGCGGGGCCTGCACCGACAACGGCAATCTGCTTCGGCGCGTCCGTCGGGCGATAAACCAGTTCGGTTTCATGAGCGGCTTGCGGGTTTACGAGGCAGGACGCAATCTTCATTTCAAAGGTATGATCCAGACAGGCCTGATTGCACGCAATGCAGGGCGCGATCAGGTGAGACTGCGCATCTTGCGCCTTCTTCACGAAATCAGGATCGGCCAGGAAGGGCCGCGCCATAGACACCATATCAGCGCACCCATCCGCCAACACCTGTTCTGCCACCTCTGGTGTGTTGATGCGGTTCGATGTGATCACAGGGATGTCCACCTGCCCCATTAGCTTCTTCGTGACCCATGTGAACGCCCCGCGCGGCACACTTGTCGCAATCGTCGGAATACGGGCTTCGTGCCATCCGATACCGGTATTCAGGATCGACGCGCCTGCGTTTTCAATGGCTTGGCCAAGTTGCACGACTTCATCCCAAGTCGATCCATTCGGCACAAGGTCGATCATGCTCAGACGATAGATGACGATGAAATCTGGCCCGACAGCTTCACGAACACGCCGGACAACCTCCACCGGAAGCCGCATCCGGTTCTCGTAAGGCCCGCCCCAACGGTCGGTTCTCTTGTTCGTGTGGGTGACAAGAAACTGGTTCAGGAAGTACCCTTCCGACCCCATCACCTCCACACCATCATACCCAACGGACTGGGCTCGGCGCGCCGCCTCCACGATGTCAGCGATCTGTTTCTCGATACCTGCCTCGTCCAGCTCAGCAGGCGGAAAGGGGGATATCGGTGACTTCACCGGAGAAGGCGCAACGCATTCCGGTGAATAGGCGTAGCGTCCGGCATGCAAAATCTGCATCGCAATCCGCCCACCCGCATCGTGAACCGCCGCCGTCACCTTCGCATGGTTCGCCATGTCTTTGTCAGTGAAGAGCCCTGCTGCCCCCGGCAAAACGCCCCCTTCGCGGTTCGGCGCCATGCCGCCGGTGACCATCAGGGCCACTCCGCCCTCGGCACGGCGCGCGTAATAGGCGGCCACGCGATCGAAGTCGCCGAGTTCTTCGAGACCTGTGTGCATCGACCCCATGAGCACGCGGTTCGGCAGGGTCACATGGCCAAGATCAAGCGGGCGGAAAAGATGGGGGTAATCTGTCATGGGCGGACCTTGAACGAGGGTCAGATGCCTGTCATCCAAAACGCCGCGTCACTTCGCCCGCACCCACAAAGCAAAGAAGCGGGAGCACTGCCCCCGCTTCCCAACGTTCACATAGAAGCCGTCACTCGGCGGGTATGGCTTCTTCCAAACCGACCAGCGGCACCTCGAGCTTGTTCAGCATTTCCTTTGGAACAATCTGCAAGAACTTGTGCCGCTCTTCATCCCAGTGTTGAAGGATGGCCGCAGCCTTCTTTGAGCCTGTTTCCTCAAGATGGCGCTCAAGCAGGGTTTCCAATTCCTGCATGTAATGCCCTTCATTGACCGGCAAGGTGACGAGGGTCTCAAGGTTCATCATGGTCTCGGCCGATTGGTCCGGATCGTAAAGATAGGCCATGCCCCCGGTCATACCGGCCCCGAAGTTGGCACCGATCTCGCCAAGGATTACGGCAACGCCACCGGTCATGTATTCACAACCGTTGGAGCCGCAGCCTTCCACCACGACCTTCGCCCCCGAGTTCCGCACGGCGAAACGCTCGCCAGCACGACCCGCCGCAAACAGGTAACCATCCGTCGCACCATAAAGCACCGTGTTGCCGATGATGACATTCTCGTCCGCAACCAGCGGCGACGCCATAGGCGGGCGCACCACAATCGTTGCACCAGAGAGGCCCTTGCCGACATAGTCGTTCGCGTCGCCAGAAACTTCCAACCGCAAACCTGGCGCTGCGAAAGCGCCAAGCGACTGTCCCGCGGAGCCCTGAAGCTTCACCGTCAAATGGTCCCGTTGCAGACTGTTGCGCATGCCAAACCGCTTCACGATGTGGCTCGACGTGCGCGTCCCGATCGTGCGGTGCGTGTTCTGCACTGCATAGGACAGCTGCATTTTCTCGCCATCCTCTAGGAAGCGGGCCGCATCCTTGACGATTTCGGCGTCCAGCGTGTCCGGCACGGCGTTGCGCGGGCGATCCCGATCATAGGTGATGTCCTTCGCACCATCGACCGTGATCAGAAGCGGGTTCAGGTCGAGATCATCAAGATGCGCGGAACCACGGCTGACCTGCGTGAGCAGGTCGGCCCGGCCAATCACATCGTCCAGCGATCGCGCGCCGATGGAAGCCAAAATCTCGCGGACTTCGTGTGCGTAGAAGGTGATCAGGTTCACGACCTTATCGGCCGACCCGGTGAACTTCTCCCGCAGACGCTCATCCTGGGTGCAGACACCAACCGGACATGTGTTTGACTGACACTGACGCACCATGATGCAGCCCATCGCAATCAGCGCCGCAGTGCCGATGCCGTATTCCTCTGCACCCATCATCGCGGCCATCACGATGTCGCGCCCCGTGCGCAGTCCGCCATCGGTCCTGAGTGTGACGCGGTCCCGGAGGTTGTTCATTGCAAGAACCTGGTGCGCCTCGGTCAGGCCCATTTCCCACGGCAACCCGGCGTATTTGATGGACGTCGCCGGGGACGCGCCGGTCCCGCCGTTGTGGCCTGAAATCAAAATGACATCGGCCTTCGCCTTTGCCACACCAGCCGCAATCGTTCCAACACCTGAGGCGGCGACCAGTTTCACCGTCACTTTGCAACGGGGATTGATCTGCTTGAGATCATAGATCAGCTGCGCCAGATCCTCGATCGAGTAGATGTCGTGGTGCGGCGGCGGGCTGATTAATGTCACACCCGGTGTCGAATGCCGGAGCCGTGCGATCAGTTCCGTCACCTTCATCCCCGGCAACTGACCCCCTTCGCCAGGCTTCGCACCCTGCGCAACTTTGATCTCAAGCTCTTCGCACTGGTTCAGATATTCAGCCGTGACGCCGAAGCGGCCTGACGCAACCTGTTTGATCTTTGCGCTCGGGTTGTCCCCGTTCGGCTCAGGCACGAAATGCGCCGGGTCTTCCCCACCTTCGCCCGAGTCCGACTTTGCGCCGATCCGGTTCATCGCAACGTTCAGCGTCTTGTGCGCCTCGGGCGACAATGCCCCAAGCGACATGCCGGGTGTCACAAACCTTTTCCGGATGGATGTGATGCTCTCCACCTGCTCAAGCGGGATCGCATCGCCCAGCGGTTTGATGTCCAAAAGATCCCGCAGGTGAATCGGGGGAGCTGCCCGCATCTTGGCCGAATACTGTTGCCACATCGCGTAAGACGCTCTGTCGCAGGCGGCTTGAAGCATGTGCATCGAGGTTGCTTCCCAAGCGTGCGTCTCACCCGACTTGCGCGCCTTGTAGAAACCGCCGATGGGCAGCACTGTGTCAGCCTTGAAGCCCTTGGCATGGACATGTTCGGCCTTGGTTTGAATGCCAGCCACACCGATCCCGCTGATGCGCGAATGCATGCCGGGGAAATACTCATTGACCATCGCCCGCGACAAGCCGACGGCTTCGAAGTTCAAGCCGCCGCGATAGGACGAGATCACGCTGATGCCCATCTTCGACATGATTTTCAGAAGCCCCGCATCAATCGCCTTGCGGTAACGCGCAACGGCTTCTGTCAGGCTCCCTTCGATCAGTCCTCGATTGACCCGGTCGGCAATTGAATCCTCGGCCAAGTAGGCGTTCACGACAGTGGCGCCGCATCCCACAAGAACCGCGAAGTAATGCGGATCGATGCATTCAGCAGAGCGCACGTTGAGCGAACAGAACGTTCTCAGGCCCTTGCGTGTCAGCCAGCTGTGCACCGCGCTTGTTGCGAGGATCATCGGCATCGCAACCCAGTCGGGCCCCTGATGATGATCGGTCAGCACGATATGGCCAGCGCCGGACCGCACTGCATCCTCCGCTTCAGAGCGGATACGCTCCAACGCGGCTTGCAACGCACCCGGTCCCGCGTTGGCGGCAAAGGTGCAGTCGATTTCAACCATGGTGCTGTCAAACGCCTCACACAGGCGTTCGAACTGCGCGTTCGCAACGAACGGGCTGTCCAGCACGATAATTTCTGTCTGGCTCGAGTCCTGATCCAACACGTTCTTCAGGTTCCCGAACCGTGTCTTCAGGCTCATCACACGGTATTCGCGCAGCGAGTCGATGGGTGGGTTCGTGACCTGGCTGAAGTTCTGCCGGAAGAAGTGGCTCAACGGGCGGTTATGCTTGGACAAAACAGCGGACGGTGTGTCATCGCCCATGGAGGCCAGCGTCTCTTTCCCGTCCTCCGCCATCGGCGCAAGAATCTGCTCCAGTTCCTCAATCGTATAGCCCGCCGCGACTTGCCGCTTACGCAGTTCATTTCCGTCGAACAAGGGCTTCTCGGTCAGGCCGGACAGCTCTTCATCCAGCTCAACAATCTTGCCGACCCATTCCCCGAACGGTGCGGAGCCTGCCAGCATGTCCTTGATCTCGGTATCGTGGAACAGCTTGCCCTCGACCATATCGACCGCAATCATCTGGCCCGGGCCAAGCGCGCCCTTTTCAACGGTCGTCGCTTCGTCCGTCGGGACCATGCCAGTCTCCGACCCGGCAACCAACAAACCGTCTCCGGTCACCGTGTACCGCATCGGGCGCAGACCGTTCCGGTCCAAACCGGCACAGACCCAGCGTCCATCCGTCATGGCAAGTGCGGCGGGGCCATCCCAAGGTTCCATCACCGCATTGCAGTAATTGTACATGTCACGCCATGCCTGCGGCAGCTCAATCGCCTGCTTGGACCATGACTCAGGAACAAGCATCGTCTTGGCCATGGGGGCATTCCGACCGGCGCGGACCAGAACTTCGAACACCGCATCCAGCGCACTCGAATCCGATGCACCATTGGGGATGATCGGCTTGATGTCTTCTGCAGTGTCGCCAAAGGTCGAAGACGCCATGCGGATTTCATGGCTTTTCATCCAATTGACGTTGCCCTTCAGCGTGTTGATCTCACCGTTATGGGCCAACATGCGGAAAGGCTGCGCCAGCCACCATTGCGGGAACGTGTTGGTCGAGTACCGCTGATGATAAATTGCGAAAGCGGACTCAAAGCGTTCGTCCTTCAGGTCCGGATAAAACTCCGCCACCTGTTCGGCCAGCATCATACCTTTGTAGATGATCGACCGGCAGGACAGGCTTGCAAGGTAAAGGTCCGACACCTGAGCCGCCGCGGCCGCCTTTTCGATCCGCCGACGAATAACGTAAAGCTCGCGCTCAAACGTTTCTTCATCCACGTTCTTCGAATTTGAAATCAGAATTTGCTCGATCTCAGGGCGCGTCGCATTGGCCTTCTCGCCAAGAACGGAAATGTCGACCGGAACATGCCGCCACCCGTAGATGTAATAGCCCATGCGCAGGATTTCCGTTTCGACGATTGTCCGGCACGTCTCTTGCGCACCAAAATCCGTCCGGGGAAGAAAGACCTGACCGACCGCCATCAGTTCGCTCTGGCGCGGCTCGTGACCAGTGCGCTTCACTTGGTCATAGAAGAACGGCGCAGGAATCTGCACGTGAATACCAGCCCCGTCGCCGGTCTTGCCGTCGGCGTCTACGGCGCCTCGGTGCCAAACCGCCTTCAGCGCATCAATGCCGTTTTCCACGACCTTGCGCGACGGCTTCCCGTCAATCGCGACGACGAGGCCAACGCCACAGGACGCATGTTCTGTTTCTTCGGAATAGAGACTGTTTTTCGCCATCCAGGCGCGGCGCGCCTCTTCGGTTTTGACCCATTCAGCGTCAAACTTGGTCATGTGTCGTCTCCCAATTCTACACCGGCGGCTTCAAGCACTTCAGCCTCCGTCATGCGCTTGCGTTCCCCCGCGAAAGCGTGGCTTTCGGGTTTGTTGTCGATGTAAACTTCTGTGTCGAAGGTCATGCCCGACATGTCTTCCAGCGTTCCTGCGGAGATGCTGAACATTCCTGCCATCGGCCCCTCTCCGGTGAAGCGGTAGAAGATGCTGGAGCCACACAGCATACAAAACCCGCGCTCCGCCCATTCGGAAGACTCGAAGATGGCAAGCTTGTCAGTCGGGACAAAACGGACACCGCCCGCGGGCACGTGAATGCCCAACTCAATCCCGCCCGAGAACTTGCGGCACATGCTGCAATGGCAGGCACCATAGCTTGTCGGCTCTTCGGCCAACTCGTATTCGATCTCGCCGCAAAGGCAGCTTCCCGTTTTCGAGGCCATGTTCTTCAACCTTCCTTAACCCAATGGGTCAGTATTCCTGTCTCAGTGGTTCCAAAGGCACCGACGCAATACCGACGTGATACCGACGTAATACCGATACGCTATTCAGCAGCGATCGCTGTCGCCGCGAAACGGTCCAGAACGGCTTCCGCCGCCTCCCGGCCATCGCGAATGGCCCAAACCACCAGGGATGCGCCCCGCACGATATCACCCACAGCATACACCGCTTCCAGGCTGGTTTCGTGGGTCCGGAAGTCAGCTTTGACTGTGCCCCAGCGGGTCACTTCCAAGCCGTCCACACCCCAAAGCTTGGGCAGGTCTTCAGGCTCGAACCCCAGCGCTTTGATGACGAGGTCCGCACCTTCAACATAGTCAGACCCCTCAATGATCTGAGGCACCTGGCGGCCGGTCGCATCCGGTGCGCCAAGCCGCATTTTCTGCGTCATGACACCTGTGACTGCGTCTCCTGCAAACCCGTTTGGCGCCGACAGCCAGACGAACTCGACACCTTCTTCTTCCGCGTTGGCCACCTCGCGTTGCGAGCCCGGCATATTCGTGCGGTCCCGACGATACAGGCACTTCACACTGGTCGCGCCCTGCCGGACCGCTGTCCGCACGCAATCCATGGCCGTGTCACCGCCACCAATCACCACAACACGCTTGCCTTCCGCGTTTAGCGCGCCGCTGTCAAACTCAGGCACATCATCGCCAAAGCTCTTCCGGTTGGACGCTGTCAGATAGTCGATGGCACGTACGATGCCCTCGGCCCCGCTGCCCGGAGCCTGAAGATCGCGGCTTTTGTAAACACCGGTCGCAATGATGATGGCATCATGCTGAGCGCGGATATCATTGAAAGAGAGGTCTTCTCCCACGTTGCAATTCAACTTGAAGGTCACGCCGCCCTCTTCAAGTTGCTGGTTGCGCCGCATCACAACGTCTTTTTCGAGTTTGAACCCCGGGATGCCGTAAGTCATCAAGCCACCGGACCGATCGTATCGATCGTAAACGGTCACCTGAACTCCGGCGCGGCGCAACATGTCTGCCGCCGCCAAACCCCCTGGGCCAGCGCCAATGATGCCGACGCTTTCGGTGCGCTCTACGGCCGGGGCAATCGGCTTGACCCAGCCTTCTTCCCAGGCGGTATCGGTGATGTATTTCTCAACAGAGCCAATGGTAACCGTTCCGTGGCCCGACTGTTCAATCACGCAGTTGCCTTCGCACAGGCGGTCTTGCGGGCAAATGCGTCCACAGATTTCGGGGAAGGTGTTCGTCGCCTGGCTGGTCTCATAGGCTTCCTGCAGGCGGCCCTCTGCCGTCAGCTTCAACCAGTCGGGGATGTTGTTGTGGAGCGGACAATGCGACTGACAATACGGCACACCACATTGGCTGCACCGCGCGGCCTGTTCCTCTGCTTTGGCCTTTGCGTACTCGGCATAGATCTCGCGGAAGTCTTCCTTCCGCGCACTGGCATCGCGCTTCTCAGGCATATCGCGCCCAACATTCACGAATTTCAGCATAGGATTATCAGCCATCCCGTCCTCCAAAAGATCAGACCGTTGTTCTAAATGATTAATCTGAAAATAAAAGTCAGAACATATGACCTATAGTGGAAAAAGTTGTGGGCCAACGCGTTCGCAAACCACGTTTCGGTTGCAATTTAGGTCCCAATCGGACTTAATATACATCTTTCCTCAAAATCTCAATACGTTAGTCTATCGGTAGCTTATAGGATGTCGCTCAAGAAATGCCTATTCTAAACCTCCTGCTGGTCGCAATCGTTCAGGGTATTACCGAGTTTCTACCGGTTTCTTCCTCAGGGCACCTCGTGTTGCTGCCGAATCTGACCGGTCTGGAGGATCAAGGGCTGGTCATTGACGTGGCCGTTCATGTTGGCACTCTTGGCGCTGTCATCCTGTATTTCTGGTCAGATGTCAGACGTGCCATAACTGGCCTCATCCGCCTGAACGATTTGTCAGACCCGGATGCGCGACTGGCCCTGGGTTTGATTGTCGCCACGATCCCGGTTATCCTCGCCGGCCTTGCACTGAAACTTTCCGGCTTCGACGAGGCGCTTCGCAGTATCGCTGTGGTCGGTTGGATGACCCTCATCTTCGGACTTGTGCTCTACTGGGCCGATCAGTCGGGGTCGACAACCAAACGCGCCCAGGATTGGACACTGCGGGATGCGGTCATCATGGGCCTTTGGCAAGTGATCGCCTTGATCCCCGGCACATCACGATCCGGCATCACGATCACGGGCGCGCGCAAGCTGGGCTACGAACGCAGCGAAGCAGCACGCCTCGCGATGTTGATGTCTATCCCAACAATCATCGCATCCGGCACACTCATCGGCATCGACGTCGCCTCAAGCATGGATGGAGCGGCAGCGCGCGACAGCGCCATTGCCGCAGCATTCGCGTTTTTTGCAGCGCTGGCAGCATTGCACTTTATGATGCGTTTGTTGCGAAGCGTGAGCTTCACGCCCTACGTGATTTACCGAATAATACTGGGTGTGGCTTTGCTGGCCATCGCATATGGCTAGCGCAAGTTACGCGCGCTTTCCTTCAGTTCGGCATATTGGCCGGACGGCCGGAATTGCCATAAGTAGGACGGGACGACGGCTTCAATAGATGTCGGAGTGATCTCCAAATCTGCAAGCGTTCTCGCGCCATCGCTTACAACGTTGTCCTGTCGAAGAGAACGAACCTGATCGACCGTAATCGGCTGAGGCGCAAGTCCTCCGGTGACAAAGGATAAGGCCCCCGTGACATAGCCCATCATGGTGCCAACCCAAAATGGCAGCCCGACAACAAGCCGACGACGCCGGATGGTCGCAAGCATCTGGGTGATCAACTCGCGAAAGGTCTCTGGGTCTGGCCCACCAAGTTCGTAAGTGCCGGGCTCCGCCGTCCCCAACACGCCCATCTCGGCGGCGTGCGCAACATCATCGACATAAACCGGTTGGAACTTTGTTTCGGCACCCACCAGCGGGATAAATGGCGAGGTCCGCGCCATCGCGGCAAATCTGTTAAAAAACTGGTCTTCCGGTCCGAAGATGACCGAAGGCCGAAGGATCATGGCATTGGGGAAAGCTGAGAGAATAGCTTCTTCGCCCGTCCCTTTGCTCTGCGCATAAAGGCTGTTCCCCTGACTGTCGGCGCCAATTGCCGAAATGTGAACCAACTGAGTTACGCCCTCTTCAGCGGCGATGCGTGCGATGCGAGCGGCGCCTTCGTGTTGGACCGCATCAAAGTTGTTCTTGCCGCGCGCGTCGAATGTCCCGACGCAATTCACAACAGCATCAGCGCCCTGGGTCACTTGCCGCACACTTTCGTCGTTGCGAATGTTGCATAGTACGGGCTCAACCTGACCAACACGTCCATACGGGCGAACGAAGTGCGCTTCGTTCGGGCGTCGAACGGCCACGCGTACACGCCACCCGTTCCGCGCCATGCGTTGGGCGATGTAACGCCCGACAAAGCCGGATCCTCCAAAGATCGTGACCAGTTTCGGCATGGCTGATACCTCAAGTTGAACGCCGTGAGGTTTAGAACCGTGGCGGCATCACAGCAAGGCGCAAATCGCCGCGCAACACTTCTACTGTGTACAAGGCACGCGGCAGCGCACAGGCCCGACCTGATTAGCCTATGATTTCGTTCAGTGTCGGGCTTGGGCGCATAATCGAAGCCAGCTTCTGTGGATCCGGATTGTAGTAGCCGCCGGTGTCCACAGCCGCGCCACGGCCGGTTTGAAGCTCAGAAACGATTATATCCGCCTTGGCCTTCATCGCCTCAGCAATCGGAGCGAAATGGCCTGCCAGCTCCGCGTCCTCTGATTGCGTTGCAAGTGCTTCCGCCCAGTACATAGCAAACCAGAAATGACTGTCGCGGTTGTCCGGCTGGCCAACCTTTCTGCCGGGGCTTCGATCGTGATCGAGCACGCCCTGCGTCGCAGCTTCAATCGCGTTTGCCATGACAGAAGCCTTTGTATTGCCCGAAGTCTGAGCAAAGAACTCGAAGCTTTCGCCCAGAGCACAAAACTCGCCAAGCGAGTCCCAGCGCAGGTGGTTTTCTTCTTGTAGCTGCTGCACGTGTTTAGGTGCGGAGCCGCCCGCGCCTGTTTCAAACAGACCGCCGCCATTCATAAGCTTCACGATCGATAGCATCTTCGCCGACGTGCCAAGTTCAAGGATCGGGAACAGGTCGGTCAGATAGTCCCGCAGCACATTGCCGGTGATCGCGATGCTGTCTTCGCCCTTGCGAATGGTCTCCAGCGTCAAACGCGTCGCCTCGCGCGGCGCCATGATCAAGAACTTATCGGCAACACCTTCTGCCGACAAAATCGGTTCGACATACTTGATCAACTCCGCATCATGCGCACGCGCGCGATCAAGCCAGAAAATCGCCTGTGCGCTCGTGGCCGACTGGCGTGAGATCGCCAGTTTCACCCAATCCTCGATCGGCGCTTTCTTCGCGGTGGCCGAGCGCCAGATGTCGCCCTTTTCGACCGTATGTTCATGCAAAGTTTCTCCGGTCGCAGCGACATAGCGTATGGTGCCATCGGCCGGCGCTTCGAACGTTGTAGGGTGAGACCCGTACTCCTCCGCCTTTTGCGCCATCAGACCAATGTTTTGAACGGCGCCGCTTGTTGCCGGATCAAGTGCGCCGGTTTCTTTGAAGTACTTGATAGTTTCATCATAGACCGGTGCATAGGAATTGTCCGGGATCACACAATTGCTGTCGGCTTCGTTGCCGTCCGGTCCCCAGCCCTTGCCACCGGCCCGGATCAGCGCCGGCATTGAAGCGTCAATTATCACATCGGACGAGACGTGCAGGTTTGTGATCCCCTTGTCGGAGTTCACCATGTACATCGGCGGGCGCGCGGCATAGGCGGCTTCTATGTCAGCCTTGATTTCAGCGGCCTTGTCTGACGACAGGCTTGCGATCTTGTCCTCCAAATCGCCGATCCCGAAATTTGGGTTCACACCAAGTTCATCGAATGTGGCGGCATGCTTTTCGAAAACATCCTTCAGGAAAATTTCAACGGCATGACCGAAAAGGATCGGATCGGAGACTTTCATCATCGTGGCCTTGAGATGAAGTGAGAACAAAGTCCCTTCTGCCTTCGTGGCCTCAATCTGTTCAGCAAGAAAAGCGCGCAGTGCCTTGGCCGACATGAAGGTTGCGTCAACGACGGTGCCCTCATCCACATTCAGACCGTCTTTCAGAACAGTTACCGTGCCATCGGCGTCTTCAAACTCAATGCGGGCAGCACCGGCCTGAGCGGCAGTGATCGTGGCTGAGACCTCATTCGAGAAGAAGTCATTCCCGTCCATCGAAGACACACGGGTTTTGCTGGTTGGTTCCCAAACGCCCATCCGATGCGGGTTTGCCATGGCGTAAGACTTCACAGCTTTGGCGGCCCGGCGGTCCGAATTGCCTTCACGCAGAACCGGGTTCACGACCGAGCCTTTGATGGCGTCGTAGGTTTCTCGTATCGCGCGCTCTTCATCCGTGGCCGGGTCTTCCGGATAGTCCGGCACCGCATGGCCTTGGGATTGCAACTCCGCGATGGCCGCCTTTAGCTGCGGTACTGACGCCGAGATGTTCGGAAGCTTGATCACATTGGCATCAGACGTTTTCACCAACTGGCCCAACTCCGCGAGGTCGTCGGGATGGTCCGTAAAGGCAGCCAAAACGCGACCCGCGAGCGAGATGTCTTTGGTGCCAACCGTAATTCCCGCGGCACCTGCGAAGGACTGGATGATGGGCAGGAGCGAGGCAGAGGCCAGCTCGGGCGCTTCGTCTACCTTGGTATACAATATGTCGGGACGACTGGTATCGCTCATGATTTTCTGGTCCTTCAGCTTCGCGTAGATTGACGCATGGCGGCCAACCATGCAGTTGGATGCCGCATAGAACAAAGGGCATATGTGCGCAACAGACAGCATGTGACCTGCGCGGAGGGGCCGCAGTGGCCTTTTTGAATGAGTGCAGGATGGGTTGGGTTGGCCCGCAGCGCGCCACTTGCGGTTCATTGGAGCCATTGTCTGACTTGATCGGACGCGCGCCAACGTGCATGACACCCGACATGGCCAATTACCTTTACCAGAACGACCTTCCTGATGACCTTGACCTCGGCTCGTCCGTTGCAATCGATTGCGAAACCATGGGGCTAATCCCGGGTCGGGATCGTCTTTGCCTTGTGCAACTGTCAGGCGGGGATGGAAACGCGCACCTGGTGCAGATTGGAAAAGGCCAAACATCTGCTCCCAATCTTGAACGGCTCATAACCGACCAAAGTATTCTGAAGCTCTTTCATTTCGGGCGTTTCGACATTGCAGCACTTTTCAACGCGTTCGGCGCGTTGGCGACACCGGTCTATTGTACCAAGATCGCCTCAAAGCTCGTGCGCACCTATACGGACCGGCATGGTTTGAAGAACCTGCTGGATGAACTGCTTGGCGTCGATATTTCGAAACTACAGCAGATGAGCGATTGGGGCGCCGAGACGCTCACCGAGGCTCAGTTAAACTATGCAGCCAGTGACGTATTGTACCTTCACGCGCTCAAGGAAAAACTGGATGAACGTCTTCAACGCGAAGGTCGAACCGATCTGGCGCAAGCCGCGTTCAGTTTTTTACCGACTCGTGCTCGGCTGGATCTTGCCGGTTGGCCCGAGACGGACATCTTCGCACACTGACCGATACCCCCTATATACCCAAAATGGCCAGCGCCGACCGATACTCCCGCCTCGTCCTTTGGATGAAGGTATCGTTGCCGTTGGCCGCGCTCGCGATCCTCTCGACGCTCTTTTTCGTTGCCGAAACGTTAGACCCTGAGGCGGCCATTCCTTATGCCGAGGTCGATGTTGCAAAGATCCTGCGGGAACAGGGTGCGACGTCACCTGCCTTTGGTGGCGTCACAGTGCATGGCGTGGAGATCATCCTGTCAGCAGATTCAATTCGCCCGGGAGAGAACCAGCCAAACCGTTGGACAGGTGCCGTGTTGACGGCAAAGCTCAACTTGCCGTCAGGAGCCGAAATCTCCATCGATAGCCCGGAAGGTATCGTTGATGCGACAGAACGTGAGGCGCTGCTTCGCGGCGGGGCCGTTCTTGAAACCTCTACCGGCTATCGCATAACGACAGATGAGATTGTAACGTCTTTTGACGAAGCAAGCGTTTTGGCTGATCATGGTATTGTCGCATCAGGCCCGCCCGGCACAATAACGGCGAACACCATGCGTTTGAACAGGATGGACAGCGACCCGCCAACGCATCATCTTGTTTTCAAAGGGGACGTGCGTTTGATCTATGAGCCCCCAAATTAAAGGATGCCCATGCGTCTAGGTTTGATATCGCTGTTTGTGTTTCTGATATGCGCTGGCGCTGCGCTCGCTCAATCAGCAAATATTGCGTTCGGGACGCGTGGATTTGATGTGAGCGTCCCGGTAGAGGTCACGGCAGACCAGTTCAGTATCGACCAGGCGTCCGGTCAGGCCGTGTTCGACGGCAATGTGCTGATCGTGCAAGGCGACGTCAGGTTGTCAGCAGGCAGGGTCACAATTGAGTATTCGGATGATGGCTCGGAAAACGCCATATCGCGACTCTTGGCGAGTGGGGGCGTGACGTTCGTGACAGCCGCAGACGCTGCGGAAGCGCAGGACGCTGTATATTCCGTTTCGCAGGGCACAGTGACACTCAATGGAAACGTGCTTCTGACCCAAGGCCGTAACGCCATTTCAGGGGACCGGCTGGTGGTCAACCTGAGCTCTGGGAGCGGACGTATGGAGGGCCGTGTCCGCACTGTATTTGCACCCTCGGGCGAGGATAACTGATGAGCAAACCCGAGTTATCTGTCGCGGGAGGTGGTCAAGGCCTCAAGATTCGCAATTTGCGAAAGTCGTACCGCAAGCGGCCCGTTATTCGTGACGTGAGCCTGGATGTAACCCGCGGTGAGGTGGTCGCCCTTCTTGGTCCAAACGGTTCTGGCAAAACCACATGTTTCTATTCCGTCGCCGGGCTCGCAATGCCCGACGCCGGTCAGGTGCTGATTGATGGGCGCGATGTCACAACCTATCCGATGTATCGCCGCGCCCAACTGGGCATTGGCTATCTTCCGCAGGAGCGGTCGATCTTCCAGGGTCTTAACGTCGAAGACAACATTCTCGCCATTCTCGAAATCGTCGAGAAAGACAGAACCAAGCGCCGGGAGAGGTTGGAAGAACTGTTGAACGAGTTCTCCATCTCACATCTGCGCCGCACACCTTCGGTTGCCCTGTCTGGTGGTGAACGGCGGCGCTGCGAGATTGCACGCAGCCTGGCAGCGAACCCCAAGTATCTTTTGCTGGACGAGCCCTTCCCCGGCATTGATCCGATCGCCGTTGGCGATATTCGGGATCTTGTCATGGACCTGAAGAACCGGGGGATTGGCGTTCTGATCACGGACCACAATGTGCGGGAAACGCTTGAAATCGTTGACCGAGCATACATTCTTCACGATGGCGGCGTGTTGATGAGCGGCACAGCAGACGAAGTTGTTCGTGACGAGAATGTCAGGCGCGTTTACCTTGGGCATTCTTTTCGGATTTCTTAACCTTCTAAGGTTTTGTTTGACAGCAGCCGCCGGAATGCCGCCAAATAGGGGGAATGGAACGATCCGCCAAAACGCTAGGTACCAAGCGCGCAGACCGACGCGGACGTTTTTCCACACAATGTGAAGACACTTACTGAATACCGGGCTCGGACGCAGGCGGGCCAAAGACCTCTGTCAGGAGAAACCTATGCAATTTCAGATCACCGGCAAACAGATCGACATCGGGGAAGCACTTCAAACCCATGTAAAGGATGGACTCGGTGATTTGGTAGGCAAGTATCCCGGGCGTCCCACGGATGCCAATGTCGTGTTTTCGCGCAGTGGACATGAGCATGTGTGTGAAGCCGTCATCCATCTGTCGACAGGGATGACAGTTCAGGCGAAAGGCCACGATCACGAGATCTATGCGGCATTCGAAAAGTGTCGCGACAAGATGGACAAGCAGCTCCGGCGGTACAAACGCCGACTGAAAGACCATCACAGAGAACGGCCGGTTGAATTGTCTGCGGCGGCTTACAATATCCTTGCAGGTAGTGACGATCACGAGGACGATGAGCCTGAAACGTTGCAACCCATGATTATTGCCGAGATGGAAACAAAGATACCATCACTCTCGGTTGGTGAGGCTGTCATGCAAATGGAGCTTGCAGATACCCCCGTTTTAGTGTTTCGGAACGAAAAAAGTGATGATGGGTTGAATATCGTCTATCGTCGCCAAGATGGGAATATCGGTTGGATTGATCCGAACTAGGATCTTGGGGTTCGACCGCTGGGGAAAATCTAGTTGGGAAACGGGTGACGTGATGGAGCTATCATCGATCTTGCATGTGGACGCAGTAAAAACACTGGCAGCCGTGACCAGTAAGAAGCGGCTTTTGCAAGAGATTGGTGATGTTGCAGCGTCAGCATATGATTTGAAGCCGACCGAGGTGTGTACAGCCCTGCAAGAACGCGAAACGCTCGGGCCAACAGGCGTCGGTCAGGGGATTGCGTTGCCACACGCCCGACTCTCGGAACTCGAAAAGGTACACGGCATCTTCGTTCGCGTTGAGAAGCCGCTGGATTTCGACTCTGTTGATCGTCAACCGGTTGATCTGGTCTTTGCACTCCTCGCCCCTCTTGACGCCGGCGTTGAGCATTTGAAAGCCTTGGCTGTTGTTTCCCGAACGATGCGCGACCAGGCGCTTTGCACCAAGCTGCGCGCCAACGCAGACCAGACAACGTTGCATACTCTGTTGACGGAAGCCCCAAGCATTCGCGCGGCCTAGTCATTGGGTTCTGACCAAGCCCCAATTCCGAACATGATGAAGTCTCTTCTATAGGCTGCTTCGCACGCTTTCTCGATTTCTGGCGTGACAACATCTCGCAAAGAATACGGGTTGGATGCACCGTCATCGGACTTCGGAGACGGTGCTGAAGAGTACCCGACTTCGCTTGCCAGCGCTGGCACGTCGGTCGCAAGCCGCTCTGCACGGATAATCCGATCTGGCACGACGAATTCGCCCATTGCCTGGACCAGCGCATTCTGTGACGCCCAACTGCTGTCAACACGTACCGATGTTTGCCCACCCAAGTTGCCTGCCAAGAACTGAAGGAACTTGAGAAACAGCTCTCTGTGCAGCTCAAGGTCGTACCGGTCACCGGGTCCCTCTTCCGGCAGCGCAATGTCGTAATGCGTTCTAAGCGCTTCCCGAATTTCAGAGTAAGCGTCGATGTTCGAAGGCAAGATGTTGCGGCAAAACGCATCATGCGCACGGGGCAGGGGGTGACGCAAAACAGTGAACGTGCGGTGCCCAGGGTGCAGACGTTTCCAGCGTCTCAAGTCGCGCTGCGTCATGCCTGTTTCAATGTCGCCGTCTGGATCGATCGACTTCATCCAGTCCGGGATCGGATCACTCCATGCACCCCGAATAGGCATGTAGATCAAAGGGACTGTCTTGCCGACACGGAAGAATTTCAGACCGGGTCCACGGTCGGGTTCGTAACTGCTCAGTCTGCCGATGTCAGGCGTCCCAATGCGTGCAAGCGCCTCTTCCGCGACACGCGGGTTCGTCAGACGCGCCTCAACCGGCGTGGGGTTTTGAACTTTTGCACGCACCTTTGAGACGTCCGGCGGGCCGTCCGCACCTAGAAACGACCCCAGTCCGGCGAGGATAGCGTCATCTGAAAGATCGCCATACGAGATGTAGAACGCGGTTTGCCCGGTTGTTTGAAGGGTGCGCGTGATGTGGGTCCGGAAGGCTTGGAGTTCGTTGAGAAACTCGGCGTATTCTTCTGCGACAAAGGGCACGCGCGCTGCCCTTGCAGAGGTCATGTCACCCAGCCACCATTGCTTTGTCTTGCGCGCAATCTTCAGCGAAACATAGCTATCGATCGGACGGCGCGAGAGGATTATTTTGGCGGCACCTTTATCGTTGAGCACGTGATCTATGGCGCGCTTGTCGTGATCGTAAAACAGGCGGAACCCCGGAAGACCTGTCGCAGAGCGCTGCATTTGCCCGATGACGCTTATGGGGTCTTCGTCTCGTTGCCTGAGTGTAAGGTCCCACTTCCGGTCGCTGTTCGGCTTCCCAAAAAAATGTGGGTTGAACAGTTCGCCATATGACTCGATCCCCGGCATTGCCGAAAGCTGCTCCTCCAGCAGGTTCGAACCGGTTCGCATACCGGCAAGGACAACAAAGTAATCAAAGCGCGACTTCGTCATCACCCGAACCTAGCCAACTCTTGGCACAACACGGAGTTGGTGAGGCTTTCCGTGATCTCACCGGCCAAATGCGGGTTCATGCCAGCGTTTCTCAGCGATTGCAGGAACAATGGTAACCCTTTCATGGATTTGAATTCCGGCAGTTCTCCGAGGAGATGGGAACCCGCCCCGGACAGGCTGTCGACAATCTCTTGCAGCGGTTCAAGCGGTTGCTCCAAAAACTCGGCCAGGGTCCAAATGCGAGCGCGGGCTCGTGTTTGGCGCTCATTCAGGATTTCAATGAAATCGGCTTCTCTTTGCTGCAACACAGCTGCTTCTTGCCGGAGGTCTTCTACCGCGCGACCTGACCGTAAAAGCGGAAGGGCCCAAGCACCGGTAAGCACAGATATGTTGGCATTCCGATCTCCCGCGAGCATTGCTGTGATCTGTTGCTTGTCCCTGGCAGAAAACAAGAAGGACTGGTGTTCGCCTCTCGTGTTCCAAATCAGGTTGCGCAGAAAGTGCTCTGGGTTGTAGTCGCGCAAGTCAGCACTGTCTGATACCGCTCCCGCGTATCCAACCTGCCCACCGAAAAAATGAACGCGGTCTGGCGCAAAGAGATGCCCATGTGTCCGACTGCCCGTATTGGTACGCGCCCAGCGCGCAAAATCGTGAAACACATCGCTGAAGCCGTGGAACACGGCGTAGGGAGCGGCAGTCAAAGCGTTGTTGGTGTTCTTACTGGGAAAGCGACTGGCCATGACCATTCCGGCGCGTCCGCGGGTTCGTCGCGTGCTGGCTTGCGCGAACGTTCTGTCGATATGAGCGGCCGATACTTTGCTGATCTGCGCCACGCTGGGCTGCTCTTCCAGGAAGCAGCGATAAAGGCGGTTCGCACCGGGCCAAATCTTGCGTGCAAAGAACAACGGGCTTTGCCGCAGCAGAGCAAGATGATCGTCATAAAAGACATGCGGCTTTCCTTGAAAGTCAAACTTGGAAAGCGTCAACGAGCGACTTTCCACCTTTGTACCGTAAAGCCGCACAAGGGATTGGAAATAGCTTTCGTCCGGGATCCAGACAGTTTTGAAGTAACGCTCAAGCTCATCGCGGCGCGAATCTGAGAGGATCTTCTCCAAGGTAGACCGCGTTAAGCACCACCATTGAGAGCCCATATGCGGCGCAAGGTCAGAGGGCAGCTTGCGCTTACGTTTCACAAGCCTTTGAAGCTCGACCCACAGATCAAACAGTTTGCGCTGACGCTTCCAGGGAAACGGGAACGTAAGCGTGAAGCGCTCATCGCTCAGCCCCCCTTTTGTCCAGGGCACTTCGGAAATCGTGACGCTTTCGATAAAATCCGTATCACTATGAGCCCCCAGAAACTCTTTCAACTCGGCAAGCGGTTTGATCGGGGCGCACGCCCCAGAGATCAAATAGACATGAGACAAATCAGGGTGGTCTTGAAGCAGCGTCTCTGCCGCCTCCCTGCTTGCCCGAACCAAAGCCCATGTTCCCCATTCACATGTGAGCCTGGGCGCGAGGGTTACATTGGGAAGCTGTTCGATCTTTTTCTCAAAACTTTCGAATGCCGGACCAACGCGGGCATCGACATGGATGATCAGCGGGCACCCGGCCGCCGAGATGGCCTTGGCGACCTGCGCCGCGCGCCCCAGCGCCGTATGCGCCAGCATGACAAATCCCAAACTCATGCCCAATTCCCTTTGGACATGAGCCCGAGAAGTTCAAGCTGGCGCCAATCGATGTAACGCTCGGACCACTCGCACCATAGCCCGTTCGGGCCTTGGCCCTTTTGGTGGTACGCGTCGTATTCGCGCCCCCTTGCAAAGTGTTCGCGCCGTTGAACCTCTTCTGCCGCCTTCTCGATCAACGTGTCGAGAAACTTCGCATGCAGTAGACAACTGCTGATCTTCTCTCCTCCGGCTTCCTCGTAAACCTGATTCAAGCCACGCGGTAAAAGCATGTGTGTTGAGCTGACAAAGGCATAACGCCGCTCCCATTTCACGAGCGGAATCTTGTTCAACGAAGGCGCTTTTTCCGGCTCATCCGGAAAATAGACACGCGCCCTTGGCCCCCCTTGAATCCAGAGATTTCCGTATCGTGGATTCTTCGAAATCATGTAGTTGCCAGCATCAAACCACTGCGCAAGTTCGAAGGGGTCCTGTCCGGGCCTGTAGTCGACATATGTCAGCGGCCCGCGCGGATACATGTCTATTAACATTGACCCAAGCGACCGCATTCCCGACTGGTCCAACCAATCACACATTGCTTGCAATGGGCGGGTGTCACAAAACGGGTAAACCAGAAATTCATCTGGATCGAGCGTTAAGGTCCAGTGTCCCACTGCGTAACGAAACTTCAGCCAATTCAGCCAATCTGTTCCAAACCGGCTCCGCTTGTAGCTGGCTTCCGTGGCCCAGACCGAGACATCCTCTTCGCCCGCAAGCAGTTCCCGACCACCGTCGTTGGAGCCATTGTCCACGAAGAAGAAGTGAGACACACCAAGTTTGCGGTAATACTCAAGGAAGTAGGGCAGGCGACGGATCTCGTTTCGAACAGTCACAAATGCCAGGACATCATGCGTGCTGATCCGGTCGGTGCGATCTACAACTGAAGTCAGCTCAACGCGTTTTCGAAGAGCTCTCATCTGGCAGCGACGACGCTCCATCCGCAGTCCAAATGCCGACAAAGCTCGCAACTCCCTCACCTCCCGCAGGGGTTTGATGGGCGCTCATTTAGATGAGGCTGAAGACCCGATCAAAATGTTTCTCCCAAGCCGGAAGCCGGAAAGAGCGCAGGGCGGCGGAGCGACGTGTTTGCTCGGCTTTCTCTTCACTCGCCAGTTCCCGAATGGCTTGAAACCACTGATACATGTCGCTCGTATCAGCGTAAATGGCCATATCGCCCAGGTGAATCTCAGTCGGCCGGAGCGGAGCACAGACAGACGGCACACCGAAGGTGGCGGCTTCGAAAGGCGGCAGTCCGTAACCCTCGGCGAGGCTCGGAAACAGCAGTGCGGTCGCACCCGCAAGGTGCCGCTTCATTTCCTTGTCCGGCAGCGACCCAAGCTCGAAGACCGTGCGTCCCATCATCGGTGACGTGTCCAGAATTTCGAACACATCCTTGTTGCCCCAGCCACGCGCGCCGATAATGCGCAGCTCTGGTATGCGCTGCTCGTCCATCTTTCGGTTCATCCGCTCCCAGATGTCCAAAAGCAACTTGTGATTCTTCCGTGGTTCTATGGTTCCAAGAACGACGAAGTAAGGACGCTCCGACCGCTCGTAATCCAATGGTGTGGGTCCAATGTCGACACCCAGGGGCGAGACATGAACCGGAACGCGGTGGCCTGTCCCGACCATGCGCTTCTCAACGTTTTCGCGCACCTCGTCCGAAGGGACGACAATGTGATTGGCGAAGTTGATGACAGTCGTCAGGCGCTCAACAAACTTGGCTCTGCTGGTCTCGGTTTGAAAGTCGGGATGGTCTATCGGGATCGTGTCGTGGACCATGACAACTTTCGAATGATCCGGCATCTCCATCATCGCTCGCATCGTCTGCGGGTTCAGGTTGGTGTGGCCAACGTTCAAATAGGCCAGACCGTTTGGCATCCGCCACATGATCTTCCGGATCGACAGGCTGGACGACCGAGATGACGCGATAGCACGGATCGTTGAGGCCTGATCTGCGCCGTCGAGGTCCGTGCGGTCAAGATACTCCGGAAGCCGCGCCAGACGATCAGGCTCAAACAAAAGAAAGCCGCGCGGCGTGCGAATGATACCCCAACCACCTCGGCGAATGATCTCATTCAGATATGCACGCTCAACGCGATCGATCCCGGTCGCTGCAGCGTGACCAAGGCGAGAAAATGACCGACTCAGATCAAGTACGGGGGTAGCCAAGTCCCAAGCTCGTAGTTTTTTGTTGTCTTGCCTGTTGTACCTTATTCGGCGGCGTGCGCCACAGGAACTATCTCATTCAGGAACCCAGAAAACTCGTCCTTAAGATCGTCGCGGGCAAGTGCAAAGCTCACAGTTGCCTGCAAAAAGCCCGCTTTAGAGCCGCAATCGAACCGCTGACCTTCAAATCTATATCCGTGAACCGGGCGGCCTGCCACTATTTCTTCAGCGATCGCGTCTGTCAGTTGCACCTCGCCACCAGCACCAGATTTTGCATTATCAAGAGTGGTCATGACTTCCGGCGTCAAGATATAACGGCCAATCACAGCCAGATTTGACGGCGCCTCACCAGGGGCCGGCTTTTCAACCATGCCGCGTACAGGGACCTCGCGGTTCATCGTGTCGGTCTTGGGGTCGAGTATCCCGTATGCGGACGCTTTTTCGTCCGGCACCGGCATAGCCGCCACCATGCAACCGGCTGTGTTTTCGTAAGCCTCAACCATCTGCGCAAGGCACGACTTTTCGGCAGCAATGACATCGTCCGGCAGGATGACTGCGAAGGGTTCGTTACCAATCAACCGTTTGGCACACCAAACGGCATGACCCAAGCCCATTGGCTTGTGCTGTCGTATATAGGCAATCGCCCCAGAATCCATATACGTGGTTTTCAAGGTCTCCATCAGATCGTCCTTGCCCTTCTTACGAAGTTCGGACTCAAGTTCCGGAGAGTGGTCGAAGTAGTCTTCGAGCGCGGATTTTCCGCGCGATGTGACAAAAATGAACTCGGTGATCCCAGCAGCACGCGCTTCATCAATTGCGTACTGAATCAAGGGACGGTCGACCAAAGTCATGATCTCTTTCGGGACAGACTTTGTCGCAGGAAGGAAGCGGGTACCCAGCCCAGCAACCGGAAAAACAGCCTTCGTAACCTTACGCTTCATCGCGTATCCTCACTATCTAATCCAAGCGCTCGAAAGCGCGAATGGTCCCACCACTTACCAGCGTCAGTTTCGCTGATCCCTCTTTCATTTGCAACGCGGTGTATCTCTTGGCCGACCCGGTCGGCAAATCTGCACCAGTTCACGGCAGGGCCAGACCGCTCGCTTCGACCGAAGACACCGCCTGTTTGCAACCAATAGCCGTCTTCTGTGAACCTCACATGGTGCCTGAAGGGTGTTAAAGAGAACGCGAATATACTCGCCAACCCGCCAGATGTTACTGCGGCATTGGCCCTCCTTCGCAACGCCGCGCGTCTGGAAAGCCACCGAGAAGCAAAGACCATGTGACCTCTCGCGGTTCTCGAAATGTTTGCGAACGGGGTATCCGAGGCGCCTAAGCCATGGTGATGTGTGCGATCCAATCTCAGGCCCTGCTCCCATCCAAGGCGCAAAGTCTCAAGACGCTTTGGAACATCTCGTGGCTCAATCGTTCCAAGGACCATATGCTTGATCAGGCGTGCGTTTTCCCGCTGAAAGGTCCGCCGCCATAGCTTTTCAGTTGCTTTGCCCGTGTGCTGCCGCAGAAAGTAGGCCGTACTTCTTCCGATATCGAAAAGGTCCAACGGTGCGCGCTTTCCACTGCGGCGTATTGAAGGCGCAAAACCGTGATGGACCTGCGCCAATGGAAAGACCGCCAACCTGGCCGTTGCCTTTGCAAGACGAAGCGACAGGTCCGAGTCCTCCAGGAAGAAGCGGTAGGCCTCGTCAAATCCATCGAGACGGACCAGCGCCTCGCGCTTGATAACCATGTTCGTACCGATGAGCTTCAGCGCGCGTCGAGTGTCAACAATCGGCACAAAAGGGCCCAAACTGTCCACAGATTCGATGTGTGTCTCTGCCTCCGCATCAATTGAATGGACCTTCGACTGGAAAGTGATTCCATTTCGGCCGCGCACAAACCCGACCGCCGCATCTGCCGATGTGGCCTTGAAGCCGGTCGCGAAGTGATGCAGCCACAGAGGTTCCGCCGCTGCATCATCATCGATGAACGCGCAATAGTCTCCGGCAGAGTGCGCGATGCCGATGTTCCGCGCCCGGGAAAGGTTTGCCTCGTCGAAAGCCACCGTTTTGAAGCCTTGCGTATCGACTGCCGCAAGGCTCGCCGCATCCGCGACAACGACGACTTCATATTCCGGATATTGCTGTTGCCGAATGCTGAGAAGGCAGCGCTTCAGCCAGGTTTCGCGGTGCCTGCTTGCGACAATAACGCTGAAGCGCGGGCACCGCTCCGCCATTTTAATCAGGCGCCCACGACGGGCACTCCCGGAGCATATGCAAGAAAGAACGGGTTTCTGAAGCCGGGCTTGCCGTATTGAAGCGGCTCAAGCGTGTCATTGTTCATGACTTGGCCGCCAGCTGCCTGAAGCACTGCGTGACCCGCAGCCGTGTCCCATTCCATTGTTGGTCCAAGACGCGGATAGAAATCAGCCTCACCCGCGGCAACAAGACAAAATTTCAAGGACGAACCCGCGCTTACAAGGTCAGCAACCTGATACCGCCCGATATAGTCGTCCGTTGCCTGATCGCGATGCGACTTCGACGCGACGACACGCAACGCGGCAGTATCAGGGATCGACACTTTTATGGCGACAGTTTCGCCGGGAACATCCAGATCGAACGACCCAAGCTCTTCTTCTGCACCGCCGTCCGGGGCGGTCGAAAACATGCGTTTGCGCGCGGGCGCGTAAACAACACCAAGCGTTGGAACACCGTCTTCAACCAAAGCGATGTTCACCGTGAAATCACCGCGCCTATTGATGAACTCCTTTGTTCCATCGAGCGGGTCGACGATCAGGAACGTTTTGACATCAAGCGCATGTGTCGCGGCCTGCTCTTCGGTGACAAGCGGAATATCGGGGAACGCAGCCTGCAACCCTGCTGAAATAATAGCGTCCGCGGCTTCGTCAGCTTCGGTCACGGGAGAGCTGTCAGCTTTCGCCCGGACCCCCATATCGGGCCTGTCATAGACTTCCATAATGGCGTGTCCTGCCTCAATCGACAGGCGGCGCATCGCCGACACAAGCGCGGTTTTATCAATCTTGTCCAACTTTTCCCTCGTACTTTTACCGTTGCGACAGTATCAACTTTACTATTCGAGCCAATAATGCAATCGCACTTGCCCGATGTTGATCGTCGAACCACATAAACCATCCATTCTTCGAGGAGCGTACAAGCTCATCGATCTGACCTACCACAACACGGTGCGGTCGGTTCGCAAAGGGCATAGAGATGCCGTGTTCGCGATTTTGACGAATGTCCTCCAGACGCTCGTCATGGTCGGTGCGTTTTACCTGTTTATGAATTTCTTCCGCAGCTTCGGCGCAAGCATGGCAATTCGCGGCGACTTCCTGCTCTTTGTCATGTCAGGTATTTTTGTCTTCATGGTGCACATCAAGGCGCTTGCCTCTGTCGCAAGCGCTGATGGCCCTACATCTGCGATAATGCAGCATCTACCAATGACAACGACTGTGTCTTTGCTCTCTGCCGCGCTGAGCACCCTCTACACGCAGATCATGAGTGTTGCGGCGATCCTGCTGGGTTATCACCTCCTGTGGACCCCTTTGGAAATCCACCAGCCTATCGGAGCGCTCGCCATGGTGCTTCTGGCCTGGTTTTCGGGTATTTCGTTCGGCGTATGCTTTCTGGCTGTAAAGCCATGGTTTCCACAAGCCACAGGAACGATGCAGCAGGTCTATACGCGGTTTAACATGTTCGCGAGTGGCAAGATGTTCGTGGCAAACATGATGCCAGCGACGATGATCTACTTCTTTGCATGGAACCCCCTGTTCCATATCATCGATCAGGGGCGGGGCTATATTTTCGTCAACTACAATCCGCTGAAGTCTAACCTGGAGTATCCGATTACTGTTTCGGTGATCTTTCTGGTGATCGGTCTGCTCGGCGAGAACCAGACACGAAAGCACGTGTCGCTCAGCTGGTTTGCCGGTCGATAGAGCCTCTACCCAGCTATTCGAAGCGTGATGTTGATCCGCCCGCCGCGCGCCAATAGCGGGCTCGACCCAAACTTGATCCGGTCGACCCCGTGAAAAGCCAAGCGTGACGCTCCGGTCATGACGACCACATCGCCTGATCTCAGCCATGTGCTTCTTGTCGGGTCCTTCCGAGACGAGCCACCAACGCGAAACTGCGCATCATCACCCAGTGAGATTGAGACGACCGGCCATTGCGTGTCTTTCTCATCCCGGTCCTGATGCAGGCCCATTTTGGCGCCCTCCCCGTAATAGTTGATCAAACAACTGTCCGGATTGGGCGTATCTTGTGTAACCTGATGCCAAACCGCCTGGATGCTTTCTGGTATGTCTGGCCAGCTTCGCCCGTCAGGCTGCTTGCTATGGTAAGCGTAGCCAGATCGATCCGACATCCACGCGGCACGTCCCGCCCCTGACATGCGTACACTCATGTGATTGCCACCAGGCGTTTGGTAGCTTCGGAACGGAGCGACTTCTGCGATGCTACGCAGGTCGGAAACCATCGCTTCTTGATCGGGTCTGCTGAGAAGACCCTTCCAAACACGGGTTCCTTGAAATTCGAGTGCTTCTGCCATGCCGTAAGACCTGTCTCAAATCGGGAAAGATTCCATGGTCAGAGTCGCTTGCAGGGGCTAATTCCCCTCCCTATATACCCCACGAAGCCGTGAACGGCCCGATTGCGGGTCGTCATCAACCTTGGGATAGGGTCTAGGTGCCATAACGGGCTGCGACCTGAAACATCGCCTTAGAAGAGGAAATTGAGCATGGGTAAAGTCATCGGTATTGACCTTGGGACAACCAACAGCTGCGTCGCCATCATGGATGGGTCCCAGCCCCGAGTAATCGAAAACGCCGAAGGCGCTCGGACAACCCCGTCCATTGTGGCATTCACGGATAGCGAACGCCTTGCGGGCCAGCCAGCCAAGCGGCAGGCGGTCACTAACCCCGAAAACACCGTATTCGCAGTGAAGCGCCTCATTGGCCGCCGCGTCGATGATGCGGAAGTCACCAAAGACAAGAACATCGTCCCTTACTCCATCGTTGATGGTGGTAACGGCGACGCTTGGGTCGAAGCTGGAGGAGAGAAATACTCGCCCAGCCAAATCAGCGCTTTCATTCTGCAAAAGATGAAAGAAACCGCCGAGAGCTATCTTGGCGAAGAAGTCACGCAAGCCGTGATTACTGTCCCGGCCTACTTCAACGACGCGCAACGTCAGGCAACGAAGGATGCCGGTAAGATCGCCGGTCTTGAAGTTCTGCGGATCATCAACGAACCGACAGCGGCTGCGCTGGCCTATGGTCTCGACAAGAAAGAAACGAAGACGATTGCCGTCTATGACCTTGGCGGCGGTACATTCGACATCACCATTCTGGAAATTGACGACGGCCTCTTCGAGGTGAAGTCCACCAACGGCGATACGTTCCTTGGCGGTGAAGACTTCGACATGCGCATCGTCAACTACCTCGCTGACGAGTTCAAAAAAGAGCACTCGGTCGATCTGACGAAAGACAAGATGGCGCTTCAGCGTTTGAAGGAAGCGGCAGAGAAAGCGAAGATCGAACTGTCGTCGTCAAGCCAGACGGAGATCAACCAGCCCTTCATCTCGATGGACCCGTCCTCGGGTACACCGCTGCACATGGTCATCAAACTGACCCGGGCCAAGCTCGAATCGTTGGTCTCTGATCTCATCAAGAACTCGATCAAGCCGTGCCAGGCCGCCTTGAAAGATGCCGGGCTTTCGACCGATGACATCGACGAAGTTGTTCTGGTCGGTGGTATGACCCGAATGCCGAAGGTCATCGAAGAGGTGACGAAGTTCTTCGGCAAGGAACCCCACAAGGGCGTGAACCCTGACGAAGTGGTTGCCATGGGCGCCGCCATTCAGGCTGGTGTTCTGCAAGGCGACGTTAAAGACGTTGTTCTTCTCGACGTGACCCCGCTTTCGCTCGGCATTGAGACGCTCGGTGGTGTCTTTACCCGCCTGATCGACCGCAACACAACGATCCCGACCAAAAAGTCGCAGATCTTCTCGACGGCAGAAGACAATCAGAACGCTGTGACCATCCGTGTGTTCCAGGGCGAACGTGAAATGGCCGCCGACAACAAGATGCTCGGCCAGTTCAATCTGGAAGACATACCGCCGGCACCGCGCGGTCTGCCGCAGATCGAGGTGACCTTCGACATCGACGCGAACGGTGTGGTTTCGGTTAGCGCCAAGGACAAAGGCACCGGCAAGGATCAGAAGATCACGATCCAAGCCTCGGGCGGTCTCTCCGACGAGGACATAGAAAAGATGGTCAAAGACGCGGAGGAGAACGCGGAAGCCGACAAGGCGAAGAAGGATCTGGTCGAAGCCAAGAACAACGCCGAAAGCCTTATCCACTCGACCGAAAAGTCGATGGAAGAGCATGGCGAGAAGGTCGACCCGACCACAATCGAGGCCATCGAACTGGCGATCGCGAACCTCAAGGAGCAACTTGAGACCGACGATGCGGGCAAGATCCGCGGCGGCATTCAGAACGTGACCGAAGCGTCGATGAAACTTGGTGAAGCGATCTACAAAGCTCAGGCAGAAGCATCGGGCGATGCCGACCCTGAAGATCACGACGAAGGTCCTCGTGGCGTAGATGATGACATCGTAGATGCCGACTTCGAGGATCTTGACAACGACAAGCGCGCTTGAGGCGGCTGGACGCAACCCGAACCGGCCCTTGGGCCGGTTCATGCGTTCTGAAGGGGATCTAAGATGTCCAAGCGCGATTATTATGAGGTTCTCGGCGTCGCAAAGGGCGCCGGTGCCGATGAGATCAAGAAAGCCTATCGCCAGAAAGCGAAAGAGCTTCATCCGGATCGCAACTCAGACAATCCAAACGCCGAGGCCCAGTTCAAAGAAGCGAACGAGGCCTATGAAGTTCTGAAAGACGCCGAGAAGAAAGCGGCCTATGACCGTTTCGGGCATGCCGCCTTTGAAGGCGGCATGGGCGGCGGCGGTCGACCGGGCGGCGGGTTCCAAGGCCAAGGCGACTTTGCGTCGGCTTTCTCTGATGTCTTCGACGATCTGTTTGGCGACATTATGGGAGGGCGACGCGGTGGCGGTGGTGGGCGGCGCGCCGTACGTGGTTCCGACCTTCGCTACAACCTTCGCATTTCGTTGGAAGATGCCTATCGCGGGATGCAAAAGACCATCCAGGTGCCAACTGCCGTCGTTTGTGAAGCATGCAACGGAACGGGCGCTGAAGACGGAACCGAACCCACAACCTGTCCGACATGTTCGGGCATGGGCAAGGTCCGCGCCAGCCAAGGCTTTTTCACCGTCGAGAAAACCTGCCCAACCTGTGGCGGGCTCGGTCAGATCATTCAGAACCCGTGCAAGGCCTGTGGCGGTGCCGGGCGGGTCGAGAAAGACCGCTCCCTCAGCGTGAACATTCCCGCTGGTGTCGAAACCGGCACCCGCATCCGCCTTGCCGGAGAAGGTGAAGCCGGGTTGCGCGGCGGGCCTGCCGGCGACCTTTATATCTTCATAGAAGTCGCCGAACATGCGCTGTTCCAACGCGACGGTACGGTGCTGTTCTGCCGCGTTCCCGTTTCGATGACCTCGGCTGCCATCGGGGGTGACATTGAAGTGCCCACGATTGACGGGGGGCGCAGCCGGGTGAAGATCCCTGCCGGAAGTCAATCTGGCCGTCAGATGCGGCTTCGTGGGAAAGGCATGCCCTCGCTGCGCGGCGGCGGTTCGGGTGATATGCTTATCGAGCTTGCTGTAGAAACACCCGTCAATCTCACGTCGAAACAGAAAGAGCTCTTACTTGAGTTCGCCAAGTTGAGTGAAGAGAACAATCCAGAAAGCTCAGGCTTCCTCAAGAAGATGAAGTCGTTCTGGGAGAGCATGAAAAGCTAAGTCTGTTGAAGTAAGCGGAACAATCGGACCCGAACACGGTTATATCGGACGGGTCCGACGAAATCTGACACAAAAACCGCCCATTCTTTGCCAATTATGGCAGAATATGGTCTGAATTGGGCGTGTAGTGTGTTCCGTCTTTTAACGAGTTTAGCCCCATGTCTCCCATTGATCGTGTTGCATCCCGAAATCAGGCTTTTGAGGTCCTTGGCGTATCGGGGTCACCGACCCGGACAGACATACGCAAGGCATACCGTGACTTGGCATTTAAAAAACACCCGGATCAGCATCCAGAGTGCGGAACGGAATTTTCGCGCATAACGGAGGCCTATCGGTTCATTTGCGACCATGCCGACGAACTGGGGATTACGGATACGCCGGAACCAGAGGATGTGGCCAATGAAAGCGTTGCACCGCGCCGCGTGTCGCGCCCTTCGCTGAAACCAAGTGAGCGCGAGTTCGATGCCAAGACCATGTCGGAATGTGAGGCCTATCTCGAAGAGTGCAACTACGAAGGCACCCCACATGTCGCGTCCGCAATTTACCGGATGGGTCGCAACCTGACCTATTTCGTGCGCACGCCGATTGCCAAGGGGCGCAACGCGGTCGTTCTGCCAACGGGCATGCTGCAAGACACACGGAAAACAATGCCCAAGATTGTGACGTTTGATCACCGCGATGCGCATGGTGGCTACTTTGAGATGCCCACCGAGACATGCGTCGAGCACTTCCCGGGTGCACGTCAAATCCAGATCCGGTTCGCTTCGTTTTAACGGGCGATTAACCTCGATACTCAATGGTGCGGCTTATGTCGGACCAGTACGCCTTTGATGAGGCACAGTTACCCTTGTTCACGGGGAGGGGGCAAAACGTTCCGTCCTATCTCAAGGATCACCGGAAACGGCTCCGTGAACGGTTCCTGTCCGGGGGTATCGCGGCTGTTGCAGATTACGAGTTGCTGGAACTCGTGCTGTTTCGCGCTATCCCCCGGCAGGATGTCAAACCATTGGCCAGATCTCTTTTGAACGAATTCGGCACGTTCAGCGATGTTTTGTCGGCCCCGTGTGAACGGCTTAGGCAAGTAACAGGGGTCGGTGACGCAGTCGTGACCGAAATAAAGCTGGTTGAGGCTGCGGCGCATCGTTTGGCACAGGCGCGGGTGATCGATCGGCCTGCGATTTCTGGCTGGCAAGCCTTGCTCGACTATTGCCGGACGACGATGTCGCGTCGGGATACCGAGCAATTCCGCATTTTATTCCTGGATCGGAAGAACACGCTGATTGCGGATGAGCCACAAGCCCAAGGCACAGTCGATCATGTACCGGTCTATCCGAGAGAGGTTGTGAAACGTGCGCTTGAACTGAACGCATCAGCCCTGATCCTTGTTCACAATCACCCGTCCGGTGATCCAACACCGTCTGAAGCCGATATCTCTATGACCCGACAGATAGAAGCCGCTGCACGTGCACTTTCTATAACGCTCCACGATCACCTGATCGTTGGTGCAGCTGAAGAGTTTTCATTTCGCTCAGCGGGTTACCTCTGACGGCTTCACCCAGACCTCGACCCGTCTGTTTACACGGCCACCCCAAGGTGTGTCGTCGCAGGCCATTGGCATCAACTCACCAAATGCGGCGACCTCAAGAGCGACAGAACTGTCAGAAGCCCGCGCAGACACGGCGCGTCTTACAGACTGTGCACGGCGTTCCGATAGACGCAGGTTAGCGTCCTTTTCTCCGATGCCATCGGAAAACCCGACGAACAGGAGATTTGAGCCCTCAAACGCCCCATCGGCGATAGCGTCAGCCAACCTTTGGATGTTTGATACGGATTGCGGGTCAAGCGCGCTGGAGCCATCCTCGAACCTGAAGGTTAGGGTCAATCGCGCGCCGTTCAGCAATGTCCCGATCATCGCTTGAACGTCCGCGATGGCGTCCGGATCCTGCCCTGCCGCCAGAACTGCATTTGCGATACGTCCGCCCTGCTGCTCGAAGCTTATCTCGCTTATCGCCTGGTCGACAAATCCTGCGGCACGGATCAGTGGTTGCACCGCTGCACTTCGTGAAAAGGCGATAAACTCACGCACAAGTTTCGGCTGATCTGAGCCAACACGCTGCAAAAAGATCTGACGGGTCAGAGGGTAATCTTCGGCCCTGATTGTGTCACGCGTCGGAGGCGTTGCAAGACCGCAGGCTCCGCTGATGACCAAGGGCACCGAATTGCCCAACTCGGAATAGGGCAAAAGGCCAAGGGCTGTCGGATCAGTCGCAACAATGTCCGCCATCGTCCGGTTTGACTCTTGCAGCACCGCATCATCCCGCACGTCGGAGAGGCCAAAGGCGCTCAGGTCGTTTTCAACGTTGGCCGACAGATGCAGAGTGACCGGGTCATTGCTGCCACCAAGGCGCGCCCAATCGCGCGTATCGCCGCGCAAGAGCCCTTTCAACTGGTCAAGGGTGACCATGGCACGCGGGTTGTCAGGAGCGACAGCAGGGACAAGCGCATCAAGCGCAACCACGTCCTGCTTTACATCAGCGGAGCCGTAGTTTTGAGACAACCCGAGCGTGGCTTCACCGTTTACAAGCATGTCGTCGAATTCGCGCTCAGACGTCGCCTTTACGTCAAAGCTCCCCAACAGTCGGTCAGAGCCTTCTATGGTCAACTGCCAAGACACATTCTGATCGTCGACAAAAGTCCGACCCAAACTAAGACCGCGTGATGCAGCGTAAGCCTCCAACAAAGCAGGGAAAAGCCGATGCACGATATCCTCTGAACCCACGACAGAAGCCTTGATTGCAAGTTCAGACGGATCCGGACAGCCAGCGCCACTGCATGTCATCATCCCGGCATCTATCGTGACGAGACCCAAGTTGGTTTGGAGCCGAAAAAGCTCCCCGGTTCTGGAAACCAAATCGCCTTCAATTGTCACACCGCCACTTTCGCTTGTCAGGCGTACGGGGCCCGCGAACAGCGGAAACGCGACCAGTATCGCAAGAACACATGTCAGGCGTGTCATCATCGGGTGCAGCAGTCGCGTGAGTTAACGTTCAGCCAGTCTCATGTCACGAAAGAGATTTTGCAAGCGGACGACTTCGCCGACCCGGTCGCAAGACGGCATTGTGTAAGATATCTCAGTCGGCCGCAGAACGCCGAGATAGCCGGTCTGGTAGGCTATGGTGGCGACTTCACGATCGCAGTTTTCGGTAGTCACAGTGGCATCCACCGACAAGCGGACAACGCTATGCGCGCCCGTGCGGTCTGCGGGGAAGCTCAATGCTTCAAATGACGCCCCACTGCCATCCCCCACACGTGTTGCAAAGAATGGGATACCCTGAAGTTCGTCTTCTGTCAGGCTTCTTCTCCCAGGCGAGGTTTGCGAGACGTCTGCCCGGATCTCGAAAACCTGCGTGCCGGTCCAAGCAAGTATCAAGTGCTGCTCCGGCCTTGAGTTCTCTGGCTCAAAAACGTCAGCGACAGCCACGTCGCCGAAGAAAACTTCAACTGACACACGAGGGTTCAGGGCCGGGACGCGTGCTTCCCACGACCCAGAATGGTCCGTTGTCGCATCAGCTTTCAGCTGATCCACCTGCACTTTGATTGGTTTCTCGACGTGGCAGGGTGCGTTTAAAACGATATCAAGCTGGCCTGCCGGGCTTTCATTCAGGCTTAAACTTGGATCACAACTGTCTTTGCGAACCGATTGAGTTTCCGCCGTTCGATTGCCAAGAACTGGCGGCGGTTCCAAAGCCGCCACGTCAGTCGGAAGGCTAGGGACACTGATCGAAGGCGGGGGCGATGCTGCTGGAAGCGGAACGTCCTTACTTCTCTGCACAACATGACCAGACAGAACGGCAGCTGCCACAGTGGCCACGCCCAAACACCATCGTCGCATACGCGGCGAAACAAACTGCATCATAACCAGCCTCCGAAAGCCCGCTCTTAACGGCAGGTCGTCGATTGGTCACACCTTAAGGAAACGCGCCGCAGAGACCGACACGCTGATGCGAAAATCTTCCACAGTGAGTCGCTTACGTCACAGCGCTCCGTGACAATGCTTGAACTTCCTTCCCGAGCCACAGGGGCAAGGATCATTGCGCCCAGGATTGCCCCAGGTGGAGCGGTCGCTTGGGTCAAACCCTGCCGCCAAAGCCTCAGCCGTCGGTGCGGGCAAAGATGACTCCGCCGCCGCCGCGGCCGCCATTTGTTGCTGGGCCGCAACTTGCTCCATCATAGCCTGCTGTTCTTCTTCGGTCATCGGTCGGATATGCGCGAGCTTCTCGGTCACCTCTGTCCGCAATCCGTTCAAAAGCCCCTCGAAAAGGGCAAACGCTTCCGACTTGTATTCATTGACCGGGTCCCGTTGCGCATAGGCCCTGAACCCGATCACAGAACGCAAATGTTCCAGCGTCAGGATGTGTTCGCGCCACTTTGCGTCCATCGTTTGAAGCAGAATTTGCTTTTCGATGTTGCGCATGGTCTCAGCGCCAAACGTATCCGTTTTGGCCTGCATGAACTCGTCGGTTTTCTCATAAAGGCGCTCGCGAATATCCTGGTCATCGACGCCTTCTTCATCGCCCCATTCAACAATGGGCAATGAGACACCCAGCTTTTCTTCTACCGAGACCTTTAGACTCTCGGTATCCCACTGGTCTGCATAGGACTTTGGCGGGATGTACGTATCTACAAGGTCGTCAATCATTTCGTGGCGCATATCCTGCACCACCTCTTCCACTTCGTCCGACTCCATCACTTCCATGCGCTGACCGAAGATGACCTTCCGCTGGTCATTCATCACGTCATCCATTTTCAGAAGTTGTTTGCGGATGTCGAAGTTGCGGCCTTCCACTTTGGCCTGGGCGCGTTCCAGCGACTTGTTGACCCAAGGGTGCTGGATCGCCTCGCCTTCCTCCATACCAAGCTTTGAAAGCACAGAGTCCAACCGCTCAGATCCGAAGATGCGCATAAGGTCATCTTGCAACGACAGGAAAAACGCAGACCGTCCGGGGTCACCCTGGCGTCCGGATCGGCCACGCAGCTGGTTATCGATCCGGCGACTCTCGTGCCGTTCTGTTCCGAGGACGAACAGACCACCGGAGGCAAGGACCTTTTCCTTGTCTTCTGCGACCTCTCCTTCAATCCGCGCGCGCACCTCGTCCGGATCAGCTTCAGGGTCGGCGGCAAGCGCTTCGAGAACACGCATTTCGACGTTGCCGCCCAACTGAATGTCGGTTCCGCGACCCGCCATGTTCGTGGCAATCGTCACCGCACCCGGTTTACCCGCGTCAGCAACGATCTGAGCTTCCTGTTCGTGGTGTCGCGCGTTCAGAACTTTATGTGGAATGCTTTCCTTGGTCAGCATCTCGGACAAGGATTCCGACCGCTCGATCGAGGTCGTACCCACCAAAACAGGCTGGCCCTTCTCGTGCGCCCCCCGAATTTCCTCGACGATGCCCGCGAATTTCTCACGTGCCGTGCGATAGATCTGATCATCCTGATCGTCGCGTGCAATCGGCTTGTTTGTTGGGATCTCCATGACCCCAAGGCCGTAGATCTCTTGAAATTCGTCAGCTTCCGTAGAAGCCGTACCCGTCATGCCCGCAAGCTTGTCGTAAAGCCGGAAGTAGTTTTGGAAGGTCACAGATGCGAGCGTGATGTTTTCCGGTTGGATCGGCACGCCTTCCTTGGCTTCGATGGCCTGATGCAACCCTTCCGAAAGGCGCCGTCCGGCCATCATGCGACCGGTGAACTCATCAATAAGCACAACTTCATTGTTCCGCACAATGTAGTCTTTGTCTTTTGAGAAGAGCTTATGTGCCCGAAGACCCTGGTTCACGTGATGAACGATTGTCGTCGATTCAGGGTCGTAGAGCGTTTGCTCTTCGGGAAGCAGCCCGGCTTCGTGCAGACGCGCTTCAAGGAACTCGTTACCTTCGTCCGTATAGGTCACGTTGCGCGTTTTCTCATCAAGCGTGAAGTGTTCGTCCTGAACTTCCGGGATGATTTTATCGATTGTGATGTAAAGCTCGGACCGATCTTGCGACGGCCCTGAGATAATCAACGGCGTCCGGGCTTCGTCGATCAGGATCGAGTCCACCTCATCCACAATCGCAAAGAAATGTCCGCGCTGGGACATGTCATCAAGCGACGACTTCATGTTGTCGCGCAGATAGTCGAACCCAAGTTCGTTATTGGTGGCATAGGTGATATCGCACGCGTATGCGGCCTTCTTTTCGTCTTCCGGCTGCCCGGGGTAAACGACGCCTGTCGTCAGGCCCAACGCAGCGTACACCTTGCCCATCCAGCCCGCGTCACGTTTGGCGAGGTAGTCGTTGACGGTCACGATATGCACATTGCCGCCGGTCAGGGCATTCAAATAGGCCGGGAAGGTGGCAACCAATGTCTTGCCTTCCCCCGTCTTCATCTCGGCAATGTTACCGCGATGCAGGAAGGTTCCACCGATCAGCTGCACATCGAAGGCGCGCAGGCCCAAGGCACGCTTTGCCCCTTCGCGGCAGTTTGCGAACGCTTCCGGCAGAAGATCATCAAGCTTCTCACCATTGGCGATACGCGACTTGAACTCTTCCGTCTTCGCGATCAGGCCCTCGTCTGACAGCGCCTCGAACTCCGGCTCCAACGCATTGATCTTGTCAACAAGTGGCTGCAGCGCCTTGACCTGACGATCGTTGGCAGTCCCGAAAACCTTCTTCGCGATCGATCCAAATCCGAGCATTCAAATAGCCTTCTTGCGCATTGCTGACGCGGATGTGTGAGGGGATGCGCTTGCCCGTGCCTCTGGCCCGCCATAGAAGGGCAAAACGGGCTTCCGCTTTACCGACGTTTGCGATGTAAGGGGCAGGTCTCACAGTGTCAACGTCGCCAGAATACGCGGCATCGAAAGAGGTACAGAAATGACTTTCAAATCCGGTCTGTCGATTATTGCCGCGTCCATTGCCTTGGCTCTCCCCATAAGTGCGAACGCAGAAGGACATGCGTCTGCCGATACCGTGGTGGCGACCGTGAACGGAACCGAGATTACGCTGGGCCATATGCTCGTTCTGCGGCAGCGACTTCCGCAGCAATATCAGCAATTGCCGCCCGAGGTCCTTTTCGACGGCATTCTTGACCAACTCGTGCAGCAAACGCTTCTCAGCCAGGAAGTAGAAACTCTGTCTACGGCCTCCCGGATGACACTCGAGAACGAGGATCGCGCCTTGCGCGCGAATGAAGAAATCACCCGCGTCCTTGAAAGCGCCGTGACGGAAGACGCGATCCAAGCTGCCTATGACGAAACATACGGCAACACGGAACCAGAGACCGAGTACAACGCATCGCACATCCTCGTTGAAACCGAGGAAGCGGCGGCACAACTCGTCACCGACCTGGAAGCGGGCGCTGATTTCGCCGAGCTTGCAAAGGAAAAGTCGACTGGACCGTCTGGGCCGCGCGGCGGCGAACTTGGGTGGTTTGGCTCCGGTGCCATGGTTGCGCCCTTCGAAGAAGCCGTGGTCGCACTTGAGGTCGGTGCCATTTCCGCACCTGTTCAGACGCAGTTCGGATGGCATGTCATCAAGTTGAATGAAACGCGGCTGAAAGACGCCCCACCTCTGGAGCAGGTCCGTGGCGAGCTTCAGGAAGGCATCCAGTCAGACGCCGTAGCTGCACGTATCGAAGACCTGACCGAGGGGGCTGAAATCTCCCGCGTGACAGTTGAAGACGTAGACCCAGCTCTCTTGGCAGATCCGTCCTTGCTGGCGGACTGAGCCATGGCAGAGGTGCAACGGGTCTCCCCTTTGGCGCCGAAAGGCGGTTTTCCGGACGTGCCGGTGGTAAAAGGGGTCCGGTTTGCATCTGCGTCCGCGGGTGTCAAATACCGGGAGCGGACCGATGTCATGTTGGCCGAGCTTGCTCCCGGTACTGTCATCGCTGGCACATTCACAAGGTCTAAAACCCGTTCGGCGCCTGTACTGGACTGCCAGGCAAAGCTTGGCGGGCCTTCTGAAGCGGGTGCCGCGATCCTTGTGAACTCAGGCAACTCAAATGCCTTCACCGGGATCAAGGGTGTCGAAGCGGTCCGAGCCATCACAAAGCGCGTTGCCAGCGCCACAGAGCTTCCTGAAGCACGCGTATTCACCGCCTCCACCGGGGTTATCGGCGAACCACTTCCTTATGAGCGGATCACCTCTGTGATCGAAACGCTGACAGCCGACCTTGCGCCCAGCACCATCGAAGCTGCCGCGCGCGCCATTATGACGACCGATACGTTTCCAAAGGGCGCGTCCCGTCAGATCGAGGTTCAGGGAGAAACAGTCACTATTTCAGGGATCGCGAAGGGATCCGGCATGATCGCGCCAGACATGGCGACCATGCTGGTCTACATCTTTACGGATGCCCGGATCGGCTTTGACGCACTCCAGGCCGGTGTGACGAAAGCCTGTGATACCACCTTCAACTGCATCACTGTCGACAGCGATACATCCACATCCGATACCCTCTTGGTGGCGGCAACCGGCGCGTCCGGCGTCGATGTCACAGGAAACACCGAGTTCTTTCAGGCCTTGACCGACGTCATGGATAACCTCGCCAAACAGGTTGTGCGCGATGGGGAGGGTGCGAGCAAGTTTGTCACCGTTTCCGTGGGAGGCGCCGACAGTGACGCGGATGCCAGGTGGGTCGCCATGGCCATTGCGAACTCACCGCTGGTCAAAACCGCCATTGCCGGAGAGGACCCAAACTGGGGGCGCGTTGTCATGGCCGTTGGGAAGTCCGGTGCGAATGCAGATCGTGATCGGCTTTCGATCCGTTTCGGGGATGTCCTTGTGGCTCAGCATGGTCAGGTCGCCGAGGGCTATAGCGAAGCTGCCGCAGCCGAACACATGAAGGGTGAAGACATCGCTCTCTCGATCGACCTTGGTCTCGGGTCTGGTGCTGCAACGGTTTACACCTGCGATCTGACGGCTCAGTACATCGCGATCAACGCCGACTACCGCTCATGAAAGTCGTCGTGGTCTCAGCAGTGGCCCTTGTTGACCCGGATGGACGTATTCTCTTGGCGCAACGCCCGGAGGGAAAGTCCATGGCCGGCCTCTGGGAATTCCCTGGTGGAAAGGTCGAACCCGGTGAAACGCCAGAAGCTGCCTTGATCCGTGAATTAGAAGAAGAGCTTGGCATAGACACTTGGGAAAGCTGCCTCGCACCGCTCACCTTCGCCTCACACAGCTACGACGACTTTCATCTTCTGATGCCACTTTTCGCCTGCCGCAAATGGGATGGCACACCCATGTCGAAAGAAGGCCAGACCTTGAAATGGGTACGCCCGAACCAATTGCGCGACTATCCGATGCCGCCAGCGGACATTCCCCTGATCCCGATCTTGAGAGATTGGCTTTAGACCAACCCTCTCCATTGACCTGAAAATATCCTGGGGTGGTCTGGAGGGGTGAAACCCCTCCAGCGGAGCGACACGCGCAGCGTGGCGCAAAACCTAACTTATGAAAGCGTGCGTTCGACTTCTTCGCGCTCGAAAATTTCGATGACATCGCCCGGCCGAATATCTTCGTAGTTCTCGAAGGCCATGCCGCATTCCTGGCCCGAAATCACCTCTGCAACCTCATCCTTGAAGCGCTTCAGCGTCTTCAGCGTGCCTTCGTGGATCACAACGTCATCGCGCAAGAGCCGCACACCGGCCGAACGGCGCGCAACGCCCTCGGTGACCAGGCAACCTGCGACCTTGCCGACACCAGATACTTTGAAGACTTCGCGAATCTCAGCATATCCGATGAAGTTCTCGCGCACTTCTGCGGATAGAAGGCCCGAAGCTGCCTGTTTCACATCGTCCACAAGGTCGTAGATCACACTATAATAGCGTATCTCCACGCCCTTCTGGTTCGCCGCGTTTCGTGCAGGTGCATTGGCACGCACATTGAAACCAAACACAGGGGAACCAGACGCCTCGGCAAGACCGATATCCGATTCCGTGATGGCGCCAACACCGGAGTGCAATACGCGCACACGGACTTCTTCGTTACCGATTTTTTCCATGGCTTGAACGATCGCCTCGGCCGAGCCCTGAACATCCGCCTTCACAACAATCGGCATCTCGGAGACATTTTCGTCGTCCTTGGCCTTTTGCATCAGTTGTTCCAGCGTCGTAGCAGCGCCAGCAGCAGCACGTTTTTCCTTGGCGGCGTTTTCGCGATAGTCTGCAATCTCGCGCGCTTGCGCTTCGGTATCAACGACGTTCAGAACGTCGCCCGCTTCCGGTGTGCCGTTCAGACCCAAAACTTCAACCGGTACCGATGGGCCCGCTTCCTTGACCCGTTCGCCCTTGTCATTCTCCATCGCGCGAACCTTGCCCCACTGCTCGCCTACGACGAAGATATCGCCCTGGCGAAGCGTGCCGTTCTGCACAAGAACGGTCGCGACGGGTCCGCGGCCCACGTCAAGTTGCGCTTCGATCACGGCACCTGACGCGGCACGCTCAGGGTTGGCCTTCAGTTCAAGAATCTCAGCCTGAAGTGCAATCGCGTCCAACAACTCGTCCAGACCCTGTCCGGTCTGCGCCGAAACCTCGACGTCCTGAACTTCACCCGACATCTTCTCAACGATGACTTCATGCTGAAGCAAATCCGTCCGAACCTTGTCCGCATTGGCCGCCGGCAAATCGATCTTGTTGATCGCGACGATCATCGGCACTTGCGCCGCCTTCGCGTGATTGATGGCTTCAACAGTTTGCGGCATGACCGCGTCATCTGCAGCGACCACCAGCACAACGATGTCTGTCACTTGTGCGCCACGCGCCCGCATCGACGTAAACGCCGCGTGACCCGGTGTATCAAGGAACGACAGCACAGCGCCGCCTTCGGTTTTGACCTGGTAGGCGCCAATATGCTGCGTAATGCCGCCAGCTTCGCCACTGGTCACATTCGCATTCCGGATCGCGTCAAGAAGGGAGGTTTTCCCGTGGTCGACATGCCCCATGATCGTGATGACCGGTGGGCGTGCGTGCAGGTCTTCCACCTTGTCTTCAACGGTATCGATCACGTCTTCAACGTCTGCATCCGAGACGCGCTGAACCTTGTGACCAAATTCCTCAATGATCAGTTCAGCCGTATCGGCATCGATCGACTGGTTTTGCGTCGCCATGATTCCATTGTTCATCAACGCCTTAACCACATCGGCAACACGTTCTGACATCCGGTTGGCAAGTTCGCTGACCACAATTGCTTCAGGCAACTGCACAGTTCGCGTGACCTTCTCGCGCTCCTGCGCTCCGCCCATCGCTTTCTGGCGTGCGCGTTCCTGCTTGCGTTTCATCGCAGCAAGGGATTTCTGGCGTCCGCCTTCACCACCGGCAAGAGCCTGGTTCAATGTCAGCTTGCCGGAACGGCGCCCGCCATCATCGCGTCCCCGGTTATTGCGGTTGTCGCGGCGATCATCGCGTGTCGTTTCCTCACGACGCCGGGGCGCCGGTTTCTGGGCGCGCGCTTGCTGGCTCGCTTCATCTGGTGCCGGGGCAGCAGCGGCCGGAGCGGCGCGTTCACGCTTCTTCGCCTCTTCGGCTTCGCGCTTCTTGCGTTCTTCCTCTTCGGCTTTAGCCTTTGCCTTCTCAGCGCGTTCTTGTTCCTCGCGCTCCTTGGCTTCCGCCTCTGCACGGCGACGCTCGCGCTCTTCCGCACGTGCCTTTTCGTCTGCGGCACGTTTTTCGGCTTCTTCGGCTTCGGCAGCCTTCGCCGCGGCGAGCGCTTTCATCCGGCGTTCGAGCTCGGCGTCGGAAATTCCGGCTGGACGCTTACGAGGATCGCCACCAGCAGCTACATTGCCACCTTTCGAACCACCACCGCCTGCACCACCGGCACCCGGCTTCGGGACCACAACGCGCTTGCGCTTGGTTTCAACCACGACATTCTTGGTTCTGCCATGGCTAAAGCTCTGCTTTACCTGACCGGGGCCACGCCCACTGAGACCAAGGGTCTTTTTGCCGTCACTATCGCTCATATGGTCTTCTTTACCTTTCCGGTGGCATCACCACCGCCCAATTCGCGAACGCCAGAAAGCCGGATGGCGTCCTCTCTGATCCTCTCAGTGAGTCCGCCAAAACCGAGCGCCGCATGTATCACACGTTCGCGCCCAAAGGACAAACCCAATTCTGACGCAGTCAAAACTTCAAAAAAGCTGCCTCTCCCCCCGGGAGGGTACAGCTTCGACTTGCCACGCTCCGAGCCATCCGTAGCCTGAAAAAGGATGCGCGCGTCCTCTCGTCCGAGCCAGTCTTTGACCTTCTCATAACCCGCGACTGCCTTACCGGCTTTGCGTGCCATTGAAATGCCGTCAATCAGGCGTTTCGCGAGAAGGGTTTCGACCTCTTCAACAAGCGTCGCACTCACTTGAACAGCTTGTTTGGCCCCGCGCGCGAAGAGCTTCTTTTCAACCGCCGTCTTCAGGGCTTCGCGCTCGGCTGCCACCCATATGCCCCTGCCCGGGAGTTTTTCAAGAACGTCAGGCACAATTTGGCTATCCGGCGCCACAGCAAACCGGATCAGGCCCCGCTTAGGCTGGACCTCTCCGGTTGCGATACAGCGCCGTTCGGGCTCATCGCGGTTCTTGGATTTGCCACCTCTGGGCAAGCGCGTCCGAGGCCATCAGGCCTCGGCCTCCTCTTCAGCTTCAGCTTCGGCGGCCTCTTCAGCCGCTTCGGCTTCAAGCTCGGCAGGATCAACCCAACCAAGCTGGATACGCGCCGTCATGACCATGGCCTGCGCTTCTTCGAGCCCAACGTCGAATTTCTCAAGGACACCGTCATCCTTGATCCGTTCCCCTTCAACAGTTGTCCAACCGCCTGCGATTTCCCAGTCGGCCAAGGTCGCGAAGTCTTCCAGTGTTTTCACGTCATCCTCAGCCAGCGCTTCCACCATCTGTGGTGTCAGGCCCTCAAACGCAAACAAGCTGTCTTCGGCGCCCAACTCACGGGCACGCTCTTCGGCCTTTTTGTTTTGCGCGTCGATATAGTCGCGCGCACGTGCCTGAAGCTCAGCCGCCGTATCTTCGTCAACGCCGTCAATAACCAGAAGCTCGTCAACTTCGACATAGGCAACTTCTTCCAGATTGGTGAACCCTTCCGAGACCAGAAGCTGTGCAAAGAACTCGTCCAGATCGAGCGTATCCATGAAGAGCTTTGTCCGCTCCTCGAACTCGGCCTGACGACGACGCGATTCCTCTTCTTCCGTCATGATATCGATGTCGAGGTTGGTCAGTTGCGACGCCAGACGCACGTTCTGGCCGCGCCGACCAATGGCCAGCGACAACTGCTCTTCCGGCACAACGACTTCGATCTTCCCGGCGTCTTCATCGAGAACCACTTTTGAGACTTCGGCTGGCTGCAACGCGTTCACCAGGAACGTCGGTGCATCTTCATTCCAGGGGATGATGTCGATCTTCTCGCCCTGAAGCTCGTTCACGACCGCCTGAACCCGGCTGCCGCGCATACCCACACAGGCACCCACGGGGTCGATGGACGATTCGTAGGAGATCACCGCGATCTTCGCGCGCGAGCCCGGGTCACGCGCAACGGCCTTGATCTCGATGATACCGTCGTAGATCTCCGGCACTTCCATCTTGAAGAGTTCCGCCATGAATTCTGGCGCTGTGCGCGAAAGGAAAATCTGCGGGCCACGTGTCTCACGCCGGACATCCTTGATGTAGCAGCGGATGCGGTCGCCCGGACGATAGCTTTCGCGCCCGATCTTTTCGTTCCGGCGCAGCACACCTTCGCCCCGGCCAATGTCGACGATGACGTTGCCGTATTCTTCGCGCTTTACGACACCGTTGATGATGGTGCCCGCGCGATCCTTGAACTCCTCGAACTGACGGTCCCGCTCGGCTTCGCGCACCTTCTGAAGGATCACCTGCTTGGCCGACTGCGCTGCGATCCGGCCCATATCCACCGGCGGTACTTCGTCAATGATCGTGTCACCCGGCTTCGGATCATCCAGATACTGCTTGGCCTGCTCCGGTGTCAGTTGCGCCTGATAGTTCTCAAGCTCTTCCTCTTCCGGATCGATCACCGTACGCACCCGCGTGAATGTCGCCTTGCCGGTCTTGCGGTCAATCGACACGCGAATGTCCATCTCGGCGCCGTAGCGGCTTTTCGCAGCACGGGCGAGGCTTTCTTCCATCGCCTCGACCACCAGCGAGGGGTCGATCATCTTCTCACGCGCAACGGCTTCGGCCGTCTGCAGAAGTTCAAGCTGGTTTGCGGATGTGATCGCCATTATCGGGTCTCCTCGTCGCCATCCATGATGGTTTGTATCTCGTCGAATTGCTTTTCGTCTACTGCACCCGCATCCTTGCGGGCCTTCAAAACGTCGCGGATCAGGTCGTCGGTCAGAACCAGCTTCGCATCCGCCAGCCAGTCAAAGTTCAGGCCAATTGTGCCTTCCTCGATCTCGATCAGAACCTCGCCGTCTTCCGTCCCGGCCAGCACGCCCTTGAAGCGCTTGCGACCGTCAATCAGTTCAGCCGTCTCAATCTTGGCCACATAGCCGTTCCAGGCATCGAAATCCTTAAGCCGAGTCAAAGGGCGATCGATCCCGGGCGACGAAACTTCAAGCGTGTATTGATCTTCAATCGGGTCTTCCACGTCGAGTGTTGCGCTCACCGCGGTCGAGATTGCCGCGCAATCGTCGACCTCAATTCCGCCGTCCGGCTTCTCGGCCATGATCTGCAGCGTCGCCGTTTTCCCGCCCTGAAGACGCACGCGCACAAGTTCGAAGCCCATATCCTCGATCACCGGGGTGATGATCTCGGCCAGGCGTCGGTCCATACTGGTTTTTGCGATCAGATCAGACATACGTTCAGACATAAAAAAACGGGCCAGCGGGCCCGTGGAATTTTCCGGTGGAGCGTCGGGTTTGGAAGCCGAAGCACCGCTGTTAAATGGCATATACGCCGAGTCCCTGTCCGCCGCAAGGGAGCAAATCTTGGCAAGTGAATTTCTGCCAAAAGAAGCCCACCCGTAAATTTAAGCGACGGAAACACCTAATGCATGCGTTAGACCTGTATTGAAAGGAGTGAAGCATGCGGCGTGAAACGGTATCTGCCATTCGGTATGGTTACGGTCTTTCTCCCCTCCGAAGCGCAGATACGCGGCCTGAGGACCTTTTAGCCTCCGCAGTAAGCGCTTCAAGGCAGCCTCCCCGTCTCAAGACCAAAGCGCGGGTCAAACAGCTTGTCGCGTTTCGCAAGGCTCGCAACACGGGCGCAGACGCAAGGCGCACAGCTCAAAAGAAGCTACGGTCGATGGCGCAAGACGACATCCGACAGTTTTTGTCCATTGCGGTCACTGACGATGGGTTCGGTGCACGCCTGACCAACTTCTGGTCAGATCATTTTACAGTTGCTGCCAATGGTCCGCTTCTTGGCGTTCTCGTCCCCGACTTCATTGAGACCGCCATTCGCCCGAACATCACCAGCACATTTCCAGCAATGCTGCGTGCAGCGGCCACTCATCCTGCCATGCTGATCTATCTGAACCAGGTGCAGTCCTTTGGGCCGAACTCGCGAGCCGGTCAACGTGAAGAACGCGGGTTGAACGAAAACCTGGCCCGGGAAATTCTGGAACTACACACCCTCGGTGTTAGCGCGTCCTACAATCAAACGGATGTTCGGGCGTTTGCGATGCTGCTCACGGGTCTTTCGGTGAACAAGCAAGGTTTCGTGTACCGCCCAGGCATTTCCGAGCCCGGACCGCATGTTGTGTTGGGCCAGACTTATGGGGGTCGGACAACTACGCTCTCGCATATCGAAGAGGCGCTGACTGACGTCGCCTTGCGCCCCGACACAGCAGAGCATCTCAGCCGTAAGTTGGTTGTCCATTTCCTGGGGGTTGAGGACGCAACGCTCATCAGTCGGCTTAAGGCGACGTACCTCGCTTCGAAAGGTGATCTGAAATCGCTTTATCTTACGCTGTTGGAAGATGAAAAGGCCTGGATTCCGGACTTCCGAAAAGCCAAGCTGCCTTTTGACTTCATCGTCTCCGCCTTGCGTGCCGCTGGCGCAACCGAAAGTGATGTGGCGAAGATCAAGCCAGCGGACCTGCGGCAGGGCGTTTTCGGTGCTGCACGCCTGATGGGTCAGCACTTGTTCACCCCACCGGGCCCAGATGGATGGGACGAAGACCCATCATCATGGATCACACCGCCCGGTCTTGCAGCCCGCATCCGTTGGGCGACAGCCTTTGCAGAACGGATTGCAGGCAGCCATGATCCCCGGACCTTTTTGGACAATGCGCTTGCGGATGCGGCCTCCCCAACGCTCCAGTTCGCCGTAAACGGCGCCGAGAGCCGTGTCGAAGGCCTGGCACTCACCCTTGTGTCACCCGAATTCAACCGCCGCTGAGGAGACCTGCCATGTATAGCCGTCGATCCTTCCTTACGCGTGGCCTTGCCCTCGGATGTTCAGCGGCCGCAAGCCCGTTGGTCACGCCGGTCAGCCTGGCCTCCGCTCCTGGCGACAACCGGCTTGTCGTGATCGTCCTTCGGGGCGCCATGGACGGTTTGGATGTTGTGCGCCCCATGGGTGACAGGCTGTTGAAGTCGTATCGCCCGTCCTTTGATTTCTCCGGGTCTCTGCCGCTGACCGATTTCTTTGGGCTGCACCCGGAACTGGCTCCGTTGACGCCGCTCTGGAAAACCGGAGAGCTGAGCTTTGCGCATGCCGTGTCGACACCGTACCGGGACAAACGCAGTCACTTCGACGGTCAGGACATTCTCGAGGCAGGGAGTGCGACCGAAGATTTCGGAGCGGATGGATGGCTCAACCGGGTCGTTTCCCTTTTGCCCGAGGCACGCACAGAAACTGCATTTGCCGTCGGTCACGAAACACTACGACTGCTCTCGGGGTCTGCGCCGGTCTCTACTTGGTCGCCGGACAGCGATCTCAACCTGTCGCCGCAGGCACAGCTGCTTTTGACCAAAATCTATGCCCAGGACCCCCTGTTTGCTGACGCCGCACAAAAAGCGATGGAGCTCGCCGACCTGACCGACAACCCGATGTCGACACGCGGCGCGGCACGGGCCGAGGCTTTGGCGAAGTTCACAGCCGACCGCCTTAGGGAAGAAACACGCATCGCCGCTTTCTCGATCAACGGATGGGACACGCATGCGAACCAGGCCCGAACTTTGCCCAACGCATTGCGAGAGCTGTCCACTGCAATTTTGACGTTGAAGCAAGATTTGGGACCAGTTTGGAGCAAAACCTGCGTCCTGTGCCTGACCGAGTTTGGCCGAACTGCCCGCGAAAATGGCTCAAAAGGCACGGATCATGGGACAGGTGGCGTGGCCGTCTTTGCGGGCGGAGCTTTGAAGGGAAATGGTGTGCTTGGGCGCTGGCCCGGCCTTGCCTCTGGAGATCTCTACCGCGACCGTGACCTGATGCCGACGGATGATGTCAGGCGTTATGCGGCCTGGGCGTTGGCGGGGCTTTTCCCGGTCACTCAATCCGCACTGACCTCTACCATTTTTCCTGGGTTGGAGATGGGTGAGAACCCCGGCCTTCTTGCATAGCAAAACACCCGGCGCGAGGCCGGGCGTTTCTTGGTCGGTGGTCAAGCGAGTGAGTTCGGACTAGCCGATAAAATTCTGTGTGAGCCAGTAGCGGCCGCAGTATTTTGCATTGGGATCAAATGCAACCGCTGTGCTGACCTTCCTTGCCTGGCGGTCAAGGATGTTCCTGCGATGCGGTGGAGAATCCATCCACAGGTCGACAATCTGTCTTGCGAGCGACGCATAGGAATGCGCGGGCAATGGCTGGCCTTTCTGAGTGGAAAACTTGCACTGGCTCGCGTTCAGGATTTTGAACCGTCGGCTGTCGATCTGATACCTGTGCACCATTCCAATGTTCTCAGACCCGGTGCGGAACGGCAGACCGGAGGCCTTGATACGCTGCTTGAGTGAAGCGCGGCCGGGCACCGTGCTGCGATGCGTCAACTGTTGGCTTTTTGCCATCCAACGGCTGTGATTACGCGCCTCTTTGGCAAGCGGAGTTCCAGCGTTTGCCACCTCCGCAAGCCCCACGCGGCAGCGATGATAATTCACTTCGGCGCGTACGGCATCGCCGAGAAGCTTCTGATTGATACGGCTGGCCGGCACGACTGTTTGTGCGGCAGCCTTGGACACTTTACGTGCACAAGCGTCAGCTGTGGTTGGAAGCGCCAATAACAGCGCAGCTCCAGTCAGCACGACTGCAATCCTCGATAGCATTCCCCAGTTCCCTCATCGCGTCGACCCCACGGCACTCAACCAATCTGCGAATTAAGGCGAAACCGCGGCAACGCATCGGCAGACGTTGGGAAATTGATAACAACCCGAACCATTGAGAACAAAGCGAAGTCCAAAACTCGGCGAAGCCCCGCTTAACGGTATGATAGGGACCCGTTCAGCTTTATGGCATCTGTCGCTTTGACGAGCTCGGCGCTGATGCCCGGCTCGCTCAAAGCATGGCCTGCACGGGGGACAATCCGCAGACGTGCCGCGCTCCAGGCTTGTGTTAGGCGATATGCGCCAGCGGGCGGGCAAATCATGTCGTAGCGACCTTGAACAACCACGCCCGGAATATGGGCGATACGGTCAAGTTTGGCTTCGATCCAACCGTCAAACTCCAGGAAACCAAGATTCGCAAAGTAGTGGTTTTCCAGCCGCGCAAACGCCCGCGCAAACTCCGCCGGGCTGTCACCGACGGGTCCATCGTTACGAATGGACGCCAGGGAGTTCTCCCAACTCGCCCATGACCGCGCATATCTTGTCTCGGCAGCACGGTCGCCGGTGAAAAGGCGCTTTGAATATGCTGCAATCAGGTCGTCCTGCTCCTCCTCGGGGATTGGGTTGGTGAAGCCACGCCAGACATCAGGCCAGAACTGCGCGGCCCCGCCCCCGTAGAACCAGTCGAGTTCGCCGCGGGTCATCAAGAAAACGCTGCGCAGAACCAGGTTATTCACGCGCTCAGGGTGGGCGATGGCATAGATCAGGGCCAAGGTCGCCCCCCAGCTACCACCGAAAGCCACCCAATCCTTGATCCCGAACGTTTCGCGGATCAGTTCAATGTCGCGAACCAGATGCCATGTGGTGTTGTGCTCGACGCTCGCGTGCGGACGCGATCGTCCGCAACCACGCTGGTCAAACAAAACCACTCTATATGCATTTGGATCGAAGTACCGTCGCATGGTGGGACTACACCCGCCCCCGGGGCCACCGTGAAGCACAACAACCGGAATACCATCCGGATTGCCGCATTGCTCAACATAAACGCGATGCCCGTCGCCCACATCCAGTATCCGCTGATCGAAAGGGTCAATCGGCGGGTAGAGAAACTGTGACGCAGTCTTTTTATCTGACGCTCGGTCCATGACCGACCTATATACTCCTCCACGCCATGTGACACGGCGTTTTTGTTGGAAATTCAAGCGAGGGCGGCAAATGTCTGCAATGACATCGACGATTGATGCAGGCGAGATTGAAAAGTTTCAGGCGATGGCCGCCGAATGGTGGGATCCAAACGGCAAGTTCAAGCCATTGCATATGCTCAATCCATGTCGCCTGGAATACATCACGTCGCAGATTGCCGCTGAGTTTGACAGGGATCTAACCGGAGAGACCCCGTTTGCAGGCCTTCGTATTCTCGACATCGGGTGCGGGGGCGGGCTGCTTTCTGAGCCCATGGCACGTTTGGGTGCAGATGTGGTCGGCGCTGATGCCGCTGAGCGCAACATCCCAGTCGCGCAGGTTCATGCCGAAGAACAGGGTCTGACCATTGATTACCGACACACTACAGCCGAGGCGCTTGCAGACGCAGGTGAGGCTTTTGATGCCATCCTGAACATGGAGGTTGTGGAACATGTCGCCGATCCCCTGGCCTATCTGACGGCCTGCCATGCCCTCTTGAAACCCGGCGGGCTCATGACCTGTTCAACCATCAACCGAAACCCGAAGAGCTATATGATGGCCATCATCGGTGCCGAGCACGTGATGCGCTGGCTTCCAAAGGGCACGCATGAATGGTCGAAGTTCATCACACCGGACGAACTGTACAGCCTGCTCGAGAAGGCCGGCCTCGACCCGGTGGATCGCAAGGGGTTTGTCTTCAATCCTGTCAGTTGGAGTTGGCGCCTCTCCGACCGCGACTTGTCTGTGAACTACGTCACGACTTCTCTTCGCCGGTAAGCAAACGCCGCAGTTCGCGGATGACAGGCAAAGCCGCACGTACTCTATCGCGTCCAATGGCATTCACCGCGTCATCCAGTATCGGGGTAACAGCGCTATAGGCTGCATCCCGCGCCTTTATACCGGCCGGGCTGACCGAGACGAACTTACGCCGTGCGTCATCCCAATCCGGGCGGACATGGACGTAACCGGCCCATTCCAGCTTGCCGATAGTATTGGTCATCGCGCCACGCGTCACGTTGAAGGCCCGCGCAAGTTCAGCAGGCGATTTCTCTCCGCCGCGCGCCAACAGGTTCAGAACAGAAAAATGGCTCAGCTCCATGCCTTTTGGAAGCACCTTGGCGACACGCGAACGGGCCAGTTGGTCAGCAACGAACAACTCGCTGAACAAGGCGACCGCAAGGGCGTCATCGACTGTGCCATCATCACTCATACTGCACCATACGATAGCTTCGATCGTGCGTCAGCGACGGAAGACGCCGTCTGACATCTGCAACCAAGGACAGATCGAGATCGACACATGTTACTCCAACCCCTTCGCCTGCATCTGCCAGAACGCGGCCCCAAGGATCAATGGCGAGGGAATGCCCCCAGGTTCGACGCGCCCGTCCACGGACCGCGCTGTGCGCACCTGTCTGAGCCGGTGCCAAGACAAAACTGCCCGTCTCAATGGCGCGGGCGCGCAGAAGAACTTCCCAATGGGCCGGGCCGGTGTCGGGCGAGAAGGCAGACGGAACCGTCAGAATTGCGGTCCCCTGTTGCGCAAGATCGCGGTAAAGATATGGAAAGCGCACATCATAACAGATCGACAATCCAACCTGCACGCCATCAAGCTTTGCAACAACAGCGTGTTCGCCCGGTTTGTACCCATCGCTTTCACGATAGGTTTCTGTCTCTGACAGCGTCACATCGAACATGTGCATCTTGTCGTAACGCGCAGTGATTTCCCCGGTTGGCGCTATGAGATACGACCGGTTCACAAATCGCGCATCACCGTCCGATTTGAGGGCAAGCGATCCGATCAGAAGCCAGATACCCCGCGCCGCGGCCAGTTGGCAAAGCGCCGGAAGCGTGGCGTCTTCCGCCTCGCATCGAAGAACCTCGTTCTGGTGCGTTCGGCTTGCGGAGACGCAATTGGTGACCTCCGGCGTCAGCACAAACCGCGCACCCATCGCGGCCGCTTCGTGCACCAGCGCAACGGTTTTCTCAAGGTTCTCGGACGGGTTGTCCGAGCTTGTCATCTGGATGAGGCCAACGCGCACGCGGATCAGGCGGCCAAAAGCGGGTCGAGCTTGCCTTCACGTTCTAAAGCGGAAAGATCGTCATACCCGCCCACATGCGTTTCACCGACGAAAATTTGCGGCACCGTATGCCGGCCATGCGCGCGCGCCATCATCTCCTCGCGTCTCTCGCGGTCACGCGACACATCGATTTCTGCGAAACTCACACCCTTTTGCGACAGCAAACGTTTTGCGGCATGACAATAGCCGCACAACGGCGACGTGTAGATCTCAACCTGTTTCATCGGGCGCTCCTTGGTTTCGCCCGTATACTTAGGGTGCTTTCTCAACCCGCGCCAGCACCAGGGTGCAAACCTGCTCTGCACCGGCCTCATACAAAACGTTGGTCGCAACTGAAAGCGTGGCGCCTGACGTCATCACATCATCCACCAGGCAAATCTTGCGGCCACGTACGCGCTTCAAACCTTTGGAAGACACTTCAAATGCGCCGCGAAGGTTGGCGAACCGTTCTTCAACTGTCTTGCCATCCTGCGTGGGCGTTCGTTTTGTCCGCCTCAATGCGTCAGGCGCAAAGTCCAAACCGGTCTTACGTGCGATGCCGCGAGACAGCTCTACGGCCTGATTGTACCGCCGCTTGACCAACCGCGACCAGTGCGCAGGAACCGGTACTATCAAGGTGTCATCGCTGAGAATTTCCTGGCCTGCCTGCACCATCCAGGCAGCGCAAGCAGGCGCCAGATCAAGCCTATCCGCGTGCTTGAAAGAAAGAACGACACGGCGCGCAGCATCTTGATAGGTCAGTGCCGCACGACCGGCTTCCCAAGGCCGGGGCGTGGCAAGGCAATCGTCGCAAAGAACATGATGGGTCTCTGTCCCGGGCAAGGAAACACCGCAGGTATGGCAAACCAAACCGGTTAGAAACGGCATCTGGCTCCAACACGAGCCGCAGAGGCCGCCGTGCTGGTCCACGCGCGCTTCACACAGAATACACTGATCCGGGTACAGGAGTGAAAGCGCACGTTGCAATTGCTGCATCTCTACCTACTTTCCGCCAGATCATGGCTGAGACACCCATACTGACTGATCGCGTTGCTCTGGATCACCACCGGGCCCGTGCGATCAAACAACCGTCGCTGTTTCTGCACGAAGAAGCGGCGTTCGAGATTGAGGAAAGACTGGCTGAGGTTAACAAATCGTATAATGAGCCGGTCCTCGTGGGACATGTTACAGAACCGTTTCGTCGGATGTTTCCCGGTTCCGGTGCTTTGAGTGACACCAACAACCTCAATCTTCCGGTGAACCATCACGATCTTGTCCTGCATCTTTTTGGACTGCACTGGGCGGATGACCCCGTTGGACAGATCGTACAATCGCGCATGGCCTTGAAACCGGATGGGCTGTTCATCGCGGTCTTGTTTGGCGGCTCCACACTGCAAGAGTTGCGCGCTGTCCTTGCCGAAACCGAAACACGCCTCACCGGAGGGTTGTCGCCTCGCGTTGTTCCGATGGCCGACCTGCGTGACTTTGGCGCTTTGCTGCACCGTGGTGGGCTTGCTCTGCCCGTGGCAGACAGTCGAAAGCTGAAAGTCCGTTACCCTAGCTTGAAAAAACTCGTCAGTGATCTGCGGGGCATGGGCGAAACCAACGCTCTTGCAGCACGCCATCGCGCGCACCTCCCAAAGCACTTCTTTGACCATGTCGAAGAGCTTTACTTGGACCGCTTTTCAGAGGACGGATACCTGATCGCGTCATTCGAGCTGGTTTTCCTAACCGGATGGGCGCCGGATGAAAGCCAGCCTCAACCACTGCGCCCGGGCACAGCAAAGGCACGCCTTGCCGACGCGCTCGGCGTCTCCGAGACACCATTGGAGCGCGAGTGACGCGTTGACCTTGCAGAAGAACCGATTAAGTCCCCGCTATCGCGCGGAAAGGAACATGCGTTATGCTCGACGCCAAGAACATGAACGACAGCAAGACACATCTGCCTACAGACCACCCTGCCGTACCGCGTGAAAAAGTTGGCATATTGCTTGCCAACCTCGGAACGCCGGATGGCTATGACTATTGGTCGATGCGTCGTTACCTGAACGAATTCCTCTCCGACCGGCGTGTCATTGACTACTCGCCCTGGGTTTGGCAGCCGCTGTTGCAGTTGATCATCCTGACCAAGCGTCCGTTCACATCCGGCGCAGCTTATAAGTCGATCTGGAACGAGGATGAGGGTGAGAGCCCGTTGATGACGATCACCAAGGCCCAGACAGCCAAGATCAAAACATCAATGGAACAGCGCTATGGCGACAGAGTGGTCGTTGATTTCTGCATGCGCTACGGCAATCCGTCCACCAAGTCCAAGGTCCGCGCTTTGGTAGAGCAAGGGTGCCGGAAGATCCTGTTCTTCCCGCTGTACCCGCAATACGCCGGCGCAACCACTGCGACCGCCAACGATCAGTTCTTCCGTGCACTGATTGACGAGAAATGGGTGCCTGAAGTCCGCACGGTGCCCGCCTATTTCGCGCGCCCGTCCTATATTGAAGCGCTCGCACAATCGATCGAACGCGCCTACGCGGCGGCCGAAAAGAAACCCGACATCCTGGTGTGTTCTTACCACGGCGTGCCGAAACGGTATCTGTTGGAAGGCGATCCCTATCACTGCCAGTGCCAGAAAACGACGCGTTTGCTGAAAGAACGCCTTGGATGGCAGGACACAGACATCGTGACCACGTTCCAGTCGCGCTTCGGCCCCGAAGAATGGCTCAAACCCTACACGGTTGATGAAGTCGCGCGCCTGGCCGAAGACGGCAAGAAAAACATCGCGGTCTGCGCACCGGCCTTTTCAGCCGATTGCATCGAAACCCTCGAAGAGATCAACGAAGAGATCAAGGAAAGCTTCGAGGAGGCGGGCGGAGAAGACTTCCTTTACATCCCCTGCCTGAACGATGACGACGCGCATATCGAGGCGCTCAGCGAAGCGATCGAGGAAAGCCTGCGAGGCTGGGCTGCTTAAGCCCGGGCCTTGCGCCGCTCAATGTAAAGCTGCACGACAAACGCAGTCACGCCCATTGCCATCAAGTATGGCGTGATGGTTGTCGAACCGTTCTGGATCAGAGCGAAGGCCATGATGGGCATGACAAACATCAGGGCAAGAAGAATACGCATGTGGGGCACCGTTTCACCTTTCAAACAAGTAACGCATTCTTTTTAGCGCCGCTGATCCGAAAGATCAGGTGATTTAGTCCTTCCTGCCCCGTTTTCGCCCAAATTGGACATAATCGTGCCTTATTCGGCGAATGCGTTGCGACTTGTGTGACAAAGAAAGAAACGGTCGGTGCACTCCAGCGCCGACCGTTTCCAAATTCACTCACGTTACAAGCGAATCTCGTCAGATGAGCAGAACCTGCGCGCCTACGCGAGAAAGTGCGTAAAGCTCTGAGATGTGCTCGTTATAAAGTCCGATGCAGCCATTGGACGACCGACGCCCGATCTTGCGTGTGTCGTGGGTCCCGTGAATGCGGTAGTATGTCCAGCTCAAGTGCAGAGCGTGCGTTCCAAGCGGGTTATCTGGTCCGGGCCCGACAAAGTCAGGCCAATCGGGATTGCGCTTTTTCATCGCGGGCGTTGGGCGCCAGGACGGTCCTTCGACTTTCTTTGTGATGCGCGTACGTCCCCGACGCGTGAGGTCTTCAGACAGGGGCACGCTGGTCGGGTACAGTTTGTATACCGAGCGGTCGGGGCTCCAGTAGTGCAACGCGCGCGATGATATATCCACCAGGATTGCACCGCCGCTCGTATTGTCAAAATACGGCTCCCAATCGAGAGCGCGGAAGCTTGATGCATTCCGGCGCACGCTACCGATCTTTGAGCGATACTCGACGGTCTCACCGTTACTTTGTGCAAAAGCGGGAACTGCGGCCGCCGCAAGTGAACCGCTCAAAAACAAACGGCGGTTGAAAAAAGGTGCATACTTACCAGACACGGGCCATGCCTCCGAAGAATTATTCGATCCGAGCAGACCATAGGGAAACAGGTCACAACTCGCAATTCACAGAAGCGTTTGTTCGCCGATCTGGTTTGAACCATGCCTAACTTGGCTGTAAGGCTGTCGCGAACGGACCACAAATAGGCTGATATGTTGCGCTTTTCCCTCATCTTTGTCGCGCTTGCTGCCCTTGCTGCATGCTCGACACCTGAGCCCCGATTCGGCCCGGACGGGCGTCCTTTGCCGCAGATCTACCGGATCAAAAGCGGTGACACTGCCGAAATCCAGTTTCGTATGCTGGACGGTGTCAATGCGCTGCGCGAAGCCCGCGGCGCCGCCCCAGTTCGTCTGAATTCCGAGCTGACGGCTGCCGCAAAAACGCATGCGCGCGACATGTCGGTCCAGAACCGGCCATGGCATTTCGGTTCTGACGGCTCCAGCCCGATCGACCGGGTCACGCGCGTTGGGTATCGGGGCCGTCTCATCGGTGAGAACATTTCTGAGACGTTCGAAACGGAATTGGAAACGCTCGCTGCATGGATGGGTTCTCCGGAGACCCGCGAAGTCATCCTCGACCCACGCGCCCGAGACCTTGGGTTCGCATGGTTCCAGGAATCATCCGGTAAGATCTGGTGGACGTTGGTGACGGGCCAACCAGGACGCACCGGCAGCAGCTGATGACAATCTTTAACCGCTGGTTTCGAGACGCGAAACAGTCTGACCGGACGGGATCGGCTTAACCTGAATTGGCATCAATTTGAGAGCCATTAGCCATATTTATGCCTGATGAATGTGAATAATTAGGGATGTGAAGTGAGTGTATGCGTCTGATCTGGTAAGTGTTTCTTTTCAAAGGCACTTATCCAGGGAGGTCGCAAAACGCCTGGCCATCATGTCATCTCAGATGCGCCGGTGTGGTATTTTAGAATGCGGTGACAACATGACGGAAACTTTGAAGACATCCCGGTCAGCCCCAGAGTGTCAATTGACCAAAGTAGGGACGTCTCGTTCCTATGACACGCTACTGACGTCGACCCGAACACTGTCAGATGACCAGCTCCACGCGCTTGAGGACGATCTGCGGTACTATGAAGAAACCGGGTTGATCGGCGTCAACATGTCCAGATTGCTCGTCTTGCTTCAGCCAGACAGTTCGCCCGCAGCCGCATAACTTTCTGAAGCGTAGAGCCTGCCGTTAACGGTAGATCGCTATTGGCGTTCCTGTGCGCACCATGGAGTAAATCTCTTCCATCTCGTCATTCGTCACGGCAATGCATCCCCATGTCCAATCCCGGATGAGGCGTTGCACTGGGTTGCCCCGACCATGAATGAAGATGTCCCCACCTGGTGACTTCCCGAGTTTCTGTGCGCGTGCCACATCGCGTGTGTTCGGATAACTGATGCCAAGTGACAGGTGAAAGTCGCTGTCCGGATTGCGGCGGTCGATATAGTACAACCCTTCCGGTGTGCGCCCGTCGCCTTCGATTTGCTTATGCCCCTTAGGTTCGAAGCCAAGATCGATCCGGAAGGAGCGCAAAACCGTGGTCCCATGCATAAGATGCATGTAGCGCGCACTTTTGAAGACAATGATCTTAGTGACTTCCGGCCCACGATACGTTCGAAACTTCGATGAACACCCAGCCAACACCGCGCACGCGGCGGCCAGAAAGACCCGTCTTGATACTGCTCTCATCTCTTAGCCCAAAGCTTTTTTGCGAAGCCTACCCTGTTTCTGGCGCTTCGCATATCCCGGACTTAAAGCGTTTAGGTTTCTGACGTGTTGAAAACGCAACGGCGTCAGATCGCCAGGCCGTCTGCGCCAAAGAAGTGGAACTGCTCGGCTGGGGCCTGTAACCCGATCTTTTCACCTTCCTTCAGTGATGTGTTTCCATCGGTCCGCACAGTCAGTTGCCCCGCTGCCCCGGCATCGATGATCAGAAACGTATCCGCGCCAAGATACTCCATGACGTCGATCGTCCCATCGAGGAACCCTTCGCCCACGGCAGCAATCTCAATATGCTCGGGCCTGATACCAACCTTGGCGGCACCTCGGGTGTCCTGAAGGCGCAACGCATCTGAGACATCGAGGATATTCATTTTCGGACTGCCGATGAATTCAGCCACGAACAGGTTGGCCGGGTTTTCATAGAGCTCTCGCGGCGTCCCAACCTGAGCGATCACCCCGAACTCGAGAACAACGATCCGGTCCGCCAGCGTCATGGCCTCCACCTGATCATGCGTCACGTAGATCATCGTCCGGTTCAAAGACTGATGCAGCTTGGCGATCTCGTATCGGGTCTCAACCCGCAGGGCAGCATCGAGATTGGACAAGGGTTCATCAAAAAGGAACGCGGTCGGGTCCCTTACAATGGACCGTCCGATGGCAACACGCTGGCGTTGACCACCGGACAGGGCCTTGGGGCGCCGATCCAAATAGGGCTCCAGCTTCAGCACCTTTGCGGCCGCCTCGACCTTCTCGTTGATTTCAGCCTTCGGGCGTCCGGCCGTCTTCAACGAAAACCCCATGTTGTCGCGCACCGACATATGCGGATAGAGCGCGTAGGATTGGAAAACCATCGTGAGCCCGCGCTTGGATGGCGGATCGGCTGTTTTGTCGTCTCCATCGATCAGCAGCCTGCCCCGGCTGATTTCTTCGAGACCGCCGATCATGCGCAAAAGCGTCGACTTCCCACAGCCTGACGGTCCAACGAAAACGACGAACTCGCCTTCCTCAATCTGCAGATCAATGCCTTTGATGACCTGTAGGTCGCCATACCATTTTTCGACAGCCTCAAGCGTAATCGCACCCATAGCTCAAACCCCCTCTGCGCTGGGGCTGGCCCACGCCAACCAGACGGCCGCCGTCCAACTAAACATACCGCCGCCAGCAGGTTCGCCTGTGAGCGGGTCGAAATACTCGGCAAATCCATGCTCCGCGATCAGGTCCCGGCTTCTGTCGCGCAACTCATCGGCAAAGTCGTCATGCCCCATATCGCGAAGGCCCCGACCAATCATCGAGTTCATGAAGGCCCAGGTCGGACCACGCCAGTACCGTTTGGAGTCGAAAAGCTCCGTTCCCGCCGGATGGCTCGGAACCGGGTAACGGCAGATGGAAAACGCTGCATCGAGATGGGCCAACATCGTCCCGTCATCGACACCGGCATACCAGCACAAATACGACGCGTTAGAGACGTTTCCAGTGTGTTTGCCAGTGCTCAGATCAATCGCATCGAAGACGCCCAGTTCCGGGTTCCGCAGCCGGGCTGCGCCCTTGCGCAAGGTGGCTGTCCATTGCTCCAGTTCGCGCGTGTCTTCATTCACGGCTTTCGCCAACTCGGTCAGGTCACGATTGGCGCGTAAAAGAATGAATGTCGTGGTCGGGTCAGCGACCCTGAGCGGCATTGAGCCCGCAAGTTCAGCGTCAATCCACTGCGCCTTCCGGCCTTGCTGCACAAGCCACACGTACCGGTCGTACTCGTCCTTGGTGGGCCGCATGGAAGGGTCGACATGGCTTGTGTCACGCCGTGTATAGTCTCCAACGCCAACGGGATCGATGGCCGCCATGGCTGTGTCCCAGTCCGGCGCATTATCTCGACCCGCTTCCCAAGGGTGCGTGATGAAGATCGCGCCTTCGTGACTGCGCCAATCCATGAACCAGCGGTGCCAGGCTTTCAGCTTCTGGACAAGCGGACGCAGGCGCTCCGCATTAGGGTCACTCTCAAACACAGTGCGAAGCATCGTGGCCGCGACAGGTGGCTGGCTGATCCCCGATGAGGGCACCGGACCATGATCCGCGCCCCATACATCTGCTCCGGGAAAATAGCCTGGATCAGGTTGGTGGAACAGAATGTGGGGAACCATGCCAGAGGGCCATTGACCCGACATCAGCGTTTCGATCTCGGCCCAGGCGCGTTCTGTATCGAAGGTCGCCAGCCCCCAGGCAGTAAACGCCGAATCCCAGTTCCATTGATAGGGATACAGTCCCGCAGTCGGCACAGTATAGCCGCCCCGATCATTGCCACGCAGAATGGCACGGGCCTGTTCGTCACGTTCAATGTGGTTCATTGTGGTCATCCTTTGACGCTCCCTGCCGTCAGACCTTTGGTCATGAACCGCTCTAGCCCAAGGAACAGGATCATGATCGGCACAGTTGCAATCACGGAGCCTGCCATCAGGTGTTGCCGCGGAATTTCAGATGAGTTGAGCGACGCGATCCCGCGCGTCAGTGTGAAGATCGACGGATCGTCGAGAAGCATGAACGCCAGAAGGAACTCGTTCCACGCGATCATGAAAACATAGAGACTAACACTCGCCAAAGCGGGCAATGCCAGTGGCAACGTGATCTTCCAGATCACTTGCAATCGATTGAGACCATCCATCAAACCGGCTTCTTCGACCTCGGCTGGAAGGCCGCGGAAGTAGCCCTGCAGCATGTAAAGCGCGACCGGTATCGTCGTGACGGGATAAATCAGCACAAGTCCGACAACCGTGTTGCGAAGACCGGTCATGGAGAAGGCGATATAGATCGGTAGTGCCAGAACGATCATCGGCACCATGTAGATCAAGAGGATCGACCGGGAGAACGCCTTCTGTCCCTTGAACCGCAGCCGGGCCACCGCATAGGCGCCGGGCACACTGAAAAGGAGCGTCAAAAACACGGTGATGACCGAGACATAGAAAGACGTCCAGAGGTAAGAGCCGAAGTTGAAATCGGCGAAAAGTTCCTGATAGCTCCGGAACAAGCCCCAGCCCTGGCTCAGGTCAATCGAGAAATCGAGCGGGTTCTGCAAAAGCTGAGCCTGGTTCTTCAGGCTTGTCATAACCATCACGTAAAACGGGATGGCGACAATTGCCGTGAAGAACACGTATCCAAAACCGGTGAAGAACCGGATCACGGCATCTTCAAACTCATGTCGCGTGGCCGCCTTGAACGGCAACGGCCTAAGCATGACTTCCAAGGGCCAGGCCGATGCAACCGCGAAAGCGACCCACGCCATCACAAGGGTCGTTGTGCTGGTGTTTTCGGCACCGACAATGGCGGGCTTTAGCAGCAGGAAGGCGAGGGCGGGCAATATAGCCAAAGCCGCACTCCAAAGAATGCGCTCACCACGCGTGCGGCCACCATCCGGCAACCAGACGAAGCCGAGCCATGCGCCAAAGACGAGGCTGGGGATCAAGACAGGGCGCAGCCCCTCACCCGTCGCGAAGCTCATCACCACGCAGGCAACGATGGCCATCAGGAAGGTCCAGAGCGCCCCGATGAGTGGACCGGCAACGTATCCAAAGCGAAGACCGCTCATGCCCAGCCCTCCCGGATGTCAGTGCAGGCACCGACGCAATACCGACGCAATACCGACGTGATACCGACGTTGGCTTTCATAGCCCCTCCTCCCGGCTGATGAAGCGGAAGAAGAGGAACGAGAACGCCAGCAAGCAGCAGAAAATCACCACCGCAACGGCGGCCCCTGCCCCTATGTTCGAGACAGCAAACGCCTGTTCATAAACATTCACGGTCAGCGTTCGCGTCCCGGCGTTGCCGCCGGTCAAAAGGAAAATGTCATCGAACTTGTTGAAGGTCCAAATGAACCTCAGAAGGAACAAAACACTTAGGATTCCAAGAAGTTGCGGAACCGATAGGTACCAGAATTTCTGGAAGGGCGAGGCCCCATCCATATCGGCTGCCTCGTACATGTCAGAGTCGATCGATTGCATCCGCGCAAGGATGAACAGGAAGGAGAGCGGGAAGTAACGCCAGATCTCAAAGACCGTGACCATGATCAGCGCCAGCGGGCGTTCCCCGAAGAAATTGATCGCCTCGTCGGTAACGCCCATCTGCACAAGCAAGGCATTCACCGATCCTGAAAAGGGGTCAAAAAGGATGATCCACGCAAAAGCGACCGCAATGATCGGCGCGACATAAGGGAATAAATACAATCCTCTAAGGATGCCCTGCCCTTTGAATTCCTTGTTCAGAAGCAGCGCAGCAAAAAGGCCGAAAAGCAACGCGCCAATCGTGCCAAAGACCGTGTAGAACAGCGTCACCCAAAGGACCGTCCAGAACTCGCTGCCATCAAAAACACGTGCAAAGTTCTCGCCGGTAAACTCGAAGTTTGTGAGGATGTTGTTTCCGGACCCTGTCATTGCAGGCAGAGAGGACTCGACCGCTTCTTCTGCCGCGTCCTCGTCATCGGTCGCGACAAAGATCTCCACCTCATCGCGCTCCCCACCGTCGAGGTCCCCCAGATCGCAGTTGATTGCGCCCGAGCCGATAACACAGCGAGGGTCGGCACTTAGAACTTCAATCCCGTCCGGCAGAACATCAGACAGCGTGACACCGCTGACCAGTTCTTCCTGGCTGGAGTTTCTGACGCGGTATTGAATACGCAGGTTGTCATCCGACCCGCGAAGGGCCTCCCGTACAACAGGTGCCGGTGGCCGCAAGTCGGCGAGGCCAATCGGCTTCACGCTGATCCAGAAAATCGCAAGCAGCGGCAGGACCACGACCATCGAAACGATGGCAATCGTTGGGAAAAGCAAGCCCCATGCCAGCCGCGCCTCGCGTTTGCCAAGCGGGCCGGTACCGGTGGGCGGTGTCGCGGTTGTCATGGGTGCCTCCCAGGGAAAGCCGGGGCGCAATGCGCGCCCCGGGCACAAGGCTTATTCGATGGCCGACAGTTCGTCGTTCATCCGGGCCACTGCATCAGACGCCGAAATGGTGCCGTCGAAGTACTCGCGGAACACCCGGTTGATCACCTGGCTGTTGATCATCTTCGACGCCGCCGCGAGTTGACCTTCTTCAACGCCCCAGCGCTTGCCAACATCCAAACCGCCAACGATCTCTTCGATCATTTCAGCGGCGTAGAGATCCCCCAGCGGTGCTTTCCGATCCACACCCACGTCGAGCTGCGCCCAGGCATCCACGAATGCCGTTGGATTGTCGGACGTACCACGGCGAACAGGGAACTTGCCTTCGGGTGCAATGGACAATGTGTCCGTATAGCCTGCGTCCATGGCAAACTGTACGAATTGCTGCGCCGCATCGATATCAGCATCCGCTGTTATGCCGAAGTAACGCGAGTCTGCCCAAGCCGCGCCGTCCGCATTGGAAGGTCCGGCAAAGTTGGTCACAATGCCTGTTGCAGCGGCAAGATCGCGGGTTGTCGGATCATCATTGATCGTCGGCGGAGCGCTGTCACGCAAACCGGCCAGTTCATCCAAGATGAACGGTGACCAGATGATCATGGCCGTCTGGCCTGCGAAATACACCGTCCGGGATTGATCCCAGAAGAGCTCGCCCGGTGGTGACGCTTCCGCAATGGATTTGTAGAAGTCGAGAACTTCTGTGGTCTTGGCTTCGTCCAGCGGAGCGAACCCGTTCGCGTCAACTGGCGAGACGCCGTTGGCCAGAAGGATGTGCTCCAGCACCTGGCTCATGTACCCTTCGTCGACCTTTGTGGGCGCAACGAAACCGAACATCTCGGGTGGATTGTGAAGCGCATCGATGGCCGCTTGAACATTGGCAAAGCTTGTCGGCGGCTCCAGGCCCTTCTCTTCAAAAAGGTCCTTCCGGTAGACGATCATCTGCGTCCAGCCGTCAACCGGCACGCCAGCCCAACCATCTTCTGTTGCGGCCATCGAAAGCGGGCCGGGTGCGAAAGTTTCAACGCCCAGTGCGTTAACAACTTCGGTCGCGGCTTCGGAATCGAGAATGCCAGCCTCCGTCCATGGCAACGCATATTGCAGCGGATAGTAGATCACATCCGGCAGATCACCGGCTGCAAACGCAGCGGTCGCGCGTGTGCCCAAGTCGGATTCTTCGACCGGGATTACTTCGACCGAAATGCCCGTTTCGGCTTCAAATGCAGCCGCCGTTGCTTCTTGCTTGGCCAGCCGTTCCGGTTGGTTTTCAGTGGTCCAGAACCGAATGTCTGCCAGCGCGCCGGTCGCTGTCAGCATCAGGCTGAGGGCCGTGGTTGTCATAAGTCGTGTCATGCTATTCCTCCCATTGGTTCACATGAGTGTCAGTTCCGAAGCGCTCTGACGTGACGAGCGATGTCGGATGATGTACGGCACGGAGGGCCGTCAGAGCCCCCGGGCCAAAGCATTGCTTTTGCAGTTTCACGGAGCGTCGACGGCGCTTCACCCCGCACATGGCGGATGAGAAGGTCGGCCAGGCGACCGCCGGCCATCTTGTTGTCCACGCGAAAGCTCGTGAGCTTGGGTTGAACCCATGCACATTCCGGAAGCCCATCATATGAGATGACAGACAGGTCTTGTCCGATTGTCAGCCCCAACTCTGCTGCGGTCGCATATGCACCCAAGGCAGCGACATCCACCGCAAAGACGATGGCGGTCGGCGGTTGCGCGTGCTGCATCAAACGCAGTGTCGAAGCGGCACCAGCCTCCGTCGTCATGGCGTCGTGCACGACAAGGTCGTCATCGACCTTCAGGCCAACCTTTGCCATGCCTTGCTTGAAACCGCCGTAGCGCAGCGCGCTGAAATTGTATTCCCGACCGCCATTGATAAACCCAATCCGGGTGTGACCATGTTCGGCCAGCCGAACGACCGCGTCATGTATGGCGTCTTCACCCAGAATGTCGAACCACGCGCTTTCGCCAATGTCCTGCAAGCGACCATAGAGGACGAATGGAATGTTGAGGCGGCGAAGCAGTTCTGCCCGCGGATCAATGCAGAAAGTGCGCGGGACTATGAACCCATCCGCTTTCCGCTCATCGATCAGGCGTGTCATGGTGGAAATCATCTCGTCGCCACCCGCCGACATGGCAACAGTCAACGTCCAGGACGCGTCGCTGGCCGTTTTTGATACGCCTGCAAGAAAGTCGGATAGGAACGGGCGCTGGGCACCGGCTATGTCCGTTTGCAGAACAAGCCCAATGGCGCGTGATCGACCGGTGCGGATGGCCTGCGCCTGAGCAAGGGGACGATACCCCATAAGCTCTGCTTTGCGACGCACACGCTGTCGCGTCGTCTCCGAGATGTCCGGGTAGTTGTTGAGGGCGCGAGACACGGTTCCCTTGGCGATGCCAAGCGCTTTGGCCACGTCACTTATCGTGACCCGGCCCGAATACGCATGCGCAGAGCTCACAGGTGAACTGTCCACTGATTTCCTCCCGAATCATAAGTTCGGTTACGAAACCGGTTTCGGCAAGATCTAGTTTTGATCTATGGATCTGTGAGTTTTGGCCTGCGCAGGCCAACGGCTGGAACACCTAACAGCCCTTCGCGCGGAACAAAGACGATACTGACAATGCAAAAAGGTCCAGAGGCTGGTTTCGCCTCCGGACCATGTGGTCGACGCATAGTGCTATGCGGATTGCTGTTCTCGTTTTGCGAGCGTGACTTCTATCGTGATCTCAGTTCCACCTCGAAAGACCTCGACTTCCTGCGTGGAGCCGACCGCCTTGCGCGCGACACTGCGGGTCAGGTCACGCAATTCAACGATTTCGCTTTCGCCGAACTTGAGGATGACATCCCCCGTTTGCAATCCGGCATCATCGGCAGGGCTGTCTTCGACAACCTCTTCGATCATGACCCCTTCGCCGGACTTGAGACCAAGTACGTGGGCAACCTCGTCGCTGACCGGCTTGATCTGTACACCCAACCAGCTTCGTTCAATCTCGCCGTCGTCCTTTAGGTCGGCGACGATCTCGGTCACCAGGTCGGATGGAACGGAGAAACCGATGCCAACGGATCCCCCGTCGGGAGAGAAGATCGCCGTATTCACACCCACGACTTCACCATCCATGTTGAACAGCGGCCCACCCGAGTTGCCGCGATTGATGGCGGCGTCCGTCTGAAGAAAGTCGTCATAGGGGCCGGAATTGATGTTGCGTGACTTTGCCGAGATGATGCCGGAGGTGACTGTTCCACCCAGTCCGAACGGGCTTCCGACGGCGATCACCTCTTCCCCGACCTTCAGTTCGTCTGATGACCCGAAGGCGACCACGGGATAGTCATTGCCTTCAATATCCAGAAGAGCGATGTCCGTCAGAGGGTCGGACCCGATGATGACCGCGCTCCGTTTCGTTCCGTCTTCAAGCTTGACGGTGACATCTTCGGCGCCATCGACGACATGGTGGTTGGTCACAATCAACCCGTCGTTTGAAATGATAAATCCGGAACCAACACCTTGCCGCGGGGTGCTTTGCCCACGTGGGGTAAACTGGTCACCGAAGCGTTCCATGAACTCCTCAAAGCGCGGATCATTGAACGGGCTGTTTGCGCCCTGGGTCGGCGCGCCGCCGGTCGTAACCTGAACGAAGACAACCGCCGGGCTGACCTCTTCAACAAGTTCGACAAACCCTTCATTCGCCGCGAGGGCCGTTGTCGTGGTCATCGCACCCAGAAGTGTAACTGTGCTGGCTGCTATTACCGAGTGGCTCAAAGCCTTGGGGATGCTCATTCTGTATCTCTCCGTTTGTTCGCTTTCCGGAGATGTAGATGACGAGCTTCAAACCTGCTTGGTGCGAGGTTTAAAAATTCTTGAACTTTGGAAAGGGGCGGAGCGCTGGCCCAGTGGCAGCGGCTCTAAGTCGACGGAAAGCGCAGCGTGGCGGCGAAGCCTTTGGGTGTATTCTCAAGCTGCAATTCAGCTTCGTGCAATTCCGCAACAGCGGCGACCAATGACAAGCCCAAACCATTCCCAGGTGTGCCCCGATCTTTGGTGCCGCGGGCAAACGGTTCGCATACGCGCTCAAGCGTGTCACTCGGGATACCAGGGCCGTTATCAGACACGGTGAGGTGCGCTGCGGCATTGCCGGCGCGAACCGCAACCTCAATCGAAGCACCAGGGCCGGCATGGACGCAAGCGTTCTGCACAAGGTTTACGACCGCCTGCTGCACCATGTCCTTGTCCGCCTGTACTGTGGCGTCAGAGCCGACACATGTAAGCGACTGTCCTTGGTCTTCGGCAAGCGGTCCAAAAAAGCTAACCGCGTGCTCGGCGATGTCCCTGAGGGAGGTAGGCCCAAAATGACTTCGGTCGGTTGTCGCTTGGATGCGGGAAAGTCGCAGGATTGTCTCGAACAATCGGTTGAGATCGTCGGTTGCTGCAAGGGCCGCTCCAACCTTGTCTTGTACGGTCGGGTCAGACGCTGCCGCATCGGCTGCCTCCTGCATGGCCAGTTGAGCATGCGACAATGGGGTTTTTAGGTCATGGGCAATGGCCGTTGCTGTTGACTTCACACTTGAGACCAAACGTTCGAGCTGACCTAGGTTGCTGTTCATACGGCGAGACACGCGATCAAACTGGTCGTTTCGGGTGCCAAGCGGCACACGTGCCGCCAGATCGCCCTTGGACACACCATTCAGAACACGTTCCATTTGATCCAAGCGCTGCTGAGACCTGCGGGCCGCCCAAAGTCCCAAGGCAAGGGTGAAAAATGCCAAGAGCAGGCCAAAGCCCGTAAAGCCGAAAACAAGACGTTGCCGCGCTTCCGAAATCAAGTCATCGTTTCGCCCCACCACCAGCGTCAACGCGTCAATTTGATCGACCCACAAAACGTATCGCCCCGCCACTTGCCCCCCGCTCAAAACATTCAGTTCGCGTGTGTCGAAGCCCAAGAAGTCAGGTTGCGACGAAATCGGTCCCGTAAGGCTTAGCCGGCGATCATCGAAAAGACCGTATGCACGACCAGGGGCGGTACTCCCAAGTCGCTCAATGGCCTCAACCAGCCCTCGTCTTCCTTCATCACGGTATATCTGGCTGAGTAATTCTGTCTCGCCTTGAACCCGAGACCGCAGGTCGTCGAGGAGTGTCGTTTCCACCGACTTGATCAAAGCCCAGCACCCAATAGAGTACAGCACAAGGAAAACCAACAGCACACGACTGGCTGCCCTGAAAGGCTCGCTGCGGATGAGGCTAGTGAGGCGCACGAATGACGTAACCCATACCGCGCATCGTATGCAGCAACGGAACATCAAACGGTCGATCGATCTTTTGCCGCAACTTGCTGATGTGCGTTTCAACGACGGTGGTTCCAGGATCAAAATTGAAGTCCCAGACCCGTTCCAAGATCAACGTCCGGCTGATAACCCGGCCTGCGTTTTCCATCAGCAAGCTGAGCAACGTAAACTCCCGATTGTGGAGCGGGATCATATTGCCTTGCCGCTCAGCCGAACGTTGCAACAAGTCGAGTGTCAGATCGTGGACTGTCAGAACCGTGCATTGTTCTTGTGCTTTCGGGCGTCTCGCAAGAGCCGAGATGCGGGCCAGTAACTCGGAGAAATGAAAGGGTTTCACGACATAGTCGTCGCCTCCCGACATTAACCCATCCACGCGGTCCTGTACGTCGGACATTGCTGTCAGGAAGATGACAGGGGCGTCAACATGCGCCGACCGCAAAGACTTCACAAGCGAAAGGCCATCCATGCCCGGCATCATCCTGTCGGTTATGAGAAGGTCGACATGGTTGTACAGACAATGGGTCAGCGCCTCTCGCCCATCCGTCACCCAATCAACGACGAAGCCGTTCTCGATCAACGCGTTACGGACGTAATCACCGGACGTTGTGTCATCTTCTGCAAGAAGGATCTTCATGCGGTGGCATATGGGCAGCCTCGGCACCGCCTGCAACGCAGTTAAAAGAAGTGTGAGCGCTCGAAGAGGACGGGTTGCGCCGAAAGGCTAAAGCCTTGGGTGTGACGTCGACCCGCGCGGCGCCAATTCAACAGAGAGGTCCACCGATGGCGGCCGCTGTTCCGTACGCAGCCAAGAGATGATTGCTTCAGCGGAGAGAACACCCATCTGTTCCACACTCAGTTTTACGCTGGTGAGCGCCGGGAAGGTGAAACTCGACGCAGGCAAATCCTCCATACCCATGATTGAGACATCCTCGGGGACAGAAAGCCCAAGTGAATTCAGTCGGTGAAGCGCACCATGTGCGATCACGTCAGAGAAACACAGGACTGCTGTCGCGTTAGGACGCGTCTCACGGACCCTGTCGACCCCGTGCTGGCCACCTTCCATGGTCAGCTCGACTTCGCAAAAGGTGAAATCGATGCCGAAATCCTGCTGTTCCAAGGCTTGGCGGCGCCGACGCATCCGGTCGTTCTGTGCCACGGGCCCGTGCAAAACCGCGACCTGCCGATGACCGAGGGCGGCCAGATGTTCTGCGGCCACTGAAGCCGCTTTCCAGTTGTCATAACCAATGGTCGGTATGTCACTGGTCGCATCGTAGTAAGAGACCGCCACGATTGGGCGCTGAGAGCGCTCAATCAAGTCATAAAGACTCTGGCTATGAGCGATCCCGACAACGATCAACGCCTCGGCGCCGATATCAATCATCTGTCTGGCGCGTTCCGATTCAATCTCGGGGTCTTCCCCTGTTTGGGCAACAATGAGCGATAGCTGGTCCGCCCGAAAGCGGGCCTCCAATCCATCCACAACACGCGCGTAAATCGCGTTGTCCAGCGTCGGAAGCAACGCTGCCACCATCCCCGAGTTGCCACGGTTCATTGCCCTTGCCGCGGCAGATGGAACAAATTTCAGGTCAGCGATTGCCTTTTGCACGCGATCCCGTGTTTCAGCGGCCACTTTATCTGGCGCATTCAACACTCGACTAACCGTCGCCACCGAGACGCCTGATCGGGAGGCAACATCTCGCAAATTGGATCGTTTTTTGACCTGACCAAGCATCTTAGGCGACATCTACATGAAAAGATTGACTCAAGTAACCGGTTACATACAGGATGTAACGCGTTACATTGCAAGAAAGTGGCCGCTGATGCCTCTGGGGGAACTGCTTTTCGATTTTTGCAATGTCGGGTCATCTTCGCCTTACAGGGCGTTCCCCGGCTTCCCTTCGGACTCCGCTCAACACCATCATCATCTGCTCCCGAGAGGAGCGGTGCAGCTGAAGCTGAGTGCGGGGCAACTCTTGCACGTGGACGGGGACGCCAAAGACTTCGGCTTCGTCGTGTTTGGTCCGCAGGGAGAGAGTGTTCCAAACGCCCTCGGCCTTAGTGAGCGCCGTCCCTTGTCCGAACTTGAGTTTGACGACGGCCCGTTTCTTGCCTGGGTCAGGGCAACGGGCGTCGACATCCAGGGCGTGAAGGTGGCCGTTGGTTCGGTCCAAGGCGCTGGAGTTTTCAAGGCACATACGGACTGCACCGTTTGGGCGGTTCTGCCGTCCAGCCCGCACGATATAGTTGCGGGTCGTTCGCATGAGCATGTCAGTATTTGCGTAGATCGTGAGAATTTGTCGGTCACGCTTCCAGAACCGCTCGGCAAAACCGTCGACGAGTTCACGGTGTCGCGGGGGACAGCCCGTGCCTATGAGGTGCACCGAGGACAGTTCGTCCAAATCATAGATATCGAAGGCCAGCAGTGTTCCGACTTCATGGCGTTCCGGAAGGACGAACTTGATCGCGGGTTTGAAGTTCTGATCGACAGTACCGCGACACGTTCCATGGTCCGGCACGCTTACCCGAGACCCGGTCTTCTGGATAAGTTCTTCGATCACAATACGCGCCCACTTTTGCAGGTGGTTCAGGACACGTGCGGTCGCCACGATACATTCGGCCTGGCTTGCACTGCACGCGGATATGAAGACCGAGGGTTCCCCGGGCATGTAAATTGCTCGGACAATATCTCGGACGCGATGTCGGGCTACGGTGTTCAAAGAAGGTCGGCCTGGCCGGCCATCAATTTCTTCTGGAACACGTGGATCGATCCGCACTCGCACCAGATCCTGACCGAAGAAAGCTTTTCCCGGCCGGGTGATTACGTGGTGATGCGCGCCCTGGAAGACCTGATCTGCGTGTCCACGGCTTGCCCGGATGACATTGATCCGATCAATGGTTGGAACCCCACCGACATACACGTTCGCATCTATGCACCCAACACGCCCATTTCGCGCGCCATTGGGTTCCGGGCAAAAGAGGATAGCGTCATGCAAATCAGCAAGGAAAGCGCCTTCCACACCCGCACCTCTGAATTGACAACAGACTTCGTTGCAGCGCGAAACCTGTGGGTTCCAGCAACTTACCCGTCAACCGGCACACTCGGTGAGTACTGGGCGTGCCGGGAAAAGGTCACCCTGCAAGATATGAGCAGCCTCCGGAAGTACGACATTGTCGGACCCGATGCGGAGCGCCTGTTGCAGCAACTCCTTACGCGGGATTTGTCCCGGTTGGCACAATGGCGGGCGACCTATGCCTTGATGTGTGACGAAACAGGAGCCGTCGTCGACGATGGCACGTTGTTTCGGCTTGGGCCTCAACTGTTCCGCTGGTGTTGCGGGTCCGAAGAAAGCGCCCGGCGCATAGAGGCGCTTGCCGACCAACACAGCCTTCAGGTTCGCGTGCAGGACTTAAGCGAGACCTTGGTCAATGTCGCGTTGCAAGGCCCAAAGTCACGAGAATTGCTCTCCAAGATCGTTTTTACGCAACCTCATGTTCCGTCACTTGAGCACCTGAAGTGGTTTGGCGTCACCATCGGGCGGCTGAATGATCGGGAAGGCGTGCCGTTCATGCTGTCGCGCACCGGGTACACCGGCGAACTTGGCTATGAGTTGTTTTGTTCGAAGTCCGATGCCGTCGCGGTCTGGGATACACTGATGCACGACGGGGCAAGTCTTGGAATTGAGCCAATGGGTACAGCTGCCTTGGACATCATTCGGATTGAAGCCGGGTTGGCCGCTGCCGGTGCTGAGTTTGGTCCGGGCGTTGACGCTTGGGAGGCCGGCCTCGGGTTTGCCGTCGACATGAGAAAAGACAGCTTTGTCGGAAAAGCTGCACTGGAACGGAATGCGACGGCACAGCGTCGCGCACTTAAGGGCTTGGTTGTTGAGGGCGACGATGTGCCCTTGTCCCATGCGTCAGTCTATGCCGGTGAGCGTGTGGTCGGAGAGGTGACATCAGCAACCAGGTCACCCCTTCTTGGCTGCGGGGTCGCCATGGCCCGGCTAGCCGTCGAGTACGCCGATCAGAACATCGAACTTGAGATCGGGATGTTGGACGGACGCATGAAGCGGCTACCCTGTCGTGTCGTAGACATACCGTTTGTCGACCCGAAGCGAGAGAAGGCACGCGCATGAGTTGCGCCACCAACATAAAGGGGTGCGTGCCACTAGATGTCGCCAAGGCTATTGTCGTTGGGCATGCTCTCCAAGAAGTTCCAGATGGCCCGTGTGGTGCGGTTGGTCCGCTTCTGGTTCCGGTGCAGCCGGATGTCGACCGCAACCTGCCACGCAGGCGCTCCCGTCGGCACCAAGAGACCCCCATCAAGATCCGGCGCAACAAGAGTTTTGGGAAGCCAGGCGACGCCGTCTCCCGCACGCGCGCGCATGCGGAGGGCACCCGCCATGGAGTTTTCATAGACCGTACGCAGGCGCGTCATGACGCTATGCGTCTTAAGGGTCGGTTCCAGCAAGGTGGTGATTGCTGCGGCATCCCCAAAGCGAAGGAATGGGATCACAGTGTCGGTCACGGCAAAATCGAAGATTGGCCGGCCATCCGGCGCAGGTTTGGAGACGGGAATGAGCCAGTCTGTTCCAATCGTGATCGCGTTGGAAGTCGGTTCAGAACCGCCATGTTTGGAACCATAGGCGACAACAAAGTCGACATGACCATTTTCAAGGTCTTCCAGGCAGTTTGGAAGATCGTCAGCCCTCAGCCGAGACAAGATCGGACCATAGGCGTCTTCGAGCGCTTGCAACCAACTCGGGTAGAAACGCCAACCTATAGAATGCTGTGCGCCAAACGTGACAATGTAGCGGTCCGGCAAAGCCTGTGCTTCCAGAATTTGGCTGCGTTCTTGCTCTATGCGGGCAAGCGCCTGAAGGCCGGCATCCAACATCTGATGACCTGCTTCAGTCAGTCGAACAGGCTGGCGAGATCGATCCACCAAAACCACGCCGACCCAGTTTTCCAAAGACTTTATCCGACGCGAGAACGCTGGCTGGCTCAAGTTCGCAAGACCGGCAGCTTGGGTGAAGTTGCCGGTTTGGTGCAAGCGTTCAAGGTCACGAAACAGGGAGACATCCATGCAGATTGCGTAATGCAAAATCTGCATGATGTCATTCGAACATGACATTGGAGGCCGGCGAGGAATTGGCGCAAGCTGGAAGCCTGAACCTCAAGCAGGACTTTCCCATGGCTGACACCGCAACTCTGAACCGTGAGGCAACTGCCCTATCCTTGGACCGGTTCCCAAGAACCGCCTTGTGCCATCAACCGACACCTATCGAAGAGATGAGCCGTCTCTCGAAGGTGCTCGGCGGCCCGCAACTCTTCATTAAGCGCGACGACTGCACCGGCTTGGCCACTGGGGGCAACAAGACACGAAAGCTGGAGTTTCTTGTCGGCGAGGCCCTTGCCCAAGGCGCGGACATGTTGGTGACACAAGGAGCCGTTCAATCAAACCATGTCCGCCAAACTGCCGCTGCTGCGTGCAAGGTCGGATTGAAATGTCATGTGGTGCTCGAGCGCCGTGTCCCCAATGTGGACGCATCCTACGAACAGACAGGCAATGTGTTGCTCGATACCCTGTTCGGCGCGACACACGAGTTCCGCCCCCCCGGGTTGGACATGAATGCAGAGGCAGAAGCTGTATCAGATCAACTCCGTTCAAAGGGGTACACTCCCTTTTTCATTCCGGGCGGTGGCTCAAATCCGACCGGCGCCGTGGGATATGTGAACTGCGCGAAAGAGATCGTCGATCACTGCGACACCAATGGTCAAAAGTTTGACTGGTTGGTGATGGCGACGGGCAGCACCGGAACACAAGCGGGCCTGGTCGCTGGTTTCCACGCAATGGACTGTGATTTGCCGGTCATGGGGGTCAGCGTACGTCAGCCACATGATCGCCAGGTTGCGGCGGTGCACGGATTGACACAGAGGACCCTGGAGAAGCTCGGGTCGCACCCCATCGATGTCAGCAAGATCATTGTGGATGATGGATATGTCGGGGAAGGCTACGGCATCCCTGCCCCTTCTACGTATGAGGCCATCCACCTGACCGCACGGCTAGAGGGTATTCTTCTTGATCCGGTTTACTCTGCGAAAGGTATGGCGGGCCTGATCGGAATGATCCGCCAAGGCTTTTTCAAACCCACGGACTCAATTCTGTTTCTTCATACCGGCGGCGCCACGGCGCTTTTCGCTTACGAAGATCAGCTTCTTGCATCACTCAAATAACCAAACGCCGCGAAAGGGCGAGATACAACAGAGGAGAAGACAATGAAATCAAGCATCAAAACCATCGGGGTGGCGGCTGCTATCAGCATGTTCGCGGTGCCGGCACTCGCATCCGAAAAAGTTGCGATTGGTGTGCCATCCTGGACCGGAGCGCAAGCGATTGCCCATGTGCTGGGTGAGGTCGTGACATCCCGCATCGGCGGACAGGTCGAGTATGTACCGGGCAATAACGCCACGATCTTTCAGGCAATGGACCAGGGCAAAGGCGATATCGACGTACACCCGGATGTGTGGCTGCCAAACCAGGAGAGCTTCACCAAGGAATACGTGGACGGCAAGGGCACGGTGACGCTTTCATCGAACCCCTATCAGGGAAACCAGGGCTTCTGCGTGACCAAGGACTTCGGTGAAGCCAACAACATCACGGACATCGCTGATCTTGGTCGGCCGGACATCGCTGCGCTGATGGACAGCGACGGCAACGGTCTGGGCGAGATGTGGATCGGTGCGCCTGGCTGGGCCTCTGCCAACGTGAACGAAGTGAAAACCCGCGACTATGGATTGCTCGACTTCGTCGAACCGATCCGCGCTGAAGAGGCCGTGAAGACAGCACGCATCAAGGACAGCATCGCGAAAGGCGAAGGTTATGCCTTTTACTGCTATGAGCCGCATGCCGTCTGGTTCATGTTTGACGTGATGATGCTGACCGAGCCGGCATACGATCCGGAAAAGTACGTCATGGTTCAGCCGTCGGACGATGCCGATTGGTACGAAAAGTCCATGGTGGCTTCGAAAGACGCACTGAAGGACGTGCAGATCGCATGGTCGAACTCGCTCGTCGATCGTTCTCCGGCAATTGCGGAGTTCTTCCAGAACTTCCAATTGAACGCATCGGATGTCAGCCAGTTGGCCTATGAAATCAGCGCGAACGGTCGTGACCCGGCCGAGGTTGCGGCCGAGTGGGTCGAGGCCAACACGGATCGCGTTGATGCGATGCTGGGCCTCTAAGCGCATTCTTTGACTGTTTGGCGGCGCGGTCTTGTCGCGCCGCCGCTCCAAAAGCTGCCAGGGGTGGACATCATGCAAGACGAGAAAGTCGTTGAGATCTCCAATGTCTGGAAGATCTTTGGTGATAACGCACAAACCGCCCTTTCCGCCATTCGCGAACGAGGGCTGAGCAAGGCGGAAGTCCTGGCAGAGTATAACGCCGTTGTTGGCGTCGCTGACGTGAGCCTGAACGTTAACCGCGGTGAGATTTTTTGCATCATGGGGTTATCCGGCAGCGGCAAGTCGACCCTTGTGCGCCACTTCAACCGATTGCTCGAACCCACAGCCGGTAAGATTGAGATCGAAGGTACCGACGTCATGGCGCTGGGGCCGCGCGAGTTGCAGAGCTTCCGCAACCAGAAGATCGGCATGGTCTTTCAAAATTTCGCTCTGATGCCTCATCGATCCGTGCTGGACAACGTGGCGATGCCACTCGAAATTCGGAAGGTCGCCAAGAACGAACGGATGCGGCAAGCGGCAGCTATCCTGGATATCGTTGAGTTGGGCGCTTGGGGATCGAAGTTCGCGCATGAACTTTCAGGCGGGATGCAGCAACGGGTGGGCCTCGCCCGGGCATTGGCTGCAAACCCGGACGTTCTTTTGATGGACGAGCCCTTCTCGGCGCTTGATCCGCTGATACGACGGCAGCTTCAGGACGAATTTATCCGGCTTTCGAAGATCCTGAAGAAGACAACGATCTTCATCACCCACGACCTGGATGAGGCGGTGCGGATCGGTGATCGCATTGCCATCATGCGCGATGGGAAAATGGTGCAGATCGGCACAGCGGAAGACATCGTGATGAACCCGGCCGATGACTACGTGGCTGATTTCGTGGCTGGGATTTCGCGCTTGAAAGTCGTGCATGCGCACGCGGTGATGCAACCCATCGATGCGCATGTTTCCGGCAATGGCGGCTTGTCTGCCGATGCGACGCGGGTGAAGGAAGACGAAACCTTAAGCACCCTGATTAACATCGCAATCGATGACGATCATCCGATTGTCGTGCAGGAAGCCGGCAAGGACGTGGGTGTTATCACACGCGCTGACCTGCTCAAAACGGTGATCGAAGGAACGGAGGTATCCTGATGGACCAGACGGTGAGCACTTCCGAAGACCTGGGCATCAACCCACTCGAAGATACCAACAGTGACGCTGCGGTCGCTTATGCCAATGAGCGACGCGACAACATCCGCACCTTTGTGCGAACTTCCCCTGACTATTACATTCGGGCGTTCGACAAGATTGGTGCGTCTTCCCGGTTCACACCAACGTTCAACCTGATGGCGGGTTTGTTTGGTCCGATCTGGTTCGGTGCTCGCGGGCTATGGAACTGGGCGCTTCCGTTTCTCATTCTGGAGGCGCTCGCCTTTGTTCAGATCGCACGTGGTCTTTTCGGCGATCTCGGCGCAGATGCAATGGCGCGGATCGCCTCCATCGAAGGTACACTTGAACTGAGACGCCAGCAGCTTGCCGCGGCCATCGAGAACAACTCAGATCGCGTCGAGGCGTTCCAAAGAACCGTTGACTCGCTGGAGGCCAATATCGGAGGCATTCGCGCCGAGGCCGAAGCCGCCGCGGCCATGGGCCCCACAATTGCATTGACCGGCCTTGGCATTCTTCTGATTGCCAAGTTGGCGCAGGCTGTGGTGGCCAACACCGCGCTTGAGGCCCGCTTTTCCGACTGGCTCAGCGATGACACGATCCGCTCAGGCCTGCCGCCGCAGCATATCGCCTTGTCTGCGGTGTTCATGGTGCTCATCGTGGTCACAGCGATGGTCCATTACAGCTTCCCCGGACGCTTTTCCTTGCTAACCAGCTTCCCCACCGACCCTGACATCCGCCTGACCGGCATCACTTGGGTCGAGAACTTCATCGCCTGGTGCGTGCGCAACTCAGAAGCTTTTTTTGATGGGCTGACAATCGGCATCCGCGCGCTTCTTGACGCGCTTGAGGTTATCCTGGTGCAAACCCCCTGGATCGTGATCGCGTCTCTGATCGTTTTGTTGACCTGGCTGACGGCAGGGCTGCGGACAGCGATCTATTCGGGTGCCTTTCTGGCCTATATGGGGCTGTTGGGCTTTTGGGAGGCTGCAATGACCACGCTGGCCCTGTTGGGCACGGCGGCATGTCTATCGATTGTTATTGGCATCCCTTTGGGCATGTTCGCCGCCCGGCGTCCACGGTTCTACGCTTTCATCCAGCCGATTATGGATTTCATGCAAACCATGCCTGCCTTCGTTTTTATGGTGCCCGTGATTGCCTTTTTCGGTGTCGGCAAACCAGCCGCCGTGATCGTCACGATGATTTTTGGTGGCACACCCGTCGTTCGTTTGACTGTACTCGGCTTACGCGGAGTGCCGGAAAGCGTGCGAGAGGCCGCGATCAGCTTTGGGGCCAATAAGTGGTACCTGCTGACCAAGGTCGATCTGCCGCTTGCCGGGCCATCCATCCGAGCGGGGATCAATCAAACGATCATGCTGTCGCTTGCAATGGTGGTGGTTGCCTCACTGATCGGCGCCAAGGGGCTGGGCGAAGATGTCCTTGAGGCGCTGCAATACGCAAATGTGGGTCAAGGCATCCTGGCCGGTTTCTCGATCCTGTTCTGTGCAATGATCCTCGACCGCATAGTGCAGGGCAACAACAAGTGACGCCATTGGTACTCGTCCATGGGTTCATGGGCGGAAGTGCTCAATGGACGTTGCAGTCGCCCTTGGCCGAAGGCCGCAGCTTGGTTTGTCTGGACCTGCCCGGCTTTGGCCGGAACGCAGACAAGCCTGTCGTGGACAGGATTGAAGATTTCGCAGAGTGGGCGCTGAAGGAGCTGACAGGTCGCGGGATCGATCGATTTGACCTCTTGGGCCACTCAATGGGCGGTATGATCGTGCAGGAGATGGTTCGGCATGCTCCGGACCGTGTGAAACGGCTGGTGCTTTATGCAACCGGGTCGCGCGGCGCACTGCCTGGCAGGTTTGAGACAATCGAAACCTCCAAGAAGCGCGCTATGGAAGATGGGGCACGTGCAACGGCCCGCCGGATCGCTGCAACTTGGTTTTCGAAACGCGAAGACGCAGAACACTATGCGGACTGCGCCGCAATTTCTGAGATGGCAGGTCTCGATGCAATACTCTCGGGACTGACTGCGATGCAGTCATGGTCAGGGGAGGCAAACCTTTCAAAGATTGGCAACCACACCCTGGTTCTCTGGGGAGATGGAGATCGCACTTACGACTGGTCACAGATTGAACGGCTTTGGACATCCATTCCAAACAGCACCTTGGGCGTCATACCCTCTTGTGCACACGCAGTTCATGCCGAGCGCCCGGATTTGTTCAACGCTATGGTGCACCAGTTTTTGGCTCCGCCAAGCGCCCCAAACTGATAGAGCGTTTTTGCGTTAAGATCAGGAGCGGCGTAGAACCCGCCTTATGACACCGGTTGACCTCCATTCCCAAGTGACAGTGGTATCTGTTGCCTACAATTCGATGGCAGTCCTTCCAGATATGCTTGCGAGCCTTCCCAGCGGGATGCCCGTCGTTCTTGTGGACAATTCACCAAAGGCAGACCCGGCGCTCGAAGCTCTGGCCATGGAACACGGCGCCCGGCTTTTGCGGAACACGGTAAACTCAGGTTTCGGGGCTGGATGCAATCGCGGCGCGGCAGCGGCGAAGACGCCCTTTGTCATGTTCCTCAATCCGGATGCCACTACGGAAAAAGGGTGTTTTGAGGCTCTCCTTGCGGCGGTTGAACATTACCCGGAGGCAGCCGCTTTCAATCCGAGGACACTGGATGGCCAGGGTCGTATATCCTTCAAACGGCGGTCCAACCTTCTTCCAGCTCAACCTCGGCTCAGCGGAGCGCCACCATCGACAGACACGCAGGTTCCAGTGCTGTCAGGTGCCGCCATCCTTGTTGCAAAAGACACGTTCGACCGGGTTGGCGGGTTCGATGAGGACATCTTCCTCTACTACGAAGACGATGATCTTTCGTTGCGTTTGGCTGAACACGGCCCGCTTATGCATATTCCTGCCGCCGTCGTGCGGCACAATGACGGACACTCCACAGCCCGTTCACCTGAGACTGCGTACTTCAAGGCGTACCATCTGGCGCGCAGCCGCGTATTCGCCCAGGTCAAACATGGTGTGCCGCGTCCGAAAGCGAGCGTGATTTCGCGCGCCTTGCTGCAGTTGATCAGCCCGCTGATGTTAAATCGCCGAAAGAGAGCAAAGTATCTTGGCTATCTGGTTGGCGCGTTCAGTGCGCTGAAGGACGATGGAAAAAGTACGGTGAGATGATCGGCTCTAGCGGTTTTTCTGTAGAATAGCTCTGACAAGATCTACTGTCGTCGACATGCTGTCTTCACTGGCTTGCATGAAGGACCGACCAGCGTCCCCCATGTCTTTCGCTTTCGTTGAATGAATGAGTGCAACAAGCCGCGCGCCAAGTGTGTCCGCGCTATCCAGAAGTTCAGCCGCACCGGCATCGGACAGCGCGGCGAAAGCATGCTCGAAGTTCTTGACCTTGGGCCCCGACAAGATCGCCGTGCCAAAGCTCGCAGGTTCATACGGGTTGTGTCCACCTTCTTCGCCTAAAGACCCACCGATGAAGGCAATAGGAGCGAGCGCGTAGAACGTACCGAGTTCCCCGAGTGTATCAGCGAGATAGATCTGACTTTCAGCCGTCAAAGCGTCATCTGTACTGCGTCTTGCAATGCTGAGGCCATGGGCGGCCGCTGCGGCCAACAAAGGTTCCGCGCGTTTCGGATGACGGGGTGCAAGTATCAGGAGCGCATCCGGATGCTCGGCCAGCACCTGCTTATGAGCCGATAGAACAGCCGCTTCGTCCGCGGAATGGGTGGACGCTGCGAGCCATGATGGTCGCTTACCAATCCTGTTGGACATCTCCTCAATCAACTCAGGCGAATGTTTGATTTTCGCCGTTGCTGTCCTGAGGTCGGCTAAAACCTTTATGCTTTCGCCCGGAACACCCAGGTCTCGAACAGCCGCCGCCACCTTATCAGAGCGGCATGTGATAAGCGAAAAGTCGAAGAGCAAGGTAGCAAACACCCTCGGAAACCGCTCTCGCGTTCGAGAGTGTCGCGCATTTAGAAGAACCCGTGGAATGCCGCGATCACGACATTTCAGAACAAGTCGTGGCCAGAGGTCGCCTTCCACGAAGATCGCAACCGAGATGTCCCAGGTGTCGAGAAAAGCCGCGACTGCCGACGGAGTATCGACGGGTACAAACTGATGCACCACATCTGGCAACTCGCGTTTGACCCAATCTGCGCCTGCCTGTGTTGTGGTCGTTATAAGGATTGTGGTGTTTTCCGAAGAGCTCAATCGGTAAGCCAACGGACCAATTTGAGCCACTTCGCCAAGGCTTGCCGCGTGAATCCACAAAACCTTCCCGTGTTTCGCGAGACCTGCCTTTCCCAGGCGCTCTCCAAAACGATCAGGGTGCGCGCCCATACGACGATGCATCACCTTGGACACGACTGTAATCGGATAGCTGAGAAGCCGTGTGCACAACAGCCACATGCGCAGCAGCAATGGCATCCGAAGACCCGTCATGTTACGCGCCGCCATTCCAAAGGTGCCGTGCCTCTTTCGCCGTTTGTAACAGGTCGTATCCCACCTTTTTCAGGGCGGCGAAAGCATTCAGATCGATGCCTTGTGCTGCGTATGGGGGTCACTTAGGGTCGTCAGGCATTGTCGAGACTGCTGGAGCGCACTCCATGGGAACCCAATCGGACCTCCGACACAACGGTTCCATAATCAGGTACGACAGCGCCGTCTTCGACCCTTTCGAGCCGCGCTTGTTCGATGAAACATGGCTCATGGCAGAAGGCTATCACCGCGGCAGTTCCTTAGGGCGCGGCCAGGCACATTTCCTGAACTTTGGCGGACGCGACATGGTCTTGCGACCTTTCCGACGCGGCGGCCTGTTTGGAAAGATCAATCGGGATTTGTACTTGAACGCAGGCCTGAAAAATAGCCGATCCATGCAAGAGTTTGAGCTATTGAAATGGATGCATGGCGAAGGTCTTCCCGTACCCCGCGTTGTGGCGGCGTGGATGGTGCCGGTCGGCCTCGCTTACCGTGCAGCGATACTCACCGAACGCATTCCGGCAGCCCGTCCCTTGGAAGAGGTGCTGCAGGATAAGCCGTTGGAGCAACACGACTGGGCCCTTGTCGGGCAAACTGTTCGCATGATGCACGACGCGGGCGTTGACCATTCCGATCTGAATTGCCGGAACATACTTGTCGATCATGATCACAAGGTCTGGCTAATCGACTTCGACAAATGTCGGCGGCGGCCATCAGGAAGCTGGAAATCAGCAAACCTGGAGCGCTTGAAAAGATCGTTGATCAAAGAAAATTCGAAAGCCGACGGTTTGCATTGGACGGAAAAAGATTGGGCTGCATTAATCGCTGGCTATGACGGCAAGGAATTGGATGGCGCTGCTTCCCTTCCTTGACTATCAGAGCCTCAAGAACATCAGGATAGCACCCCAGCAATGCAAGTTGACCCGCGCCAGATCGACGTGATCGCTCCGAACCTGAAGCGGCGGTACTCGGGCGTCACCTCGACCGTGATCCGCTTGGTGCCCGTTCAGGCGGAGCATATTGCGATTGCAACAACGGGCCCTGTTCTTCCCGAAAATGTCCCGCAGTTTCCGCTTTCCAAATTACTGTTCTTATCGCGGTCCGGACCATCCGGCGATCGCATTTGGCATTCGCGACGCAACATCGAGATGCTGACAGGTCTTCTGCTCAAGTGGGTCCTTCGCAAGCGATTGAAGTTTGTGTTTACGTCTGCCGCACAGCGACGACGCTCCGGCTACTCCCGGTGGTTGATCCGCAAGATGGACGCCGTGATTGCCGCCTCAGGCAAGGCGGCGTCTTATCTGGAAGTGCCATCCACGATCATTCTTCACGGGGTCGATGCTGAAGAGTTCGGCCCGGCGCCCGATCGTGGAGCACTCAGAGAACGGCTTGGCCTAGACCCAGAAGCGCTGATTGTCGGCTGTTTCGGTCGTATCAGAAAACAAAAGGGCACGGACATCTTTGTAGATGCCATGATCCGCCTTTTGCCCAAACATCCGGACGCGCAGGGCATCGTTATGGGCGGCGTCACACCTCAACATCAATCCTTTGTCGATGACCTGAAATCCAGGATTGATGCGGCTGGTCTGTCAGACCGCTTGCGCATTCTGCCAGAGGATAAAGGGTTCTCGATCGCCCCTTGGTTCCAAGCCTCGGATATCTACGTTGCGCCCCAACGGTGGGAGGGTTTTGGACTGACCCCGCTAGAGGCCATGTCCTGCGGCGTGCCAGTGGTCGCCACGCGTGTCGGTGCTTTTGAGGATCTCGTTGTACCAGGCGAAACCGGTTTTCTTGTCGATCCGGAAGACCTGGATGCGTTGACCGACGCGGCGGACAAGATGTTGAGCGACGCAACGCTTCGCAACAAGATGGCTGAAGCTTCACGCGACAAGGTGGTGACCCAGCACAAGCTCACGCACGAAGCAGAAGCGATTACCGCGATCTATCACCAGCTTCTTTCGAAAGCTTAGCGCCTAGATCCAGTAGAGGTTGATATAGGGCTTGGTGAGTTGCTCGGCTTTGCGTTGCAGCGCATCAAACATCGGGACGTATTTCGCCGGATCAATGCGCTCATGTGTCTCCACAAAAATACAATCAATGCGGTTCAGAACAGGGTGATCGATCAGGCGGTTCATGATTTCCCATTCGGCACCTTCGATGTCCATCTTGATGATGCGGATGTCGCGGTCCAGGCCTTCGATGAAGGCAATAAGGTCCACCACCTCTACCGTGACCGCGTTGTCCCGGTCCGCCGGGCCGCCGCGGTTCACAAGCGATGATCCTTCTGTCTGGCCCGACGGGTCATCAGCAGACCACTTTTCGGATCGATAGAGCGTGAGCATATCGTCCTGATGCCCGGCGGCCTTGTGGATCAAGGTGACGTTTTCCAACTCTTCGACCGCGTTTTGAAGAACTGAGAATGCGCCAGGGTCCGGTTCAAAGCTGATGACTTCAGCGCCTGTCTTGGCCATCCGGACTGTGAAGGTGCCAACATTGGCTCCAAGATCGAGACAGAGATCACCCGCACCGGTGTCGCCCAGAACCTCTGAAAAGGTGTCTTGGGCGCGCTTGCAATGGCGACGCTTCAGTTTGCGGCGTGCGATGTATCCAAGCTTACCGGGCAGATGCGATCCAAGGGCCATTACAGTCTCGAACGGGCCCTCGATGCTTGGCCGTTTTGCCTTTGGGATCACTTTTGGTTGTGTTGGCGTGTCGCTGCTCACCGCCGCGCCCTTCTCATTGGTCGCGCTATGTATGCCCCAGCTTTAAGGAAAGGCCCAGAGTTCATGCATCACACTGTTCTGTGCGCCGCGTTGAGCGCCATGATTTCTGGGTTTTCCACGCACCACTTAACAACCTCCTCTAAAGCCGCGTCTGGACCGACATCCGCCACAACAGCGCGGATCACTTCAAGGTCCGCCGGGTGATCCACAGTCAATCTCAAACTCGAAACACTCGGAGTTCGCAGAAGATTGGCGCGCCGAAGGCCTGCCTCGTCTGATCGCATCCACGGCGTGACGTGCTCCCTGTCGTAATCGTCACGCGCATTGGACACCGCCCGGCGAAGCGTTTCTGCGGTGAACGCCTCGCAATCGAATCCGTGTGGAAAGCTGCGCGGTTCAACATTGCTTGCGTAATGCGCGGTTTCCGCAGCACGAAGAGCGATAAGACCATCAATGACCCTTGGATCAGCGAGCGGGCAATCACCGGTCATCCGAACCATAACCTCAGCACTATATTGCGCCTGAACCATTGCGAACCGTTGGAGTACGTTGTTGAGCGGACCACGGAACACTGTCAGCTCGTTGGCCTTGCACGTTTTGGCCAGTAGATCATCACTGGTTTCATCTGAAGTTGCGACTATGACCCCATCAATCGAAGGGCATTTTGCAACGCGCCTTGCCATGAAAACAATCATTGGCAGACCATCAAGGTCAGCCAGGACTTTACCCGGAAATCGGCTGCTCGACATGCGCGCCTGGATAATGGCCAGTGTTGTCATTTCTGTTTCTTCCGCATCATCGGCTCTTTACGCGATTTGCCTGAACACGGGAAGCGGGCGAGGCAGAGTACCGTGGCTTGACGGCATCGGCGTGAAGGTCGATACACATTGGAAACGATGAGGCTAAGCAGGCTTGCTGACATGTTGAACAACGCCTCCATTCTGGTCACTGGCGGCACCGGATCATTCGGTAATGCTTTCGTCCCAGCAACGCTTGAAAAGTACGACCCTGCCAAGATTGTCATCTTTTCCCGGGACGAGATGAAGCAATGGGAAATGGCGAAAACCTACGGGGACGACCCAAGGGTACGTTTCTTCATTGGTGATGTACGCGACCGCGACCGCCTTTATCGCGCACTCGATGGGATCGACTATGTGGTTCATGCAGCGGCGACCAAAATTGTGCCAACCGCAGAGTACAATCCGTTCGAGTGCATCAAGACCAATGTGAACGGCGCGATGAACTTGATCGATGCGTGCATCGACAAGAAGGTGCAAGGTGTTGTCGCGCTTTCCACCGACAAGGCGTCGAGCCCGATCAATCTCTATGGCGCCTCGAAACTGGCGTCTGACAAACTCTTCGTTGCGGGCAATGCCTATTCCGGAGAACACGGCACCCGGTTTTCCGTCGTGCGGTATGGCAATGTGATGGGATCGCGTGGGTCCGTCATCCCCCTCTTCATGTCAATGCGCGACAGAGCGACATTGCCGATCACAGATACACGGATGACGCGGTTCATGATCTCGCTTCGGCAGGGCGTCGAACTGGTGTGGCATGCTTTTGATGACATGGTGGGCGGCGAGATCTATGTCAAAAAAATCCCGTCGATGAAAGTCACCGACATTGCCAGCGTCATCTCCCCTCAGGCTGAACATGACGTTGTAGGGATCCGCCCGGGCGAAAAGCTCCATGAGCAGATGATTGGCGAAGAAGACGCCGCCTTCACGTATGAGTATCCCGAGCATTTCAAAATCCTGCCAGCGATCAATTCCTGGGATAAGACATCGTCTCGCATTCAGGATGGACAGAAAGTTCCTGAAGGTTTCTCCTATCGCTCGGACACCAACGCAGATTGGATGGAACCGGCGGAGCTTGAAGCTTGGATCACCGAGAACGCCGACCACATCGGCAAGGTTTAAACAATGATCCCATATGGCCGGCAGGATATCACGGAAGATGACCTGACAGCTGTGCGCGATGTTTTGACCTCGGATTTCTTGACGCAAGGTCCACGCGTTCCGGAGTTTGAAGCAACGGTCGCTTCCTCAGTTGGTGCCGCTCATGGTGTGGCGGCGAACAGCGCAACGTCCGCATTGCATATCGCGTGCATGGCCTTGGACTTGGGGCCTGGCGACTGGCTCTGGACCGTGCCCAACACGTTTGTGGCCTCCGCCAATGTCGGGATCTACTGCGGTGCAAAAGTCGATTTCGTCGATACCGACCCTGAAAGCTTCAACATGTGCCCCGAGGCTTTGGAGGAGAAGCTGGCAAAGGCCGAGCGCGACGGTCGACTTCCCAAAATTCTGATTCCCGTTCATCTGACTGGACAGAGTGCCGACATGGAACGGATCGGAGCGTTGGCAAAGCGTTACGGCATCCGTGTTGTCGAAGATGCCTCCCACGCCATCGGTGCGTCCTTCGCCGGGGAACCCGTGGGGACGTGTAAGCACAGCGATATCACAGTTTTCAGCTTCCACCCCGTCAAGATTGTCACGACCGCCGAAGGTGGCGTCGCGGTCACGCAAGACGCAGAGCTGGCAGCTCGCATGCGGCGCGCGGCGTCCCACGGGATCACACGCGATCCAAGTCTGATGACCCACGAGAGCGACGGACCCTGGTACTATCAGCAGATAGAACTCGGGTACAATTATCGCATGACAGAGCTGCAAGCAGCGCTTGGCCTCAGCCAAATGCAGCGGTTGAAGGCTTACGTGGACAGCCGTTCAAGCCACGCTCAAGCCTATGATCACGCGCTTGCCGATTTACCGTTGGACCTGCCTTGGCAGGATCCACGCAGCCGTTCTGCTTGGCATCTCTATGTCATTCGCCTGCGATTGGACGAGGTCGAATTGTCCCATCGCGCCTTGTTCGAAACGCTACGTAGCTCCGGCATCGGTGTGAACCTGCACTACATCCCCGTCCACACCCAACCCTATTATCGCCAGCTTGGTTTTTCGGAGGGAGATTTCCCGAACGCCGAAGGCTATTACCGCCGGGCGATTTCCATCCCGCTGTTTGCGACCATGACGGAAGAACAGCGGGGCGAGGTTTTGAGCGTTTTGCGCAGAACTCTGCACCCGAGTGCTCAGTGACCCGGAGTGTAGTTGTTCGCGCGGACGGAGATAGCCGAATTGGGCTCGGTCACGTGCTAAGATCAATGGCGGTAGCCGATGAACTGGCCCGAACAGGCGCATGCGTCACCTACCTGTGTCGACGCTTGTCACCATGGGCAGCCGCCCAGCTAGAAGAGCGTGGCTTCAGAGTTGAGATGGTCGATCTCGACGAGGCCTCTGAGCAGACGGACGATGCGATTGCCTCAATCGCGGCTGTCGAACGTGCAGGTGCGGACACTGTGTTGCTGGACCACTACGGCCTGACCAAAGCCTGGACTCAGAAGGTAAGGGCACATTCACAGGTTTTGATCGCCGCCTTCGATGATCTGGCAGCTGATACACGCACGGTTGATGTCCTGATTGACGGAAGTCCTGGGCGGCTAGCCGCAGACTATCAAGGACTGATACCCGAACAGGCGGTATGTCTTGTCGGGCCAGCTTATGCGCCGTTGCGCCCGGAGTTCTCATTGGCGCGCGAAGCCAGGCGTGGTGCACCGAACGATATCTGTCGCGTCGCGATTTCGATGGGGGGAGTTGATCCTGATGGCGTCACGTTGACTTGCCTGGATGCGCTCGACGGACGGGCAGACCTCGACCTGACTGTCATCCTCAGCAGCGATGCGGCAAAGCTTGGCGCGACCAAGGCTCGGGTCGCAAGGATGAAAACACCAACACGTTTGTTGCTCGACCGCACGGATATGGCCGCAGTCTTGAAGGACATGGACTTGGTAATCGGGGCTGGAGGAACATCATCGTTGGAACGCTGCGCGCTTGGCCTGCCTACGGTGTTGGCAGTCTTGGCAGACAATCAGTCTTTCAACGCTAAACAACTCGCCCAGGCGGGCGCTGTCGCAATCTTGCCCGACCTTTCAGCAGAAGCCATTCGGCAAACTGTGGAACCCCTTCTTGAAGACCCGGATGAGCGCGCCAGGATGGGGCAAAACGCGGCACAGCTCTGTGACGGTTTGGGCGCGCCCCGGGTGGGCTATGCCATCGTGGCACAGCAGAGCAAAGTCACGCTGCGACCTGTGACGCCAAACGACATGCACGTGATCCACGACTGGCAATCCGAACCGCAGGCGCGGCAGTTTTCCCGCAACACTACGGTTCCATCCATTGAAGAACACAGTGCTTGGTTCAAAGCCCGGCTGGCACGTCTCGATCGCGATCCGTTCCATATCATCTTGCATGAAGGGAAGCCTGCGGGCTTCATACGCCTCGACCACACCGATGCGCCCGACACGTGGGAGGTGTCAGTTCTTGTTTCTCAGACTTACCAAAGACGAGGGATTGCCCGTGCCGCACTTAGCCTCTTGCGATTGATGCATCCAAAGCCAAACATTGTCGCGGAGGTGGATCCACGGAATACACCGTCGCAGAGAGTATTTGAAACCACAGGCTACAGGCGCATGGCGCCACATCGATTCAGGTCGGCAGGCTGGCTAGAGATCGCGGAGAAACACTGACATGCAGATTGATGACCGCATCATTGGACCGGATGCACCGCCCTATGTGATTGCCGAGCTTTCCGCCAACCATAATGGCAATATAAACCAAGCCTTCGCAATCATGGAAGCCGCGAAAGCTGCTGGTGCCAATGCGATCAAGATCCAAACCTATCGCCCGGATACGATCACACTTGATCATGACGGACCCGAGTTCACGATCGAAGGCGGTCTTTGGGATGGTCGGCGACTTTACGACCTCTATGAGTGGGCCCACACACCTTGGGAGTGGCATGCAGCGCTCTTCGAAAAGGCGCGCGAACTCGGGATCACTCTGTTTTCCAGCCCGTTCGATCACACAGCCGTTGATCTTTTGGAAGAGCTTGGCGCGCCAGCATTCAAGATCGCGTCATTCGAGTTGGTCGATTTACCGCTCATCCGTCGCGTAGCGTCCACGGGCAAGCCAATGGTCATGTCGACCGGCATGGCCAACGACACCGAAATCGCAGACGCGCTGCAAGCGGCGCGCGGCGCTGGGGCTAAAGATATCCTGTTGCTGCATTGCGTATCGGGCTATCCGGCGCCAGCTTCGGACTACAACCTGGCGACAATTCCCGACATGGCCGCGCGCTTCGGTGTCTTGACGGGTCTCTCGGATCACACGTTAGACAACACAGCTGCCATTGCTTCAGTGGCGCTCGGCGTCGTTGCCATCGAGAAGCACGTCACCCTTGATCGAAACGGCGGCGGCCCGGACGACAGCTTTTCGCTGGAGCCACCAGAGCTCGCACATTTGGTTGAAGGTACGCGCACGGCGTGGGAAGCCATTGGGAACATCGACTACGGTTTGAAGTCGAGCGAGACAGGCAATGCCCAGTTTCGACGTTCGCTTTACGTCGTTGAAGACATCCCGGCCGGTGGTGTCCTGACCCCGGACAATGTGAAATCTATTCGTCCCGGTTTTGGGTTGGAACCGAAGTATTACGACGAAGTTCTGGGGCAGCGGGCCAAACTGCCACTGGCCCGCGGCACAGCACTCCGACGAGAAGACATCGAGTGACCTATGCCCAGTGCGTTGGATGGTTCCGAATTCCTCGAATGGTTGCAGAGCTCGCAGGCAAGTTTCGATGTTGTTCAATGCAATCGATCTGAGGTACCCGAGCATTTTTTTGTTATAGATAAACCGTGGCTGGACGCCGAGTTCCGTGAGATGCACGCGTCACATCCCGGTGTACATAAAGCAACTCTCTCAGTTGGGGCTGTGCATCGAGTTGCTGGTCTATTTTCGCGAAGGCTCGCGAATGCCAATTCTGGAACACTTGGAGTTCCCAACTTTGCACTCGCCAACGCATGGTTCTCGCCCATTAACAGTGAGCTATCAACATTCATGCCCGTTAGATGTCTTGCACGCTATCTTTCGGCAAGTCATCCAGAAGGCATTTTTGCAATTCATTTGCCATCTTTAAAGCTGACGTCGCTCAAGGCGTGGCAGCCAAATGAAATGGAACCAGTTTACTTGGCATATGAATTGCGCCGACGGAGTGCAAACGTGTTCCTATTCTCTGACAAAGAGACTGACGGAAAACTCTCTCTCAAATTATCAAAAGCCTGGCTACGAAAACGATTCCCTGAATTTCAGGCAAATGAAGACTTTTCAGAAGTGTTGTGCCGCTCTTCGATGCGTCGACCAGACTACGTGGCTGATCAAGTACACATGGCGCGACGCGTAAGGCCAAATCTTATTACACTTCTTCGGTATCTTGCGGATGCCAAATTTTCCCGCCGCTTCATGCTTGACCTAAAACCTGGGCCCTCGTTTGGAAAAGCTCGTACGCTCTCTGCGTTCCTACCAAGGAGTTCAATGGAACTCGGCTTCAAAGAACTGATGCTTCCGCTGACCAAGAAAGTTGCTGCGTGGTATCAAACTGCCTTGGACGGAAAGTCCGTAAAGTCTGTACACATCGCCGATCACACCTCGCTTGAAGCGGGCCTCCTTGCAGGATGTGGCGCAAATCAAGGAGGAAAGACGTACCTTTGGCCGCACTCCGCGAACGTCGTCCAAATGAACATGCACGAGGCAGACTACGTGAAGAAAATCACCGTAGCTGCGCGGAGCACTGGAACGCACTGGGCAAGAAAGCTCGGAGAGGATCGGGTTGCGTTGGACAAGCGAACCATTCTTCCCGAGATAGCCCCGGCCCCGCAATATGATGATAACCGACCGGTTACTGTCGTTCTCTTTGCCGGCGCTCACTCTCTGCTGCGAGTACCGCTCATCGACTATGTCTCGCACACAAACACGTGGCGAGAAGCGCTAGAAGCCATCCTTTCGGCGAATGTGGACCTGAAAGTTAAGCACAAATCGATTTGGGAAACCCGGGAATGGATCGCATCTATAGCACCAAAGGGCAGCAATCTCGAATTCACGAACGTGAAAGCAACCAATCTCAATCTGCCCAACATGGTATTCATGTCGGTGTCGTTCACATCAACGGCCATATTCGAAGGCATCAGTCGTGGAACCCCTGGCGCTATCATTCAAGAAAGCCCCTATGAAGAAACACCCTATTACGATCCTGAATTTATTCCGAGAGTTGAACCAAGCAAACTAACTCAGTTTCTCGAAAGTTTGAACTCCAGAGAAAATTGGCAAAAACTGCGCTTTGGGCAAATGGATTGGTTCAAAAAGGAAACATCATAAAATACTAGACGGTTCCAAGTTTTTGGCCTTCCGATTGATTGGGCGTTTAAAATACTGGAAACATTATTTTTCGAGCAGGAACCAGGTTATGTCGTCCTGTGGTGCCCAGTTATCTCGCTTATATGTGAAACCATAATCTACGAGTTTCATTTTGAATTCATCCATCAACTCACCCGCAAAATCGCGCTTGAACAAGCGATCGTCGTGGCCCCGGTAAGGAATAGCAACTGGACTGGGGTTGTAATATTCCGCGACCAGAACGTAGCGTCTGCTTTTATTGTAAAGGTTCGCATAAACGTTCGGCAGAGCCTCGGGGTTTATGTGAATCAAGACGCCCGCTGTGAATGTTAAATCTGCCGTATCGCAAGTGAGTTCATCTACAATGGAACCTCGCACAATGTGGCCTTTGGTGTTCTCTCTCGCTTGAGCGGCTGCGGCTTCGTTTATCTCTACACCGCCGACCTCGATCTTCGGATTCAATCTGCGCAGAGCGACGAGGTTCAAACCAATATTGCAGCCAAGTTCAAAGACGCTGTCAATCTTGTTGGCCGAGCGAAGCATACGGCTCCACAACGCAACCTTGGACATCAGCAATGAAGCGGAGTTGTTTCGTGCAATGTAGTCATCGCCAAATGAGCCCGCCCAGAACTCCTCCTGTTCGGTTTTGTAGTTACTCACGCCGGTTACCCCTGTTGCCTTGTGTTCTGAGGCCAAGAATGTTCCTTGAGGTCGCTCACTAACACGCAATGCACCCGTGTGGAACGTCTAGTGGCTGTCCTTCAAGTCCTTGCGGCGGAACGCTCCTTGCACGATGCGGTCAATGACCATGGCGACAAGCAAGATTGCTAGGCCACCCAGAATGCCCGGTCCTTTTGCAGCAAACTGCAAGGCCTCAAGGATCGTTTGACCCAAACCGCCTCCACCGATCAGCGAGATAATCACCACCATGGAGAGGCACATCAGGATAGTCTGGTTAACACCAGTCATGATTGATGGGCGAGCCAACGGTAATTCGACATCACGCAGAATCTGCCAGTTCGACGCACCAAAGGCAGAGGCCGCTTCCTTGATGCTCTCTGGAACACCTTTCATACCCAACGCCGTCAACCGGATGACCGGCGGCATACCGAAGATAATGGTTGCCAAAATTCCGGGTGGGTTCCCGGTTCCAAAAAAGGCGATGATCGGGATCAGGTAAACGAATGCCGGCAGCGTTTGCATCAGATCAAGAACAGGTTCGGCAAAGCGGTAGGCACGCGGCGACTTGCCAAACCAAATCCCCAGTGGAATCCCGATGATCACACAAAGGAACACGGCTGCACCAACCAGAGCGACCGTTTCCATGGCGATTTCCCAATACCCGAGAAACGCGATGTAGGCGAGCGCAGCCGCCGTGAAAACCGCGACACGTGGACCAGCCGAACGCCATGCCACTACGCAGATAACGGCCATGACCACGGGCCACGGGGTTCCGCTCAACGCAAGCGAAATGCCGTCCAATACCCGGCGAACAGCCAGGACTATACCATCGAAAGCGCCCGCTCCGGCAACGGCCGCTGCATCAATGACATCTTCGAGCCAACGGGCCGCACTGCCATAAACGTCGGGGTCTGCAGGGAAGGTTGTGAGCCACTCAGTGACGTCTTCAACTGTGAACCGGTACACCGTCAATGGGGCAATGATCAGCGCCAGCACGATGCCCCAGATCATGTTCGTCGAACTCCAGCCCGATTGCACACTTTTGGGGTCGATGCGCCATTCCTCATACTTGTGCTCAAGCGCTCTGTTCGCCCAGAGACCTTGGAAAACCCGAATAAAGACAAGGATCGCAAGACCGGCCACAAGAATCTGGAAGCTATCCGCTGCCAGTGCTGCGGCTTCCGCCCGACTTGCCTCCGCTGCACGCATGAGGTTGTTGCCCAAAGTCTCGAAGCGCGACGGATCCTCACCTGCGGCCGCCGCCTGGGCAGCACGATCCAGAAACTGCTGAGCGCGTTCTTCTTGTGCCGCAGCACGCGACAGGTTTTCTGCTCCCAGTTCACCCCAGGTACCACGACCGATTTGAACCCAGGCAATGATCTCAAAGATCAAAAATCCCCAGAAGCCACCCCAAAGACCACGGGCCGCTGACCAGATTGGCCCCAACAGAGCTGCCGCAACATTGAACGTAAACGTATAGGGACCGGTTGCTTCCTGGATCTTGCGAAAGGCGGCTTGGTAGTAATCCGCATTCTGACCAACAAATTCCGCGACTGAGGCGTCGAGCGCCTCTCGGTCCGCTTCGATCTCAGCCACATTGGCCGCGAGTGGTGCTCCGGCTGTGTCAGTCATCCCTTGCTCCCCTGAATGCCGCGCAGAAGCGTTTCCTTGCTGACCTGCCCGACGTCACGTCCGTCTTCGGTAATGATGATCGGACCTGCGGTACCGACAGACAGATCGATCAATGCATCCAGGTCACTGTCACCGGCTGCACGTGGTGCACCGTTGAGTGTCTGGGCTTCTCCGTCAGAAAGTGGCTCCATGATTGTGTGGGCACGCACAAGTTTCAGTCGGCTGATGCCCTGCACGAACTCGCGCACATATTCATCCGCAGGCTGGGTTACGATTTCTTCCGGGGTACCGATCTGAACGATGACCCCGTCTTTCATAATCGCGATCCGATGGCCGATGCGTATCGCCTCATCCAGATCGTGCGTAATAAAGAGTGTTGTCTTCTTGAGGTCTTCGACCAGCGACTTGAACTGGTCTTGCAACTGCAAACGGATAAGTGGATCAAGCGCCGAAAACGGCTCGTCCATCAAAAGGATTTCCGGATCCGAGGCAAGCGCACGCGCAATGCCAACCCGTTGTTGCATGCCCCCTGACAGCTCTCGGGGCAGACGATCTTCGTAACCGTCCAAGTTCACAAGATTGAGCGTGTGTTCACTGACAGCCCAGCGCCGCGACTTGGGAACACCGCGAATTTCAAGCGGATAGGCCACGTTATCACGCACCGAGCGGTGCGGCATCAAGGCCATGTGCTGGAACACCATGCCGATATGCCGCGCACGCATTTCGCGCAGCTCTTTCGGGTTCTTTTTCCCGACATCTTCACCCAAGACGTGGATCGTTCCCGCGCTGGGTTCGATCAGCCGGTTCACGTGTCGAACAAGAGTTGACTTGCCAGACCCCGACAAACCCATGATGCAAAAGATCTCTCCACGTGCGACGGAGAATGTCGCTTCGCGGACACCAATGACTGTCTTGAATTCGTCCAAAGCCTCTGGCTTTGTCAATCCACGGGTTTTTGCCGCTTCTATGGTTTCAGAGGCGCGATCTCCGAAGACCTTCCAAACATCGGACAGTTCTACGACAGCTTCGCTCATCAGCGTTTCCCGTGGCTTGAGAGTAAGTGCACTGCGCGGGACATCCCGCGCAGTGATGTAGCTTTCAGCTCAGTTGGTGAGCCAACCGAGTACCACGTCTTCGTTTTCTGCGATCCACTTCGTCGCAAAATCCTCGGGATCGACATCGTTCAGGCTAAGCTCGAGCCCCATGGTCGACAGCGTTGCGGACGGCATCTGATAGGCGTCGAACAAGGCAGCAACTTCAGGGAAGTTCTCAGCGACTTCTGCTGCGTAGTGCAGATGCAATGTCGCGCCTTTCCAGGCCGTGGAGGCCATGGATTTTTCAAGCCACTGCGGATCATCTGTCGGCTGAACGATGTTCCACGTCGCCGGATCGTGTGCCGGTTCTTCGAGGTAGACAAGATCGTATGCCACGAAGATGAAGTGCGGCTCATAGCAGAAGCCAATCCACGGTTCGTTGGCTTCCACGGCAGCGCCCAGTGCGCCCCATGCGACCGTTCCGTCGTACTCTTCCAACTCCATCACGGCGTCGTAGCCATAGGACTTCGCGCGGATACGCTCAATCACCGTGGAGGCCCAACCCGGTGCGCCGATCCAAACCTGAGGCTTGCCATCGCCATCCGTGTCGAAGATTGCCGTTTTCTCGGGATCGGTCAGGTCTTCAATCGACGAGATGCCATATGTGTCTGCGGTGTACTTCGTCACACACATGCCTTGGACGGCCTGCACGGGCTGCCCGTTCATGACGACAGAGCCACGTTCCTTTACATAGGTGTCGTGCAGGTTCTGCTGGTTTGGCATCCACACTTCGGGATGCACATGCATCGAGCCGGCATCCATGGCTTCGAAGATGATCGGGTTTGTCCCACTCTGAAGTTCAACTTCAAGACCAAAGTTCGTTTCGATCACCTGCTTCAGGATGTGCGATGTTGCAACGCCCGACGGCCAGTTCGGCATGCCAAGCACAAGGTCCTGCGCCGACGCAAACCCGAAACTCGCAACGCTGATAGCGCTCGCGCCCAACGTAGACCGTATAAAAGTTTTCATCATGGGTTATATTCCTTTCCCTGTTTTCCGGCCTGATTTTGTTTTGCCAAGGCGCGCGAGACCGTCGCATGCCAAAGCTGCGATTCGAGTGTGACCAGCGTTTTGGAAAGGTCAAGTTCTGAGGGGAACAGAAAGGCAGGAGAGTCCACATCAAGAGTGACTTTTGGACAATCTGGAAACGGCATCGATAACTAATTGAACGTTATCCCGATTGCTTGAGCAGGCAGAGAGCTTTGAACCCAACATGACCGCTGCCTAAAGTATTGTCTCAGAACACAAAAATTTAGACTGTTTCGTGCGTTTCTGAATTTAGGTCAGAAGAAACCAACGGAACGAACTTCAAAAAGGGCTGAGCCCTTGTTGGCACTCTCCGTTGCGTTGGGTTGGAACATCTGATCCAGATGCGGGTGCCGAACACCCTAGGTCGTCTCAAGCCGAAACTTGAGAAACGTTGACCCATCGTACTCCACCTCACCAACACGTTTTGCACCCAGTCTGGTAAGCGCTCCAAGGTTCGTTCGAGAGGGTGGCAAGAGAAACGTCACGAATGGGATGCGTTCGTCAGATTTTGCAAAATCGATCGCTTTCTTCGAAATTCTCCTGCCAAGACCGAAGGCTTCCGGTTTCAAGACCAACCCGAAATCCCACTCATCGCCTTCTTTTTGAAAGCCGCCCCAGCCGACATAGCGATCATTTGCGAAGAACGCCCAATGGCCCAGCCCATCGCGTGTCCAACACTCTTCTTTCTTGGTAACGAACCGCGCAGCTACCTCAACGTCCCAGTCGAATGTAAGCAAGGGCATATGCTCCGCCACCCGAGGATCGGACATATGGGATGCAATCTCCTGCGGGTCCACTTCGGACAAACGTGCAAATGAGATTTCGTCTTTCAAGGCGGCTTTCTTCAGCATCTAAACCTGACTCTCTCGCTACCGACGATGATTATGACAGTTCTTGTGCCAACAGGTCGAAGACCAGTCGGATCCTGCGGCTGGTTTGCAGTTCCCGGTGTGCAACAAGCCAAACCGGAATTTTGAACGGATCGATCTCAGGAAGAACCGGACGAAATTCAGGAAACTTGCGCGCAATGCGATCGGTCATGATTGCAATGGCCTGACCACTTCGTGCGACTTCCCACTCGACCATTTGGGAGTTCGAGGTGTAGCGGAAGTTCGTTCTGTCCAACTCCAGACCAATGGGTTTCAGGTACCCCACCATCATCTCGAAATCGCCGAAGCTCACAAACTGGTGCTCTGACGCTCCCGGGACAAGCTTTGGTTCGCCATGCACCTCGACGTATCGTTCAACGGCGTAGAACCGCATTTGATCTTCGCAAACGAGCTTTGCGATCAGGTCGGGTTGTTCCGGGCGGACATGTCGGATCGCGATGTCGGCTTCCCTGCGCAACAAATCCCGAATGCTGTTGTCTGTTACAATTTCCAGTTCCAGTCCCGGCGCAGTCTCCTTCAGACGCTTCAGCATTGGCGGAATGATGTATGCGGCGGTCATCTCGGTTGCTGTGACCCGGACCTGACCTTCGATCGACTGTGACTTTCCCGACGCTGCAAGGGACAGAAGGTTAGCGCTTTCAGCCATGGCACGAACATGCTCTACGAGTTCCAGGCCGGCTTTCGTGAGCGAAACCGTTCTGCCACCTCGTTCGAACAGCATCACATTCAGTTCAGCTTCAAGGGCGGAAATCTGGCGTGTCATCGTGGGCTGCGTGACCTTTAGTGCCGTGGCAGCAGCCGAAAGCGACCCTTCTTCCGCGACGGCTAGAAAGGACCTGGCTTGGTTCCAGTCGAAGGATATCGAGTTCCAGTTCATGGCAATTGATTACCATGGGTTTCTGAATACCAAACCAACATTTTTCTTTAGTTCACATTCGAAATTCGTATAGATAGTTCTCCCCCAAACCGACTGACATGCTCGATAGAGCGGAAAGGACTTCCACATGAAACTGGTCGTATTGGGGGCAAACGGGCGGACAGGGCGCCTTGTCGTAGCAGCTGCGCTGGATCGAGGCTTTCGTGTCACCGGCGTTGTCCGGTCAGGAGAGAAGGAGCCCGGCATTCGGCATGAGCGACTGACGATGGTTGTTGGCGACCCATGCGACAGAACCTTCTTAAAGCAAGTCCTCAGACACCAGGATGTGGTCATCTCAACTTTGGGCCCTCGACGGCCGACAAAATCAGCAACATCGATCTATTACCGGTCTGCTGATGCCTTGGTTGACGCAGCTTGGGAAACCGGACTGACACGCGTGCTCGTCACCTCAACCGCACTTCTTTTTCGCGAGCAAACGGCAATTGGGCATGTTCTGCGGTTTCTTTTCCCAAACCTTGTGCAGAGTGCCGCTAGGATGGAGAATGTTCTTTCAGCCTCTCATCTGAATTGGACGACTGCGCGCCCGGGGTTTTTGAAAGACAATAAAAACACGCTGTATCGTTGCCGTAAGGGCGAACTGCCGAGGGGCGGCACATCCGTATCAAGGCATGCCTTGGCAGCTTTTCTGGTGGATGCTATCGAAGACCCGAATGCAGAGTGCGTCGCCTTCGGTGTATCGAGCGAGCGCGTTCTAACTGGGCACGCAAGTGTTCCTGCGCCTTCTTAGTCCGATGCGCTGGACATACCTTTGAGGTGCTAGTTGCTTTGGTTCTCCGCTCTGTCGAAGGGGAGAACCCGCATTTCCCATCTAACTGGCGACAGTCGCGCCCTGAGGGATCGTTGGGCTGGCAGTGTTGAGTTTGTTGATCGCGAAGCCCGCCGCGGCTTTATACGACGCCATGAAATCCGAACGCTCCCGTTCAGGAATGATGTCATCAATATCCTCGAAGACACCACCGCAACGGTCCTGCAAAATATTCAGCAGCCCGAAAGGCCCAGCGCTTCTATTGCGCAAAACAAGGTCTGAGACCGGACCACAAAGCGCTGCATCATAGGCCGACAAGGCTTCAGGCGTCACTCCATACTGAAGAAGCTTGGCACCGATAACGCGCGCGTCGATGATCGCTTGGCTCGCACCGTTGGACCCTGTTGGATACATGGCGTGCGCGGCATCCCCCATGAGCGCGACACGCCCGTCGACCCAACTCGGTACTGGATCGCGATCGATCATAGGGTTCTCGTATGAACAATCGGCCTGCATCAGCATGGCAGGTACATCCAGCCAATCGTAGCGGAACTCATTGAAGTGATGCGCGAACTCCTCGAGCGTCACTTCACGGAACCAGCCGTCATGTTGCCACCCGTCGTTGTTGCCGACTGTCATCTCGGCGATCCAGTTGATCAAGGCGTGACCTGTCTCGTCGGGCGCTGAAATCGGATACATCACCATTCTGTGCTGGTGCGTTCCAAGCCCGACGAAAGAGCTTCCCGTACGCAGCGGTTTAGCGCGCACTGTCCCGCGCCACATGATGGCACCGCCCCAAAGTATGGGGGGCTGTGACGGGTACATTTGCGCCCGAACAGCCGAGTGGATTCCATCCGCACCGATCAACAACGTGCCGGTGGCTGTCGTACCGGATGACATCTGAACCGAGACGTTGTCCGCGAATGCCGTGTAGCCAATGATCTTTTGATCCAGTTGGACCGCGTCAGCACCAACCCTATCCCGCACTTTCGCGTAAAGCATCATGTGCAGATCGCCCCGGTGCACCGCGTATTGCGGCCAATGGTAACCGGCCGCCAACCCGCGCGGTTCTGAATACACCTCTTTGCCATTCAATCCGACCAACGCCCATTCACGGACCTGGACGCCAACGCGATCAAGGTCTGCATTGGTGATGCCCAAGTCATGCAGTTCGCGGACGGCGTTGGGTTGCAGATTGATGCCAACACCAAGGGGTTTCATCTCGCGGGACGATTCCAGAACGCGGCACGGGACGCCGATTTGATGAAGCGTCAAGGCGAGTGTTAGACCGCCAATTCCGCCACCTGCAATTAGAACCGGCCGTTTCATGATGCGCCTAGCTCGCGATGCAAAAGGGTCGTTGTAAGGGCAGCGCCTGGATGACTATCAACCACATTGAAAGTCTGCCGTCGGACATCCTCCTGAACGTGTGCTTTTGACGCCTGGCAAGAGAAACAGCCAACGGAGCTTACTCCGTGGGCGACCCTGAGTTCTTGGTTCACGGTTCTCCAACTCTCCAAACTTAGACCCTTACGACGTTCTAACCAAATGTCGCCAAACAATCATCAAAGGTCACCATATCACGACCCGCTTTCGAGTGGTTTCGCCCTTGAGAAGCTCGTAAGCGTTGGTACCGCGGGCGGCGCAAGCGGGCACCTCATTTCCCATTTGGTGCTTGCAAAACCAGAAAAAGGCAGTGAGCAACAGTATCGTCAGGATCGACAGCTCAGCGCCGATTGAAAGGCAAAACGGCTAGACAGGAAACGACGTTCAAAAGGGGCAAACCATCCGCCTCATTGTCATGCGAGGAGCGAGCTTAGATGTATAGCGCACTCAGGAAACTGGCTGAAGTCATCGCGGCGACCCTTGCTATTGCTGGCGGTGTGGTCCTCTTGATTATTGTCGTTTTGACCTGTCTTTCCATCGCTGGTCGCGCGCTTGTGCCGTTCGACTTTGGCCTGGGACCCATACGGGGCATCTACGACATGACCGAGATCGGGATGGCGGTTGCGATCTTTGCGTTTTTGCCGTTAGCGCAGCTTGAGAACGCGCATGCCCGCGTCGACCTTTTCCAATCCTTAATACCTCAAACAATGAACTCTATTCTGGACCTGCTGTTCAACGTGGCCATGTTCGTCGTCGCGGCGTTTGGGACCTATCGGCTTTATCTCGGAATGCAGGACAAGCTCTCTTACGGTGAAACGACGCTCATTGCTCAAATCCCGGTTTGGCAAGGATATGCCGCAGGTCTGATCGGCGGAGTTGGCTTTGTCTTGATTGCCGCCTTCTGTGTCCTTCGGTCAGCGCGGCGGCTTGCTGGCCTGCCTGCATAATGCCCATGGCGGATGCTCTACTTAACGTCTTAAGGTCCAGACCATGACCAATATTGAACTTGCGCTCTGGTCTTTCCCGGTTCTGTTGATCTTCGTCTTCATGCGCATGCCGATCGCGCTCGCTATGATCGGCGTTGGCGTTGGTGGGACATGGCTGGTCATTGGCACACCAATGATGACGCTGAACCAACTCAAGACACTCACCTACGGCACGTTTTCCAACTACTCGTTTTCGATCATTCCGCTGTTTCTGCTGATGGGGCAATTCGCGACACTGTCCGGGATGTCGGCAGCTTTGTTCCGGGCTGCGGAAGGATTCCTGGGTCATCGCAAAGGCGGCGTGGCTATGTCGGCTGTCGGAGCCTGTGCGGGGTTCGGGGCCATCTGTGGATCGTCACTGGCTACTGCTGCCACGATGGGGCAAGTCGCGCTGCCGGAGTTGAAGCGGTACGGCTATCCCGGTTCATTGGCCACTGGATCATTGGCGGCCGGGGGCACGCTGGGCATTCTCATCCCACCTTCGGTGATCCTTGTGATCTACGCGATCCTGGCCGAGCAGAACATCGAGAAGCTCTTTGTCGCGGCACTGATCCCCGGCATTCTGGCTGCGATTGGTTACATGCTTGCCATCTCTGTTTGGGTGCGGGTCTCGCCGAACAGTGCTGCATTGCGCGAACGCGTGCCGTGGCCCGAGCGCTTTGTTATGCTTGGCAAGGTATGGCCAGTCGTCACGGTTTTTGTAGTTGTTGTCGGTGGCATTTATGCCGGGATTTTCACACCAACTGAAGCTGCGGCCGTTGGCGCTGCCGGTACTGGCCTGGCCGCACTCACCTCCGGGCAGATGACCTGGACCAAGCTGAAAACTGCGATATTCGCCACAGCAACTTCTTCGGCCATGATCTTCATGATCATTCTCGGCGCTGGCATCTACAATAACTTCCTGTCGCTCACACAGCTGCCGCAAACCGCATCCATCTGGGTCGGCGACCAAGGGTTTTCACCATGGTTTGTTCTAACCATCGTGCTCATCATGTACCTGATCTTCGGCTGTGTGATGGACTCGTTATCGATGGTTCTGCTGACAGTCCCGATCATCTTCCCGATCATGTCTGTTCTGGATTTCGGGATGAGCATCGACGATTTCGGCCTTTGGTTCGGCATTCTCGTTCTAATCGTGGTTGAGGTCGGTTTGATCACGCCGCCGGTCGGTATGAACCTGTTCATCATAAACTCGATGGATCGGGAAACTCCAATTGGACAAACCTACAAAGGCGCTCTTCCCTTCGTGATCACGGACATGATCCGCGTCGTCATCCTCGCGAGTTTCCCCGCTGTCACCCTATGGCTGGTCTGGGTGATCGACGCGTTCTGAGAAGATCGCTGCCCCAATCGCTGACAAGCGGTTCTTGAGAACACACGAACCTTGGCTACGCACCAATTCGCTCGACCTGGTCGCAAAGCGCACACGCCGCGCTGAGGGCACGCGCCGCAACAACAGACATTTGAGGCAAGATCATCCATTCAAGCATCCAGGCTGCACCGGAACGCTCTTGTTCATGAACAAGTGCCTGATGAAGCCCAGAAATCTGCGTCGCATTGAAGCGCGCCAGCGTCACAAGCAACTCCGCAATGACAGGATTTGACTTGTGGGGCATCGCAGAGGACCCGCCACCACCCCTCAAGGTGATCTCGTCAACGCCTTGTTGGGCCATCAAAGTGACGTCCTGCCCGAACTTTCCAAGCGACCCTGTCACCAGTGACAGGCGTCCCGCATATTCGGCAACCGCCGTGCGATCCGTGTGCCAAACCGGCCCTGCGGCAAGACCAAGCGCGCCTGCCATATGGGAAGCGATGCGTTCCCCCTCATCACCAAATCCGT
>JBCBBB010000002.1:0-120388 GCA_038532095.1 Pseudomonadota bacterium
ATGCGCGCACCCATGGCGGTCGTGTTGTTCAGAAGGTCTTCTTCCTCAATGATCGCAAGGTTTTCCAAGGCGGCGGCGGGACCAGCCGTGCACCCGCCGAACGTAGAGATGTCGCGGAAGTAGCTCATCGGATCGTTCGCATCGTCCTTGAACATCTCAAAGACCTCTTCGGTCGTCACCATGCAGGCAATGGCCGCGTAGCCCGAAGCGACACCCTTGGCCATGGTGACGAAGTCGGGTTTGACGCCAAAGTGCTGGTAGCCGAACCACGTGCCTGTGCGCCCGACGCCGCAGACCACTTCATCGATGTGGAGCAGGATATCGTACTTGGTGCAGATCTCCTGAACGCGCTCCCAATAACCGGCTGGTGGCGGGATTACGCCGCCGCCCGCCGTCACCGGTTCAAGGCAGAGCCCGCCAACCGTGTCCGGGCCCTCGCGGAGGATCACCTCCTCAATCTGGTTCGCGGCCCATTCGCCGTAGTTCTCTGTCTCGACCTGCGCGCGATACTCAAGGCAATGCGGCACCTCGACGAAACCGGGGGTATACGGTCCGTATTGTGCGTTCCGCTCGGGCTGCCCGCCGGCAGAGAGGCAGGCAATCGTGGTGCCATGGTAATCGCGCTCGCGGAATAGGATCTTGTGCTTCTTGCCGCCATACTTTTTGTGCGCGATCTGACGGATCATCTTGAAGGCTTTCTCGTTCGCCTCGGATCCGGAGTTTGTGTAGTAAACGCGGCTCATGCCGGGCATGCGCGCGATCAGCTTCTCGGCAAATTTCGCACCGGGAATGGAACCCGCTGAACCGGCAAAATACGGCATCTGAAGCAATTGGTCGCGCACAGCGTTGGCAATGCGTTCCCGGCCATAGCCGACATTCACGGTCCAGACCCCGCCCGAGACAGCGTCGAGATGCTCTTTCCCGGTCGCATCCCAAACGCGTATGCCCTTGCCTTCGACCATGACGCGCGGGTCGATGGATTCGAACGGCTTGTGCTGGATGAGGTGGTGCCAGACGTTCTTGCGGTCAGCTTCGATCACGTCAGTGATGTCGTTCGGGACGATGGTCATGTGCGCGATTCCTCTCGGGCCTGTGGACTGCACCAAAGTGAATAAATGAGACTCGAGGTGTAGGGCCAGTGGTGTTGACGCAGTAGGGCCAGATTACGGGTTTGCGCGCGCGCTCACGGCAGGAATGGCGTGGTTCACCAGCACATCGATGGGCAGTTTCCACGCATCCGGATCATTGTAGCGCCCGGTGAATGTTGTGGCGACAAAGCCCACCTTCGGCTGCACAGTCAGCCGTTGGCCGCCATTGCCAACAGCGATTGCAACGCGATCGCCACCCGGTGCTTCGGTCAAATACCAAAGGAATCCATAGTGAAAGCCCTCCTGAATCTCGACAGCAGCCGTGAACGACGCATCCAGCCAGTCCGAGGGGACCACCTGTTGACCCTGGTACATGCCATCATCCGCGATCATCTGACCGACGCGGGCAAGCCCGTGCGCCGTCAGCCGCAAGCCTGATGCCGCCGAGGGCACGCCATCGCTGCCCGCGACCCATTCGAAGGTCTGAATGCCGAGCGGGTCGAAAAGAACCTCCTTTGCATAGATATCCAGCGGTTTGCCTGCGCCATCGGCGATCAGCTTACCCAGAAGCGCGACCGCGCCGCCGTTGTAGCTCCATGTTTTGCCGGGTGTCGCCACCATCGGCCGTTCGAGAACATAGCGATATCTGTCCTCGGCATATTCCATGGCAACTTCACTGTTCTGAAGGCTGGTATAGGGCAGGCTTTCGTCCCACTCGGTTCCCAACTGCAAGGTGATCGTGTCGCGTATCGTGATCGCCTCGCGATCCGTGCCATCCTTCAAGTCGGCATAGTCGGGGAAGTGATCCAGAAGCGGGGTGTCGAGGTCTGGCACAAGGCCGTCGGCCAGCGCGATGCCGTAGAGCAAACCGACAATGGATTTTGTGACCGAGCGGACATCGTGCAAGGTGTCGGGCCCATGATCGACTTGACCGAGGGGCGTGCCCCATCGTTCGTCCTCACCCGGGAAGTAGGCCTCTCCCACCAGTGCGTCTTCGTACAGCACGAGGACGGAATGCAGACCCGGAAGCTGGCCTGCGTCAAAGGCGGTTTGCAAACTGTCTTCCAAGCTGTCTCCAATCGCACTGGACGGTGCTGCCAGCGCGAACAGCCCCGTGACGGCGGTCTTCACGAAGGTGCCAAAGGTGCACATCTTCTTGGCTCCGGTCATCACATTGGCTCCGCTGGTGTCTTCCAGTGTTGCATCAAATCGGGGGGGAGAACAGCGAGGAGTTTGGAGTGTGGTCCAGCACATGGTGCGGTACCCGCATACGTGGCGTTTGTCGGCTTTTCGCCCTTCCCGTGATCCGCTACGCATGGAGGATCAGATCGGCTCAAAGGGCACCTTGGTATGGAGCACGAGGCGCGCGGCGCAACACCAACGAAGCTCAGGTTCTTCGGTGAACGGAGTTCGGGTACGAACTTCGTTGAAACGCTGTTGCTTGCTAATTTTCCCAGCCTTGAGCTTGTGCGTCACTACCCCTTTGAAAAGCACGCGTTCTTAAACGAGGCCTACACGACGCCGGATATGGTCTGCGTTTGTGTCACTCGATCTGCGGATATGTGGCTGAAAAGCATGTACCGCTCCAAGCACCAGATTTGGGCATGGGCGAGGCGGACAACGTTTTCCGAGTTTCTGCGACATGAATGGCATTCGCATTTCAGCGGCCACATTCTCAGGCAGAAGACGCGCGCGCTGGGGTTGCGTCAGGGGCAGGAGCTTTTGCTGGATCGCCACCCTTTGACCGGGGCGCGGATCGAAAATGTGCTGGCGTTGCGTGGCTTGAAACTGGCGAGCTATCTCAAGGCCCCGCACATGCACAGAAACTATGCGTTCGTGTCATACGAAGAAGTTGTAGCGGATCAGGAGAGTTTCACGCGGACGTTTGGGGAAGCGTTCGGCCTCGAGGGTCAGGCGCAGCCGATCACCATCGAGAAGAACCTGTCGCGCGACCAGAAGGTGCTTCAGAACAAAGAGGAGACCTTGCCGGACTATGCCGATTTCAGCGCAAGTGATCTCGCGTTTGTTTTCGACAACCTGGATTTCAGTTTGGAAGAGCGATTTGGATATCGCTACGACGCTGAATTTCGACTGTTGAGGGATCAGTCAGTGCCGCTTGCCAAAGTTTGAGTGACCCAGCCCTCAGCTTTCACCGCCGATCAAAGCCGCGATGATTTTCTTTGCGCTTTCACTGTTCCATTCCGCGTCGCCACGCATGCGGGCGATCTCCTTGCCTTCGGGGTCAAGGATCAGCGTGATCGGCAGGCCAAGGACAGCCATGTCGCGGGCAAGGGCGGATTTCGGGTCGAGATAGAGCGGCAGGTTGTCGACCTCGATCTCGGCAAGGAAGCGCTTGATCCCGCCCACATCGTTGCGGCCCGTAGCGATGGTCACAACCTCAAAGGCATCGCCGCCGAACTCGGTCTGTAGCTCAGACAGCATCGGCATTTCCTTGCGGCAGGGCGCACACCATGTGGCCCAGAAGTTGACCAGCACGTGTTTGCCTTCAAACCCGCCAAGCGTGAACTCTCCACCCTCGGCATGCGTGAAGGCCACCTGGCTGACCTCGGTCGGCTCCGAGAAGAGGAGCTTCTTCATCGTGCCTTCGCGCATCGCTTCAAGCTTGGATGTATCCGCGAGAGCCGCGTTTGCAGTAAGGGCGAACCCTGTGTAGAGGACAGCAAGCAAAAAATGACGCATGGGGCGTACTCCTAATGACCGATGACGCAAACTCGATGTGGGGCGGGCGGTTCGCCGCGGGTCCAGACGCCATCATGGAAGCAATTAACGCCTCCATCGGCTTTGACCAGCGTTTGGCCGCGCAAGACATCGAAGGCTCGCGTGCCCATGCCGCCATGTTGGCTGCGACGGGCATCCTTACGGATAGCGATGCAAAGGCGATCCGGGAAGGTCTGCTCACGGTCTTGTCAGAGATTGAAACGGGTTCGTTCGCGTTTTCGACCGCTTTGGAAGACATTCACATGAATGTGGAAGCGCGGTTGAAGGAGTTGATCGGGGAACCTGCGGGGCGGTTGCACACCGGGCGGAGCCGCAACGATCAGGTGGCGACCGATTTCCGGCTTTGGGTGCGGGGGCAGTGCGATGCGATTGGTCAGGCGATCCGGGCCTTGCAGGGGGCTTTGGTCACGCAGGCCGAGGCCGGGGCGGACTGGGTCATGCCGGGCTTCACCCACTTGCAAACGGCGCAACCGGTGACCTGGGGCCATCACATGCTGGCCTATGTCGAGATGTTGGGCCGTGATGCGTCGCGCTTTGCCGATGCGCGGGTGCGGATGAACGAAAGCCCACTCGGTGCGGCGGCTTTGGCGGGCACCTCCTTCCCGATTGACCGGGAGATGACGGCCAAGGCGCTTGGCTTTGACCGGCCCATGGCCAATTCGCTGGATGCGGTAGCGGATCGTGACTTTGCTTTGGAATTCCTGTCTTCCGCCTCGATCTGTGCCATGCATCTGTCGCGACTGGCGGAAGAACTGGTGATCTGGTCTTCAGCACAGTTCCGCTTTGTCACCATGTCTGACCGGTTCTCGACCGGGTCCTCGATCATGCCGCAGAAGAAGAATCCTGATGCAGCGGAACTGGTGCGCGCCAAGATTGGTCGGATCCTTGGCGCGACAGTGGGTCTGTTCACCGTGATGAAGGGCCTGCCGCTCACTTATTCCAAGGACATGCAGGAAGACAAAGAGCAGGTCTTTGATGCGGCTGACAATCTTATGCTGGCGCTGGCCGCCATGGAAGGGATGGTGCGCGACATGTCCGCCAACCCGGAGGCTTTGCGCGCGGCTGCATCTTCCGGCTTTTCCACGGCGACCGATCTGGCCGACTGGCTGGTGCGGGAGGCGGGCTTGCCGTTCCGGGACGCACACCATGTCACCGGGCGGCTCGTCGCCATGGCCGAGGCGGAGGGCGTGGACCTGCCGGACCTGACCCTCGATCAGATGAAATCCGCGCATGATGCAATCACCGAAGATGTCTTCACGGTGTTGGGAGTGGACAACTCGGTTGCCAGTCGCACATCCTATGGCGGCACGGCACCGGATCAGGTCCGGTTGCAGATTGCGCGTTGGAAAGAGAGGCTGGCATGAAGAGATGTGCGCTTTGCGCTTTGCTGCTGTTGCCGGCATGCGAGAACCCTCAGCTCGGGATCGGTGCGACAATCTCCGGCAATGGGGTCAGCGTGTCGCCCGTGGCCTCGGGCCGTGTTGGCGGCGTTGGCGTGGCGATTTCACCATGAGAGTATGGGCTTTGATTGGCGCGCTTCTGGCCTTGTCGGCCTGCGGCATTGATGGACCGCCGTCACCTCCCGGCGGACCTTCTGTGAGTGGCGATGCGCGGATCGGCGTGGTGGGCACGCTCTGATGTCACCACTCAGAATGCTCTATCTGGCCCTCGCCATATGGGGCGCCATTCACCCGATGTACTGGTTCGTGACCTATATGCGGGAGACCGGCACGGGTCTCTCCGGCCTGATCGACGCCTGGTATGTGAATGCCTCTACGACCGGGCTCACCTGGGATCTGACGATTGCCGCGATTGCGCTGACGATCTGGATCATCGCCGAGACCTGGGTGCGGAAGAACTGGTCGGCGCTGATTGCCATTCCGGCCACGTATTGCATCGGGGTCAGCTGCGGCTTGCCGCTGTACCTGTTTTTGCGCACGCGGAACGTCGATTGAGCCTCATGTCAGGTTGGTCACCACTTCGGTTCTGACCGAGTTCGCGATGAAACAGGCGTCATGCGCCCTGTGATGCAAGCCGCGCAGATCGTCTTGCGACGGGGCCTCTGAGGACCACGTGACCACTGGATTGAGCTCCACGCGCGACACCCACATGCGCCCGTCACCGGCTTTGGTCATCACCCCGACGGCATCGTCTGCATAGGTTGCGGGTGCGAACCCGGCCCGGCGCGCGAAGTCGACAAAGAACAGCATATGGCAGGACGACAGCGACGCGACGAAGGCTTCTTCGGGGTCCACCGCGCTTTCATCCGACCAGGGCAACGGCACGATACCGGGTGAGGCGGAGGCCGGAACCACTGTGCCGCCGTCAAACTCCCACTCATGTGCGCGGCTGTAATGCCCTTTCAGCACGTCACCGGATGCAGCCCAACGGATCGTTGCGCGGTATTCGTGGCTCATCGCCTTATCCTCTGGTGTTGCGTGTGGCTGGCCTTGGCTCTATCACGCAGCGCTGACCTTGAGGAGTGACATGGACCATTTTCTGTATCGCGATGGAACGCTTCACGCAGAAGACGTGCCGCTGCCCGAGATTGCGGCGGAGGTTGGTACGCCGTTCTATGTCTATTCCACGGCCACTCTGACACGGCACTACAAGCTCTTTGACGAGGCCCTGTCGCCGCTTGACCACCTTGTCTGCTACGCGATGAAGGCAAACTCCAATCAGGCCGTTCTGAAGCTGATGGCGTCGCTTGGGGCCGGAGTCGACGTGGTCTCTGGCGGCGAATATGCGCGCGCAAAGGCGGCTGGTTTCCCGGGCGAGCGGATCGTGTTCTCGGGTGTCGGCAAGACGGTCGAAGAAATGGAGATGGCGCTCACGGGCGGCATTCGCCAGTTCAATCTAGAAAGTGAGCCGGAGATGCGGCGCCTGTCTGAGGTGGCCGCGCGCTTGGGCGTGACGGTGCCGGTGACCGTCCGCGTGAACCCGGATGTTGATGCCAAGACGCATGAGAAGATCGCCACAGGCAAGTCAGAAAACAAGTTTGGCATCCCGATTGCCAAGGCGCGGGAGGTCTATGCCGAGATTGCAAAGCTGCCCGGTCTGGATGCGATTGGGATCGACGTGCATATCGGATCGCAACTGACCGATCTGCAACCCTTCGAAGATGCCTACCGTATGGTGGCCGACCTGACCCACACGTTGCGCACTGATGGGCACGACATCCGTCGGCTCGATCTCGGCGGCGGTTTGGGCATTCCATATGAGCGGTCGAACACCGCGCCGCCGTTACCAGTAGAGTTTGGCGATCTGGTCAAGCGGACCGTCGGGGACCTTGGGTGTGAAATCGAGATCGAGCCGGGACGCCTGATCGCCGGGAACGCCGGTTTGCTGGTGAGCGAGGTCATCTACGTCAAGGAAGGCGACGGTCGGAACTTCCTGATCATCGATGCGGCGATGAACGACCTGATCCGGCCCGCAATGTACAGCGCGTATCACGACATTCTGCCGGTCATCGAGCCGCCTGCGGGGACTGAAACCGCGCCCATCGACGTGGTTGGCCCGGTTTGCGAAAGTGGCGACACGTTCACCAAACAACGCGCCCTTCCACCGATTGGCGAAGGCGAGCTTGTCGCCTTCCGCTCGGCTGGCGCTTATGGCGCGGTTATGGCCTCGGAATATAACACGCGGCCCTTGATTCCGGAGGTTTTGGTGCATGAGCATCAATTTGCCGTCATTCGGCCAAGACCGACCTATGAAGAGATCATAAAACGCGATATTGTCCCTGAGTGGCTCGAGGGCTAGCCATTTGCGCGCCCGGCCTTATCTTGAGGGATAATGACCGAGACGCCTGATCTTCCGAAAAGCGCGGCAAAACGGCTTAAGTGGCCGTTGCGACTGACTTTTGTCGGGTTGGTGGCCGAGCGCATCGTGCGGTCGTTCTGGCCGTTCTGGACCGTTTTGCTGGTGATCCTCGCAGCGTTGATGCTTGGATTGCACGAAACGCTCCCCTTGGAGGCTGTCTGGGGCTTTGGGCTTCTGGCCGTTCTGACAGGTGCGGGAACCTTTGCCTTTGGGGCGCGCGGGTTCACCTGGCCGTCGCGTTCGGAGGCAATGGATCGCGTTGATCGCACCCTTCCCGAGCGCCCCATCACGGCGCTTGCAGATACACAGGCCATCGGGCAAGGCGACAGCGCTTCGGAAGCGGTTTGGCAGGCGCATATCGCGCGGATGACCGACCGGCTGAACAACGCCAAAGCGGCTGAGCCGGACCTGAAGCTTTCCACGCGTGACAGGTTCGGGCTGCGCTACATGGCGCTCTTGGCATTTGTTGTCGCGCTGTTGTTCGGGTCGCTCCTTCGTGTCGCCTCCGTCACCGAGATCGGCAACACCGGTCAGGCCCTCGCCTCTGGCCCCGCATGGGAAGGCTGGGTCGAGCCGCCGCTCTATACCGGGAAGCCGAGCCTGTATCTGAACGACATTGATCGTCCGGGCTTTGCGGTTCCCGCCGGCTCGCGCGTGACCGTCCGTTTCTACGGCGAAGTGGGGGCCTTGGCGTTGCATGAGACGGTGTCAGGGCGCACGGCTGACATTCCGCCCGCGACTGATCCCGTGCAGTCCTTCGACGTGCAGGATAACGGCGAAATCCGCATTGAGGGCACGGGCGGCCAGACCTGGAACATTGAGGTTGAGCTGGATGCGCCGCCGACCATCGAGTTTGATGGGCCGATGGCACAGGGCGAAGGTGGGCGCATGGAAGCGCCTTTTGCCGCGCAGGATGACTATGGCGTCACCGGTGGGCGCATTGAGATATCGCTCGATCTGGAGAGTGTCGATCGGAGCTATGGCCTTGCGGTTGAACCGGAAGAGCGCGAAACCATCGTTCTTGATCTGCCGATGACGATCTCGGGTGACCGGACCGATTTCAGTGAGATCGTGATTGAGGATTTCTCGGAACACCCGTGGGCCAATCTCCCGATCAAGGCAGAGCTGTTTGCCAATGATGCTGCCGGGCAAGAGGGCCTTTCCGCACCCCAACTCGCAACTCTGCCGGGCCGTCGCTTCTTCGATCCCTTGGCCAAGGCGATCATCGAGCAGCGACGCGACCTGCTTTGGAATCGCAGCAATGCGCCGCGTGTCGCGCAGGTTCTGCGCGCTGTGTCGTTCACGCCGGAAGATATCTTCCGGTCGGAAACAGCTTATCTGAAGCTTCGGTTCATGGTGCGCCGTTTGGAGACGCGCGTGTCAGTCGACAAGCTGGATGATGAGACGGTTGAGGAACTGGCAACGGCCCTTTGGGACCTGGCGCTTGAGATCGAAGAAGGCGATCTTTCGGATGCGTTGGAGCGGTTGCGGCGTGCGCAGGATCAGTTGGCGGAAGCCATTGAAAATGGTGCTACCGATCAGGAGATCGCCGAACTGATGCAGGAACTGCGCGAGGCGATGCAGGACTATATGCAGCAGCTTGCGGAACAGTCCGACCCGTCGCAGCAGCAGGAACTCGCAGAAGGCGAGATGCAGGAAATGTCCAGCCAGGACCTGCAAGACATGCTCGACCGGCTTCAGGAACTGATGGAGCAGGGACGGACTGCCGAAGCACAGCAGCTTCTCGATCAACTGCGCCAGATGATGGAAAACATGCAGGTGGCCCAGGGCCAACAGGGCGGTCAGCAGAGCGAAGGCCAGCAGGCCATGGAAGGCTTGGCTGAAACGCTCCGCGAACAGCAAGGGCTTTCGGATGAGGCCTTCCGCGATTTGCAGGAGCAATTCAACCCGAATGCGCAGCAGGGCCAATCCCAGCAGAATGAAGGGCGCAGTGGCGACCAGGGTCGTGGTCAGGAACATAGTCAGGGCCAACAAGGCCAGGGTCAGCAGGGCGGACAGCCCGGTCAACAGCAAGGCCAACAGCCGGGCGGTCAGCAGCGCGCCGAGAACGGCGAGCCCAGCGACTTGCAGGGGAACCTCGCGGACCGACAGCAGGCCTTGCGCCAGGAATTGGACCGGCAGATGCAAAACCTGCCGGGCGCTGGCACGCCAGAGGGGGATGCCGCACGCGATTCACTCGGGCGGGCCGGTGAGGCGATGGATCAGGCCGAAGACGCTCTGCGTGACGAAGATTTTGCCGGTGCCCTCGACAACCAGGCGGATGCGATCGAGGCGCTGCGGGAGGGCATGCGAGAGCTGGCCGAGCAGATGGCAGAGCAGCAACAGCAGCAGCAGGGTGGCCAGCAAGGCGAACAACTCGGCCAGGCCAATCCGAACGGACAACGCGACCCGCTTGGACGCGATATTGGCCAGAACGGTCAGATTGGCACCGAAGAACAGTTGCTACAGGGCGAGGATGTCTATCGCCGCGCACGGGAACTTCTGGACGAAATCCGTCGGCGGTCGGGCGAGCAAGATCGGCCTACCGAGGAGCTTGAGTATCTGAAAAGGCTGCTTGAGCGCTTCTAATCAGGCGCCTTTAAGCAATCTGCCCAAAGCCTGTATCGCTTTTAAGTGCCTCTCCCTTCGGAGATACGCAAAAAGCGATACGCGATGTCTCAGATTACAGGCTAGACGCTCTAGTTGCCGATCAGGCCGTCGACCCAGTCGCGCAGGCCGTTTGCCCAGTCCACATAGGAAATGATGGTGCTTTCTGTCTGAGGTAAAGCCCGGGCGATCGCCGGTGCCTGCGCATATGCGAAAATCGCTGCGATGGTCAGAAACAGCATCAACAGAAAGCCATACCGGAAGCCCGAACGTTGAACTGCTTCCGCGGCCTCTGCGCCCCGGCCGCTCGATTTCAGCGTCGAGTTGATTTCATCAATATCCGGAAGCAGGTCGCGTCTTGGTTCTTCATACCCGTCATCGTCCTGCGGTGTTGAGCGCGGGGCCGGGGCGGGTTCGGAAAACTCTATCTTCGGCTCTTCTTCCGGAAGGTCTTCGCCCAGATGGGCCATGCGGGCCCGCAACGCGCGCGATGGGGTCCGTCGGTTGCGAATGTCGTCCAGTCCAAGGTCCGATTGCGTCTCAAGCGGTTCAGATGGAGCGGCGCGTCTTTGCGACAGCTCGCGCTCTGCCTCTTCTCGCAAAATGTCGAGTGCTGCGGCATCGGCTGGTCGTCTTGGTGTTCCGGCGACACCGCTTGCAACCGCCGTCAAAGCCGCGTCTTCGCTATCGTTACTCGCATCGGGTGTCGGTTCTTCTACGACGGGGTCTTGCGGAGTGTCTGTATCACCAGCATCGACCCCTTCAGTGTTCTCGGGGTCGGGATCGCCCTCCGTTGCTTCCGTTACGGCGCGGATGACGGCGTCAGCACCGTCATCATCATCGCCCCCGCTGTCTTCGGGCTGCTCCGGTTCAGGTTCCTTTTCGACGGGTGCGTCGGGCGCTTCGTCCCACTCGGAAAAAACAGAGGTTTCCCGGACGCTGTCATCCTCAAAGTCTTCGCGGCTTATGAAATCCGGCACCGAGTCCTTCCGGCTCGATGGAAAGGCGTCGCCTTCGTCTTCGAAGCTGTCATCATCGTCGAGGTCATAGGCCGGCGGATGGTCAAACTCGTCTTCGACCTCATGGTCCGTGTCGGTGTCCGGGTCAGATGCCGTCGCAGCCGCAGGTGCCGGAAGCTCAAACCAGGTGTGCCCGCAATTCGAGCACTGAACATCGCGCCCCTCTTCGGGGATCATCGAGCCATCAATCTCGTACTGGGCGCTGCAATTTGGACAAACCAACCGCATTTTTATATTCCTTGCCTGACCACGCGTGCCTTTTCGGCTTTTCGGCCCCCTGCCTTTGGCATTGTTTTAGCACCTCTCATGCGCGCAGGAAAGCCGCGGCGTTGATCCCATCGGGCAGTTCGGGCAAAAGCACCCAAAGAACGCGCGGAGGCGACGTGATCGAGCTGAAAAATGTCGCGATGAGCTACGGGGGTCGAACCTTGTTCGACGACGTTTCTCTGTCGCTTCCGGAAGGGAGCTTTCACTTCCTGACGGGCCCTTCAGGTGCTGGAAAAACGACACTTCTGAAGCTGTGTTCGCTTGAGCTGGCCGCCTCCGCCGGGCGCGTGGCCCTGCTGGGGCAAGATGTTTCAGACTTCGACCGCGATCGCATCGCCAAAATGCGCCGTCGTCTTGGCGTGGTGCATCAGGAAAGCCGGTTTGTCGATCATCTATCGGTCCGTGAAAACGTGATGCTCCCTGTGTCGGTGACGGGTGGAACGGCAGCGGCGGCAAGTGACCTTTCCGAATTGCTTGGATGGGTCGGACTGAGCGCGGTGGCCGACAGGACACCCCCCGAATTGTCCGGTGGTGAGCGCCAGCGTGTGGCATTGGCGCGGGCAATTATCCTGTCGCCGGAGATCGTTCTGGCGGATGAGCCGACAGGCAATGTCGATTGGGACATGTCGCTCAAGTTGCTTGACCTGCTGATCGAGTTGAACCGTCTCGGCAAGACCATCCTTTGTGCAACGCATGATCTGAACCTCATCCGTCACGTAAAGTCGCGCGTATCCTCGCGCGTGTTGCGGATCAAAGACGGTGCCGTGTCGCTTGCGGGTGCCGGGCTATGAACAGGTTGCGCGGCCTTTTGATCGGTGATCCGACCTCGACCCGGATTGTGCCCCCATCCGGCTTTACCGCGGCCCTGACCATCTTCAGCGCGGCTGCGATGGCTTTCCTGGCGGTGTTCGCGATTGCGCTTAATCTGGCGACCGGTGAGCTTGCCGCGCGTTGGGAAGCGGAACTGTCCGGCACGGCAACCGTTCGGTTGCCCGCAGGCGACGATGTCGAGACCCGGTCCAAGGCTGTTCTCACGGCACTCGCGCAAACCCCGGGGATTTTGAACGCGCGACGCGTCAGCGACAACGAACAGCTTGCCCTGTTGGCACCCTGGTTTGGTGAGGGTGTGCCGCTGGACAAGTTGCGCCTGCCGATCCTCATCGAGGTCGAAGAAACCGAGGGCGGGCCGGATGTGACCGGTTTGTCCGAGCGTCTGTCCGCCGAAGCGCCCGGCGCAGTCTACGACAATCACAGCCGATGGCGCGTTCCACTGACGGAAGCCGCCGCCTGGTTGCGGCAGTTGGGTGGGTTCTCACTGTTGCTGATTGCGGCCGTAACAGGTGTGACGATTGCGTTGGCGGCGTCCTCCGCGCTTGCTGCGAATGGTCAGATCATCGATGTCTTGCGCATCGTGGGGGCGCGGGACGGGTGGATTGCAGCCGCCTTTACGCGACGCTTTACGCTGCGGGCTTTCTTTGGGGCCCTGGCTGGCACCGTGGTCGGCATGATCTGTATCGCTTTGGTGCCCGGTGGTGTTGAAACCGGTGTCTTGAGCGGTTTGGGCTTTGATGGCGCCGAGTGGCTTTGGCCACTTCTGGTTCCCTTTGTTGCAGCGGGCTTGGCGTTCGGAGCCACTTGGTTTGCGGCGGCCCGCCGCCTGCGGGAGGATGGGTGATGCAATACCTGCGGTCCCTGCTGTTCAACATCTCGATCTATGTCGTGATGCTGATTTACTCGATCCTCTTTTTCGTTCCCGCGTTGCTCAGTCGCGATTGGGCGTTCAAGGCGTGCAATGCGTGGTGCATTTATGTGCGCTGGGCTTTGCGCTGGATGGTTGGTTTGAAAACGGAAGTGCGGGGTACGCCGCCGACGGGCGAGGTGGTGATCGCCGCCAAGCATCAATCGTTTCTCGACATCATCCTGATCTTCAACGCGGTCCCGCGTGGGAAATTCATCATGAAACGCGAGCTGATGTTCGCACCGATGCTGGGGCAATATGCACTGCGTCTTGGCTGTGTTCCGGTCAATCGAGGAAAACGCGGCGCCGCCATTGAGAAGATGAAACACGACGTGGAAAAAGGGCGTGCGGAACCGGGGCAGTTGATCATCTATTCGCAAGGTACCCGTGTCGCCCCGGGGGTGAAGAAGCCGTACAAGGTTGGCACGGGTGTTCTATACGAACAACTCGGTCAGGACTGCGTACCAGTCGCTACGAATGTGGGGCACTTCTGGCCAAAGCGCGGCGTGCTGCGAAAGCCGGGGGTTGCTGTCGTCGAGTTTCTGGAGCCGATCCCGGCTGGTTTGCCGGTGAAAGAGTTCATGGCCGTGCTTGAAGAGCGGGTGGAAACACAGTCCGATGAATTGTCTTCGGAGGCTTTGACGTGACCGAGGTTGTGAACACGGACCAACAGGAATTCTGGTCGGGCCCGTCCGGTCTGTCTTGGATCGAAGACGCCGATATTATGGACAGCATCTTCATCAATGTCGTGCGGCTCCTCCGCGAGCGCGCGGGCGACGTGGCAGGCCGCGACGTGTTGGACATCGGCTGCGGCACTGGCGCTGTGTCGCTCAGCTTCGCCGATGCTGGGGCACGCGTGCTGGCCTCGGATATCTCGGCACCGATGCTCGCGGAGGCCGAACGGCGTGGGGCCGGACGGATCGAGATCATGCTGGGGGACGCGCAGGTCGCCCAATGGCCCCGGCGGTTCGATCTGATCACGTCACGGTTTGGCGTCATGTTTTTCGAGGATACCCGTGCGGCCTTTGAGAACATTGCAAAAGGCCTGAAACCTAACGGTCGGATCGTTTTTGCCGCTTGGGGACCGTTCGAGGACAACATCTGGTGGGTGCGACAACGCGATCTGGCCTGCGACGTGTTGGGGATTGAGCCCGAAACCCGCGACCCGCACGCACCGGGGCCGATGGGATTATCCGATGTGGAGTGGTCCCTCGCACAGATGGCGGTTCCGGGCCTGAGCAATGTGGCGTGCGAGCGAATTGAGCTGATGATGTCCTTCAAGGGATCGGCTGAACTGGTCGCACAACAGGCGCTCCGGATTGGCAGCGGGGCAAAGCTTCTGCTGGCGCATCAGGCGACGGAGGTGCAGCGCACGAATTACGCGGCCGGGATCGCAGAGGCGTTTCGCGAGTTTGAGACAGGGGACGGAACCTTCGTGCCGGCGCAGTTGAACCTCTTCACCGCGCAAGCGGCATGATTCTTGCTGTTCGCCCGGCAGACCGCCATATAGGCACCAGAGGTTGAGGTGAGCTGACATGCAAAACTATCTGGATTTCGAGAAACCGCTGGCCGAGATCGAAGGCAAGGCGGAGGAATTGCGTGCGATGGCGCGTTCGAACTCCGAAATGGATGTCGAAAAGGAAGCCGCCGCGCTCGACAAGAAAGCCCGCGACTTGCTGGCAGGTCTCTACAAGGACCTGACCCCATGGCAAAAGTGTCAGGTCGCGCGGCATGCCGACAGGCCCCATTGCGCGGACTATATTGACGCCCTGTTCACCGAATACACGCCATTGGCGGGCGACCGGAACTTTGCCGACGATTTGTCGGTGATGGGCGGGCTCGCCCGGTTGAACGACCGGCCTGTGATGGTCATCGGCCATGAGAAGGGCAGCGACACCACCAGCCGGATTGAACGCAACTTCGGGATGGCGCGGCCCGAAGGGTATCGCAAGGCAATCCGCCTGATGGACCTTGCCGATCGCTTCAACGTGCCCGTGGTGACCCTGATCGACACGCCCGGTGCCTATCCCGGCAAAGGGGCGGAGGAGCGTGGTCAGTCGGAAGCGATTGCCCGCTCAACAGAGAAGTGTCTGAAGATCGGCGTGCCTTTGGTGTCGGTCATCGTGGGCGAGGGCGGGTCCGGCGGGGCGGTCGCCTTTGCAACGGCAAATCGCGTGGCGATGCTGGAGCACTCGATCTATTCCGTGATTTCTCCGGAAGGTTGTGCATCGATCCTCTGGAAAGATGCGGAGAAGATGCGGGAAGCGGCGGAAGCACTGCGCCTGACGGCACAGGACCTGCACAAACTGGGTGTGATTGATCGGATCATTGGTGAGCCGATGGGCGGGGCGCAGCGCGATCCAAGGAGCGCAATCGAGGCGGTCGGTCGCTGTATCGATGACATTCTTGGCCAGATGTCACATCTTTCCCGCGAAGAGCTCGTCCAGGATCGCCGCACCAAGTTCCTCAATATGGGACAAGCCGGACTGGCGGCTTGAGTTAAAGTGAGCGCCTGCGGCGCACGCGATTGTTTGTCCGCGTTTTGGCAAGCGTGGGTTATCTGCCCAGAATTTCACGCATTTCCTTGCCTAGTTGTTCCTGCCATGGCCCGCGGATCTCGCGCACGCGCGTGACATAAGCTTCATTGTCGGCGGCCGGGATTTCAGGGTCGTAGGCATCGGCCACTTCGAGCATGGCTTTGCGATCCATCTGATTGAATGCATCCACCAGCAATTCGGCTTTCTCGCGTGGGATGCCGGTGGCTTCCAGCACCGAACGCCCGATCCGCAGCGCGCTGTCATAGGTTTCGCGCACGATGTCGCGACACCCGACGCCCCAAAGCTCGTACACATGGTGCCGGTTCCGGGCCGCGACGACGACATGCAGGTTGGGGTGGGTGGAGAGGGCGTACTCGGCCAGCCGCGTGGCCTGTTCAACATTGTCGATGCAGATCACCAGCACCTTTGCCCGGTCGATCCCGGCAGCCATCAGGAGGTCAGGTCGGGACGCATCGCCGTAATAGACGCGCGCGCCGAACTTGCGCAGGCTGTCGATCTGGTTGCTGTCATAGTCGATCACGGTGGTTTTGTAGCCCGCTGCCAGCAGCATACGGTCGATCACGGTGCCGATCCGGCCATAGCCCGCGATAATTACTTCCCCCGGTTCATCGATGCTGTCTTCTTCGCGCACCTCTTCGGCAACGGCACGGGCCGCGATTACCTTGTCATACAAGATGAAGAGAAGCGGCGTCAGCAGCATCGAAAGCGCGATGACAAGCAGCAATTGGTCGGCAATCGCAGGGGGCAGCACGGCATTGGCGAGGCTGAAGGACAAAAGGACAAACCCGAATTCACCGGCCTGCGCGAGGCTGAGTGTCAGGAGCCAGCGATCTGTGCCGCGCAAGCCGAAAATTGTGCCGAGCACATAGAGAATGGCCATCTTGGCCAAGATCAGCCCGAAGGTCAGCGCCAATGTGATGGCAAGGCTTTCCCAAAGCAGCATGAAGTTGATGCCCGCGCCAACGGTCATGAAAAAGACGCCCAGAAGCAGCCCCCGGAACGGGTCGATGTCGCTTTCCAACTCGTGCCGGTACTCGCTGTTCGCCAGAACAACCCCGGCGATGAAGGTGCCCAGAGCCGGAGAGAGGCCCACCAGTGACATCAAAAGTGCAATGCCCACCACCATGGAGAGCGCTGTTGCAACAAAGAGTTCCCGCATGCCTGCTGTTGCGATGAAGCGGAAGGCGGGGCGGGTCAGAAAACTCCCGCCGAGGATGACGGCTCCGATGGCCGCCAAGGTAACAGCAGCCGTCTGCCAGCCGTTCAGACCATCCACGAGGCTCATCGACGCTCCGTGATCGTCGCCGTGCCCGCCGCCATGTCCGTCTCCGTGGTCGTCGCTGTGGCCATCGCCCGCGACGATCTCCGCCCCGTGGTTTGCGGTAAAATCTGCAATCTCTGGAATGGCGAGGAGCGGGATGACCGCAAGGATGGGGATGACGGCGATGTCCTGGGTGAGCAAGACGGAGAAACTGGATTCGCCACCGCGGCTTTTGAGCAGCCCCTTTTCGCCGAGCGTTTGCAGAACGATGGCCGTCGATGACAGGGCGAGCACCAAACCGATGGCCAGCGCGACGCTCCACGGTTGGTTGAAGGCGATGGCCACCGCCATGACCGCACCCGTTGTAAGGGCAATCTGCCCGCCGCCAAGGCCCAGCAATTGGGTGCGCATGCTCCACAGGTGTTTGGGTTCGAGTTCCAGCCCAATCAGAAACAGCATCATGACAACGCCAAACTCGGCGAAATGCTGGATCGAGACGACATCGACGCCGAGGAGGCGCAGGATCGGGCTGATCAGGATGCCTGCAATCAGGTAACCGAGGACAGATCCAAGGCCAAACCGGGTTGCAAGCGGCACGGAAACGATGCCGGCAAACAGAAATATGAAGGCGAGGAGCAGGAAATCGGTCATGTGGGCAGAGTGCACCGGGAGGACATCAATGCAAGCCCTGAGTGGTTAACGATTGAGACAGGGGTGTGACACCCATGCGTTTCGATTAGATTTGAGGCGCATGACACATCTGGTTCTTTTCCACACGCCCGCGCCACCCCCACCGCTGGGTTTGGACCTGGCTGCATTGTCGGGTGGCGGTTCCTTACCCAGCCAGTTCTACGGGATGACCCACGACGGGCGTGAGGTTTACGTCCGCTATCGCGGCGGCGGGTTGCGCGTAGAGGTTGCGAAGACGCCAGGGGCGGATTTGCTCGACCCCGAGATCGTGCTGGAAGCCGACATTGGACCCTATCTGGACGGGTACATGACCTTGGCCAGGTTTTGTGCGCAGTTTGGCGTGACCGTGAACGGATCACTGCCCGAGGAAACCGACCCGCGCGCCCATCGCCAAACCGATTTCAGCGGCGGGACAACCTATTGGGATGCCATCTATCGTTCGGTTCCAAGCCGTACCGCGCGAGAAATTCTGGCGATTGCCAGTGATGCCTTTCCCGGTTCTGTGCTCTGCCAAGTAGAACGAGATGAGAGGTTCAGATGCGTTGGTTTAACGCGGGTTACGCCTGACTCTGCGAATGATGGTCAAGTTTGGCTGATCCCTGATGCGACCTTGCGGGATGTTGGCTGGTCGCCAGAGGATTACGTTTTACCCAAACCGGGGCAGCTTCAGATGTGGGTCCGCTATCAACCCTGGCAGTGCCCCACAGCACCGAACACGCTTGAATTGTCCATGCCATTCCCAACCGACGATCTAGTGCGTGACACACTGAAGGAGGTCGGCAAGCGTATTTCGGCGCTGCTTGGCTAAGTCGTCGCGCCTATGAGATTTCTCTTGCGTCATTGCAGGGCTGTCTTATCGTTCATCGCAAGGCCCATGATGGCCACATAAGAATTCAGGGAGGACTCTATGACCACAGTCTCTATGACGGTGAACGGCAAGGTTGTTGCTGCGGTTGTCGAAGATCGCACATTGTTGGTGGATTACATCCGCGAACATCTGCGCCTAACGGGCACCCATGTTGGGTGCGACACGAGCCAGTGCGGTGCCTGCGTGGTGCATGTCGACGGCAAGGCCGTAAAGTCGTGCACGATGCTGGCGGCGCAGGCGGACGGGGCCAAAGTCACAACGATTGAAGGTGTGGCCAATGGCGAATTGCATCCGATGCAGAAGGCGTTCAACGACAATCACGGTCTTCAGTGCGGGTTCTGCACGCCCGGCATGATCATGTCGGGCATCGACATGGTGAACCGCTACAAGGCCGAGGGCAAAACCCTGGATGAGGCCGCGATCCGGGCCGAGCTTGAAGGCAATATCTGCCGCTGCACCGGTTACCACAACATCGTCAAATCGATCAGCCAGGCCGCTGGCGAGATGTAATTTTCGGCGCCCTGCGGGGCGTCGGGCTTGAGCCAGGGTCCGCTATCCTGCGGGACCCAGCTAAAGGAGGAACAATCATGAGCGAAGGTATTGGCGCAGCAGTCAAGCGCAAGGAAGACAAGCGGTTCACCACAGGGGCAGGCCGCTATACCGACGACATCAGACTTGAAAATCAGGCCTATGCGGCGTTTGTGCGGTCCCCGCATGCGCATGCGAAGGTGACAGGCATCGACAAATCCGCCGCCGAAGCCAAGGACGGCGTGCTTGCGGTACTCGACGGCAAGCAACTGACCGGCGATGGCATCGGCAACATCATCTGCGGCTGGGCCATCACCTCGAAAGATGGCTCACCGATGAATATGGGTGCGTGGTCGGCTCTGGCGACCGACACGGTGCGCTATGTGGGCGATGCGGTGGTGGCCGTTGTGGCCGAAACGGCAGCGCAGGCGCGGGAAGCGGCCGAGGCTGTGGTCGTCGATTACGAAGAGTTGCCGGTCGCGGCTCATATCGAAGCGGCGGTGGCCGATGGCGCGCCGCAGATTCACGACAATGCCCCCGGCAACGTGATCTACGATTGGGAAATCGGCGAGTTGGACACAACTGACACCGCAATTGCAGGTGCGGCGCATGTCACTGAGATGGACATCACCAACAACCGCTTGTCTCCCAACGCAATGGAGCCGCGTGCGGCGATCACCAAATACGATGCGGCAGAGGATCACTATACGCTCTATACAACCAGTCAGAACCCGCATGTCGCGCGTCTGGTGTTGAGCGCGTTCTACGCCGTTGCCCCGGAGCACAAGCTGAGGGTCATCGCGCCCGACGTGGGCGGCGGGTTCGGGTCGAAGATCTACATCTACCCGGAAGAAATCGTCTGTCTTTGGGCTGCGATGAAGACCAAGCGGTCGATCAAATGGACGGCGGACCGGACGGAAGCCTTCCTGACCGATGCCCATGGCCGCGATCACGTGACCACAGCCAAGATGGGCTTTGACGCGTCCGGCAACATCGTCGGCTTCAAGGTCTCGACCAAGGCGAATTTCGGCGCGTATATGTCGCTCTTCTCGTCGGCGGTGCCGACCTATCTGTATGCGACGCTGCTGTCGGGCACCTACAACATCCCGAACATCTATTGCGAGGTTTTGGCGGTCTACACCAACACGGTACCCGTGGATGCCTATCGCGGGGCAGGGCGCCCCGAGGCCAGCTATCTGGTTGAGCGCATGATGGAGACAGCCGCCCGTGAAATGGGCAAGGACCCTGCCGAGCTGCGGCGCCAGAACTTTATCAAAGAGTTCCCGCATCAGACGCCTGTGATCATGAATTACGACTCAGGCGATTTCGAAGGCAACCTGAACCAGGCGATGGAAGCCGCTGATTGGTCGGGCTTCGAGGCACGTAAGGCCGAAAGCGCAGCGCGCGGCAAGCTGCGGGGCATCGGCATGTCCTGCTACATTGAGGCGTGCGGCATCGCGCCCTCGGCCGCTGTCGGGTCGCTTGGCGCCGGTGTCGGTCTTTGGGAAAGTGCCGAGGTTCGCGTGAACCCGGTCGGCACGATCGAGATCCTGACCGGGTCGCACAGCCATGGTCAAGGACACGAGACGACCTTCGCGCAGGTGGTGGCCGACCGCTTCGGCGTACCGCTCGACTCAGTACAGATCGTGCACGGCGACACCGACAAGGTGCAGTTCGGCATGGGCACCTATGGCTCGCGCTCCGGCCCTGTTGGCATGAGCGCAATCGTCAAGGCGCTCGACAAGGTGGAAGCCAAGGTCAAGAAGATCGGTGCCCATCTTCTGGAAGAACCGGAAGAGAACATCGTGATCGAAGAGGGCACCGTGAAGGCCACCGGCACCAACAAGGCACTCGGCTGGCACGAGATCGGGCTGGCGGCCTACACCGCGCACAACCTGCCGCCTGATATGGAGCCGGGTCTGAAGGAAGGCGCGTTCTATGACCCGCTGAACTTCACCTTCCCCATGGGCTGCTTCATCTGCGAGGTCGAGGTCGATCCGGACACCGGCAAGACCGAGATCCTGAAGTTTGTCGCCTCCGACGATTTCGGCGTGATCATCAACCCGATGATCGTCGAAGGCCAGGTCCATGGCGGCATCGCGCAAGGCGTCGGCCAGGCGTTGCTTGAGGAAGTCGTTTATGACGAGAGCGGCCAGCAATTGTCAGCCAGCTACATGGATTACACCATGCCGCGCGCCGATGATGTGCCGAGCTATGACGTGCTGCACCACAACACGAAGTGCACCACCAACCCGCTGGGCATCAAGGGCTGCGGTGAGGCAGGGGCGATTGGTTCACCGCCTGCGGTTATCAACGCAATCACCAATGCCATCGGCAACAACGACCTCAGCATGCCTGCAACCCCGTCAAAGGTGTGGGCCGCACTCGCTGCGTCCAAGATCGCTGCGGAATAAGGAGAGAGACAGATGCACAATACGACTTATCACAAAGCATCCAGCGCGGCTGAGGCGGCTGCGCTCCTTTCCGGGGCGGATGACGGGGTGCTGCTGGCCGGTGGCCAGACACTGATCCCGACGATGAAGCAGCGGTTGGCCGCGCCTTCCGATCTGGTGGATATCTCGGGTATCGGTGAGATGAAGGGCATTTGCGTTGACGGATCGACCGTGACCATCGGGGCAATGACGACCCACGCGGAGGTGGCCGCATCGCCCGAGCTGCGCGCCGTCTGCCCGTCGCTGGCTGACCTGGCTGGCCACATCGGTGACCCGGCGGTGCGCCACAAGGGCACGCTTGGTGGTTCGGTGGCCAACAACGACCCAGCGGCGGATTATCCGGCGGCGATGATGGCGTTGAATGCCACGATCAAGACCGACAAGCGCGAGGTGCCCGCCGATGACTTCTTTCAGGGCATGTTCACCACCGCCTTGGATGAAGGCGAGATGATCGTCAGTGTCACTTTCGAAGCCCCATCCAAAGGGGCGTACGCCAAGTTTCCGAACCCGGCTTCGCGCTATGCCATGTGCGGTGTCTACGTGGCGCAGGGCGCAAGTGGTGTGCGTGTCGCCGTGACCGGCGCGGGAGAAGACGGTGTTTTCCGGTCATCCGACATGGAAGCCGCGCTTGCGTCGGATTTCTCGGCCGGCGCACTCGACGGTGTCTCGGTCAGCGCCGACGGCATGCTGTCCGACATCCACGGTGATGCGGCGTATCGCGCGAACCTCGTCAAAGTGATGGCGAAGCGTGCTGTTGCTGCTGCGGGCTAAACTGGTACGGGCGGTTCGCGTGACCGCCCGTCATTCCTTCAGTGGAGGTTCCCCGAACGAGGTGCCTCCACCCTTTCCATCCGGAAGGTGCCATTCGGACACCATGAACTGGTAGACACGCTCTGTTACCAGTCCGTCTTCTTCCATGTTCCGGCTACGCCAGACCCCTTTTGCCAGAATGGGCAGGTTCGCAGGGCCATGGGTCTGGTTCTGGCGGTCGGCCAGTGCGGACCGGAGGCGGCCAAGGTCTTGCGTGCGACGACCGGGAAACACGACCTCCACTTCCTTGTCGCTTATGACACCGATGTAGATGGCGTCGCCACGGCTCGACTTGCGCACGAACGGCGACAAATCCAGTGCAACGTCAATCACCGGTGTCTTGAAGATCCCAAGGTCTTCTTCCAGTGGTGTTTGCCCCACCGCCCGCTTCCTGCGGTTGCTCATCCGTCTATACCGTGTTCAAGCCCGGTAGAGCTATAGGTCAGAACAGCTAAAAGAAGGTTGGCGCTACCCCGCGATCAATTCGGCCTGTCGCACGATCACCTCGGCCTGACGCACGCTTGCGATGTCGACGAGGCGTCCTTTGTACACGGCCGCACCGGCCCCGGTTTTCTGTGCCTCTTCCATGGCAGCGAGGATCTCGCGTGCCTCCGACACAGCTTCCTCGGAAGGTGTGAAGACGTCATTCGCAAGTGCGACTTGCTTGGGATGGATGGCCCACTTGCCAACCATGCCGAGCGTGGCCGAGCGCAGGGCTTGTGCGCGGAACCCTTCATCGTCGGAGAAGTCGCCGAAGGGACCATCGACCGGAAGGACACCGTGCGTGCGGCACGCTGCGACGATGGCGGTCTGGGCCCAGTGCCAGGGGTCGGACCAGTATTTCTGTCCGTCGCGGTGCATGTAGTAGTTTTCCTGGGTGCCTCCGATGCCGGTGGTCTGCATACCCATGGAGGCGGCGAAATCTGCGGCACCAAGGCTCATCGCTTCGAGCCGTGGGGAAGAGGCCGCGATGTCTTCGACATGCGCAATGCCAGCGGCTGTTTCGATGATCAGTTCAAAGGCAATCCTTTTCTTGCGCCCCTTTGCGGCCTCGATGGCCGTCACAAGCGCGTCCACGGCATAGACATCTGCGGCGCAACCCACTTTCGGGATCATGATCTGATCGAGGCGGTCGCCCGCGTTCTCGAGAAGATCAACAACGTCGCGATACCAGTAGGGTGTGTCGAGCCCGTTGATCCGGACCGACAGTGTCTTGGTTCCCCAGTCGATGTCACCGATCGCCTGGATGATATTCTTGCGGGCTTCCGGCTTGTCGTCCGGTGCAACGGCGTCTTCAAGGTCGAGATTGATGACATCGGCTGCGCTGGTCGCCATCTTCTCAAAAATCTGAGGGCGCGATCCGGGGCCGAACAGTTGGCATCGGTTCGGACGGGCAGGGGCAGCGGGTTGGAGACGGAAACTCATATACGCAACTTTCTTTCGTCTGAGGTTGCGTCACGCTTATGATGTTGCAGTGCAGCATGCAAGTGCAGCATTGAGAGTTTCCGCGAAAGAAAACCCGCCATCTTTGCCGCTTTGACGAATAATCTTCGATAGATTAGGCGTAGAAGCCCCTCATTTTCACGGAAACCGCGCAGGTATTCGGGCATAAGCCGCAAAACGCAGGGGGTTTCCATGATTCGCACACCGTATCTTCTTTTCCTTGGCGACGCGCCGGATCAACTCGCGGCCAAGGTCGCCCAAGGCATTCAGGATTGGCGGCCGGAGAACGTGGTTGGCCAGTTTCGCATGGAAGGGTGCAAGGCCGACGTCGGTGCAGCTGATCTGTCGTTGCAAGAGGCTTGGGACAAGGGCGCGCGCACGCTGGTTGTTGGTGTGGCCAACCGCGGCGGTGTGATCTCGGACGCGTGGCTGGACGTCTTGGCCGAAGCGATGGAAATCGGGTTCGATTTGGCCAGCGGTCTGCACAATCTGCTGCGCGACGAAAATGTCTTGAAGGCAACCTCCGCGCGCACCGGGGCGACGCTGCATGATGTGCGCATTCCCACGGTGGCCTATCCGATTGCCAATGGAAAGAAACGCAGTGGCAAGCGTTGCCTCGCGGTTGGAACCGATTGTTCGGTCGGCAAGATGTACACTGGCATGGCGATGGACGCCGAGATGTTGAAACGCGGGTTGAAAAGCACGTTTCGGCCCACCGGGCAGACCGGCATTCTGATCACCGGCAAGGGTGTGCCGCTGGATGCTGTCGTGGCCGATTTCATGGCGGGTGCGGTTGAATGGCTGACGCCAGATAACGATCCCGACCACTGGGACCATATCGAAGGGCAGGGCAGCCTTTGGCACGTGTCTTACTCGGGCGTTACGATGGCACTCATCCATGGCGGTCAGCCGGACGCCCTCGTGCTGGCCCATGAGCCGACGCGGACCCATATGCGGGGCCTGCCGGACTATGCTCTGCCATCCCTTGAAGACCTGCGGGATCGTGCGTTGGACATGGCACAGATCGCGAACCCGGCGTGTCAGGTGATTGGTGTGTCGGTGAACACGAAGGCGCTGACCGACGACGAGGCGACGCGCCTTTGTGCCGAGATCGAGGATCGGATGGGGTTGCCGACGGTTGATCCCTATCGCCATGGGGCCACGCGTCTGGTGGATGCACTGGTGGCCTTGTAGAGTTTCACCGTGGCCCGGCGGCTCCCCTCAGGATATGCACCAAGAAGAAAGTCCTCATGCAGATCAGTGTCGAACCTCAATCCTTCCGGCTGGCCGAAACCTTCACCATCGCAAGGGGCTCGCGGGATGCAGCCGAGGTTCTGACCGTCACGGTCGACTGGCAGGGCGTTAAAGGGCGTGGTGAATGCGTGCCCTATGCGCGCTATGGCGAGACATTGGAGAGTGTGGCGGAACAGGTCATGTCATTGGCCCCTATGCTGGAGGATGCCAGCCGCGCTGACGCCAATGGGTTGGACGTTCGCGATCATCTTCCGGCTGGGGCCGCGCGGAACGCCCTTGACTGCGCGATCCTTGATTGGCGGGCCAAATCAGACGGGCGACGGATTTGGGAGATCCTGCCGGGGCTTGGCACCCCTGGCCCTGTGCAAACGGCGTTCACCCTGTCGCTCGACACACCTGCCAACATGCAAGCGGCGGCGGCACGGCATGCTCACCGCCCGCTCTTGAAGATCAAACTTGGTGGGGCAGGCGATATGGCGCGCCTGGAGGCGGTGCGCGCCGGGGCGCCTGACACGCCGATCATTGTGGATGCGAATGAGGGGTGGACAGCTGATGTCTACAGCGATCTCGCGCCGCATCTGGTGAAGATGGGGGTGCAAATGGTGGAGCAGCCCCTGCCCGCCGGGAACGATGACCTGCTGGCGGAGATCGCGCGGCCATTGCCTGTATGTGCCGATGAAAGCTGCCACGACCGCGCGAGTTTGCCCGCGCTCAAAGGCAAGTACGACATGGTCAACATCAAGCTCGACAAGACCGGAGGCCTTACGGAGGCCATGGACACGAAAGCGGCAGCCGAAGCTGAAGGCTATCAGATCATGGTCGGTTGCATGGTCGGGACATCGCTTGCCATGGCACCCGCCCTTCTTGTGGCGCAAGGGGCCGCCGTGGTGGACCTGGATGGCCCGCTGCTTCTGGCGGAGGATCGCGAGCCGCCGCTGACCTATGATGACGGCGGGTTGCACCCATCGGCCAGAGAGCTTTGGGGATGAGCGACACAGCGATCATCTTTGACTGCGAGTTTCTAACTGCGCCGGGTGCGCCACAGCGGTTCTGGTGCGGACCGGACGATCCCGACCCGGTTGCCGTTCAAGTCGGGGCCGTGAAACTGTCGCTGACTTCCGACGCTGAAACGCTCGCGACGTTTGACCAGATCATCTTACCCGCTGCGCGAGAGGAACGCGCGCCCCTGATCCACCCGTTCTTCACCAAACTCACAGGGATTGACGAAGATCGTGTGGTCTCAGACGGCGCTGAACTGGAGGAGGTTCTTGCGTCCTTCGACCGCTTTTCCGACGGTGCTCCGTTCTGGTCCTGGGGGAAGGATGAGTTCAATCTTCTGGCGATCAGTTGCTACGTTGCCGGGATTGTTCCACCGATCCCGGCAAACCGGTTTGGCAATGCGACCCGACTGTTCGTGGCGGCCGGTTTCGATCTGGATACGATCCACGGGCTGCGGAGCCCCGGTCTGCCGGAATTTCTCGGGATCGATGCTGCCGGATTGCGGGCGCATGATGCGCTGGGCGATGCGCAGGCCGTGGCCGTGTCGCTGCAACATCTTATTCGAACGGAACGTCTCGACCCGAAGTTGCTGCGGCAACCTAGGCCTTGACCTGCACCACCCGTCGCGACATCACCGCTTAAAAGCCGAGGACTTGCCATGAGCCGCATTGTTTACGTCAACGGATCCTATCTTCCCGAGGAAGAAGCCACGATTTCGATCTTCGACCGGGGCTTTCTGTTTGCAGATGGCGTGTATGAAGTCACCAGCGTGCTCGGTGGCAAACTGATTGATTTCGCTGGGCACGCAAAACGGTTGGAACGGTCACTCGGTGAGTTGGAGATGGACGCACCGGTCACGCAAGACGAGTTGTTGCGCATTCATCGGCAACTGGTGGCGCAAAATGAGCTGGAAGATGGTCTGATCTATCTGCAAATCACCCGCGGTGCGGCAGACCGTGATTTTGCCTATCCTGAGGGCGCGACGCCCTCCATCGTTCTGTTCACGCAAGCCAAACCCGGCCTTGCGGACAGTCCGAAGGCGAAGGAGGGGATGAAGGTGATCTCCATCGAAGATCAGCGCTGGGGTCGGCGAGATATCAAGACGGTCCAGCTTCTCTATCCGTCGATGGGCAAGATGGCCGCGAAGAAGGCCGGGGCCGATGACGCCTGGATGGTTGAAGACGGGTTCGTGACCGAAGGGACGTCGAACAACGCTTACATTGTTAAAGACGGGAAAATCATCACACGCCACCTGGGCAACGAAATCCTTCACGGGATCACACGCGCGGCTGTTCTTCGATTTGCGCGTGAAGCTCAGATGCAGGTGGAAGAACGGTCTTTCACGCTCGATGAAGCGCGGGATGCGGATGAGGCCTTTATCACCTCAGCATCTTCTTTCGTGATGCCGGTCGTCGAAATCGACGGGGCGCCGGTTGGTGCTGGAACGCCGGGGCCGATTGCAGCGCGACTGCGCGAGATCTATCTGGACGAAAGTCGCAAGGCGGCTGTTTGAGCGCCCTTTCAAGGCAACGATACACGTTAAGAAAAGCGAAAGGTTCGAGCGTTTAAGCTGGGCAAGTTGCGAGCGGCTTAGACGATGAACCTTGATGAATTGATTAATGATATTCCACTGATGGCGGTGGAAGCTGTTTGTGTGGCGCGCCGAAACCCGAAGGGCGAAGGCTTTCACGTCGTCTGGGTAAACGACTCGTTCTGCGAGATGTTCGTTACATCCAGTGATGCGATCCAAAACACCGACCCATTCGCGATGCTGCATTGGGATTACGTGGCGGATTTCAAATCGGCGCTGGAGGAGATGGACGCAGCGGGCGAAACGAACTTCTCTCAAGACACTCTGTGTCTTCGCAGCGACGGGTCGTCGTTCTGGGGCGGCGTCTCCTTTGTTCGCATGGTCCATGGCGAGCCTCCTGAAGACTACACGCTGACGCTCGTGCGCAATATCGACACCCTCAAAAACCGGGAACAGTCTGCCGAACTCGCCTTGATCGAGAACGAGCATCTTCTGACCAAACTCGAAGCGGTTCAAACGCGATTGATGTCGGCCATCACGATGTCACCCGACCCGTTTTGCATCTACGATGCCCGCGACAGGTTGGTAATCTGGAACCCCGCCTTTGCCAAAACTGTGGCGCCCAATCCCGATGACCTTCAGAAGGGCATGCTACAGCACGAAATCCTGGACCTTGGCCTCGCCAATGGGTTTATCGACGATGCCATCGGGCGCGAGGAAGAGTTCCGCACCAAGTATCTGGCCGCCTGGCACAAAGGGGGTGTTTTGAGCCCCGTGGTCCGCATTCGGGGACGGGATTACAAGGTGATCCGATCCGAGTCTCCGAATGGTGATCGGGTCTTTAGGCGCGTTGATATTTCGGAACATCTGCGCCAGCAACGCGAGCTTCAGAATTACGCAGAACGGCTTGAGGTCGCCAATCGCGAAATCAGCGAACAAGCGCTTCATGATGAACTGACCGGGCTCGGCAACCGCCGATACCTGAACACGCGTCTCGAAGACCTGAAGGACGTCCGCCGGAACACCGGTCTGGAAATCGCTGCGCTTCACACCGATCTCGACCGGTTCAAGCAGATCAATGACACGATGGGTCACGCCGTCGGCGATCATGTCCTCAAGCATGTGGCCGACATTCTCCGGACGCAGGTGCGCGAAGAAGACGTGGTCGCGCGCATTGGTGGCGACGAATTTGTTGTGTTGACCATGTGCGCACCGGAGTCCGAGAACCCGGACAAGCTTGCGGGACGACTGATCGATGAAATCTGTCGACCCATTCCCTATGACGACCGATTGTGTCGCATCGGGGCGAGTGTTGGCATCGCGCGCACACCGGTTATCGCTGTCGATGAGTTGATCGCTTGCTCGGACATCGCGCTTTACAAGGCAAAGACCGGCGGGCGCGCCATGAAAGCCACGTTTGATCACCGCGATCTGGATGCCTTGCGTTCGAACAAGCGCCTTTCAGACGACATCTTTCGCGGGCTTGATGCGTTCGAGTTCATACCCCTCTATCAACCTCAGGTAAACCTCGACACAGGCGATGTGGTTGCTTTCGAAGTGATTGCCTGCTGGCAGCACCCGGAGCGTGGTCTTCTGCCGATGTCGGAATTTGCGTCCACCGCGATGGAAGTTCAGGCGGATCGCAAGATTGAGGGGATGGTGTTTCAGAAAGCGATTGAAGAGTGTCGCCGCCATTTCGGTGAAGTTGCAGACATGCCTGTCCTGGGCTTCAACGTTGGGCTTTCCCGCCTGATGGACGCCGCTCTGCTGGCAGATCTGGACGATCTTCGGAAGGGCGAACTGGTTGTGTTCGAGTTGAACGAAACGGTTTTTCTGGAAGACCTGAACGCCAGCATTCTGCAACGCTTTGAGACGTTGCGCGATCTGGGCATTTCGCTTGAGGTGGACGATTTCGGAAGCGGGCGCGCCAGTATTGTCGGCCTCCGGCAAATTGCGCCCCAACGGTTGAAAATCGACCGGCACTTGATCGAGCCGATTGCAACGTCGGAGGGCGCGCGCCGCCTGGTCCGTTCGATCATTGATTTTGCCGGCGCATTGAACATCGGCATCACAGCCGATGGGATAACATCTGACGCACAGGTCCAGGAATTGCTGTCACTCGGGTGCAGGCGCGGCCAAGGGCCTTTCTTCGCGCGACCCGGGCCGCTGAAAGGCCTGTCGAAGAAATCGAACCTGCTTGGCTCGCCGAAAGTGGCCTGACTTGACTTGAAAGGTGCGCGTCAGTGGTTGTGCGATTTCTCAAAGGCCGCACGTTGCTCCGCAGTCGCCTCTGTCTGGTGCGCGTCCTTCCACGCATCATATGGCATGCCGTAAAACGTTTCGCGCGCCTCTTCTTTGGACATCTCGATCCCACGGGCGGCGGCGGCTTCCTGATACCAGCGTGACAGACAATTCCGACAAAACCCTGCAAGGTTCATCATGTCGATGTTTTGCACATCGTTGCGGTCTTCCATCAGATGCTTTTGCAGTCGCCGGAAGGCCGCCGCTTCGAGTTCAAGCCGAGTTTGATCGTCCATTGTTCATGCCTCCTAACGTGTCTCTGCGACGCTGAGTGCCTTGGGCAGCAGAGTGCTGAGCCTGTCAGCCCAAGCCTTCTGACCGTCGTCGCTCTCAACAAGATCGTTGCGAATTTCAATCAGCGTATTCTGGCGCGCCTTGCGGAGCGCATGTCTGTCAATCGTATCTCCGGACAGATAGCCGGAATAGGGCTCATTCAAACCGACGACCAGTGATGGGTCCTCGCGCAGCAGTTCGGCCAATGGCAGCGAAAGCCGCGTGTCGTCCGCGAACAACAATCCGATGTGCCACGGACGACGTTCTTTGTGTCGCAATTGCGGGGTATAGGTGTGGACCGAGACAATGACCGTATCGGCGCGGCGCGCTGCAATCCGTTCGACGGTTTCGTGGTACGGTCGATAGCACTCCGCCAAACGGTGCGCGATATCCGACGCCGACGCAGTGCGGTTTCCCGGAATGATCGTCTCGTCATACAGGCGTCGGACAAGCGTCGGGTCATCCTCCCCCCGGTTGGGGTCAATCACCAGCCGTGAGAAATTCGAGAGGATCACCGGCGCTTTCAGGTGCTCGCCAAGCCGGACCGCAACACCGGAGGCGCCAATGTCATAGGCGATGTGGCGCTCCATTTCACTGGCCGGCAAGCCAAGTGACCCTCCGCCCAACCAAGGCGGAATGACCTTCGTGGCGTGATCGCAAAGGATCAGCCAACGTGAGGGGCGCGCTTCACCAAGGATGTGGACCGGCGCCCAGGTAATGTCTTGTTGTTCTGATGGCATCTTTCGTGTTCCCGAGAACGATAATTAAGGGAGGATGCTTGTCCTGCAACCCCGTAATCTGCCATAGAGCTGTCATGCGCTAACATGACCTCGCTGCGAAAGGATCAAGCCGCCATGCGACGCACCCGGAATGTTAAGATTGTCGCCACTCTCGGCCCCGCGTCGTCCAGTTATGAGATGATCCGCGCGCTCTTTGAAGCCGGGGCTGACGTCTTTCGGTTGAACATGAGCCATGGCACGCAAGATGACATCGCGGCTCGGCATCGCGTGATCCGTGAGGTTGAGGCGGATGTAGGGCGCCCGATTTGCATTCTGGCAGATCTTCAAGGCCCGAAATTGCGGGTTGGCACTTTCGCGAACGAGTCCGAGGAGTTGGGGGAAGGTCAGGCGTTCCGTCTCGATCTGGAGGACAAGCCCGGTGATGCCACACGGGTGCAGCTGCCGCATCGCGAGATCTTCGAAGCCTTGGAGGAAGGCGCGTCGCTCCTCGTCAATGACGGCAAGATTCGACTGCGCGTTGACAGTTTCGGTCCCGATTTCGCGAACTGCACTGTGACAGTCGGTGGCACAATCTCCGATCGTAAAGGCGTAAACGTCCCTGATGTCGTGTTGCCTCTGGCTGCGTTATCCGCGAAAGACAAGGTCGACCTGGAGTTTGCCTGTGAGCTTGGGGTGGATTGGCTGGCGCTTTCGTTTGTCCAGCGCCCGGAAGATGTGTTTGAGGCGCGCGACTTGGCCAAAGGCCGCGCGGCCCTGATGTCAAAGATCGAGAAACCGGCTGCGGTGAAAGAGTTTGACGCAATTCTCGAAGCGTCTGACGGCATCATGGTGGCGCGCGGCGATCTTGGGGTCGAGTGCCCGGTATCAGCCGTGCCACCGATGCAAAAGCGGATGGTTCGAAAATGTCGCGCAGCCGCCAAACCCGTGATCGTTGCCACGCAGATGCTTGAGTCGATGATCGAAAGTCCGATGCCCACACGGGCCGAAGTCTCGGATGTTGCGGCGGCCATTTACGAAGGTGCCGACGCCGTGATGCTGTCGGCGGAAAGCGCGGTTGGCCAGTACCCGACCGAAGCCGTGGCCACGATGAACAATGTTGCCATCGAAGTTGAAAACGATCCCACCTATCGGAATGTCATCGATGCGAGCCGTGGCGGCGTGAAGCAGTCCGTTGCCGATGGCATCGTTTCAGCCGCGCGCGAGATCGCTGAAACGGCGGATATCAAAGTGATCTGTTGCTATTCGCAAAGCGGCAGCACAGCCTCATTGGTGGCGCGTGAACGGCCGCATGTGCCGATCATCGCGATGACCTCAAAGCTCGGAACCGCGCGCCGCATGGCGCTGACATGGGGCCTGCACTGTGTTCAAACGTCAGAGGTGGATCGTTTCAAGATGGCGGTTCTGAACTCGGCGCGGGCGTCGGTCAGCGAAGGGTTTGCGGGGCCGGAAGACTCCCTTGTTGTGACCGCTGGTGTGCCGTTCGGAAAGTCTGGAACCACGAATATTTTGCGGGTAGCCCCGTGCGACGAACGGCTCATAATCCCCGCAGATCCGGAATAACTGCCTCAAAATCGCCAAAAACGGCCAGTAGAGCGATTCTGTTATGGCAGCGTATACTGACCTCATCATGTGTCTGGGCGTGCTGGCAATCTTTCTTGCGTTTCCAGCCGCTGTTGGCTCTTTCTCGCGTGGGGCACCGCCGCGCGGTGCGATTCTGTCGCTCGTCGTGGGTGGCAGCATGATCGTTTATGCGAATTCCTCGCGGCCCGGCGGCTATTCGGTGGAAGAGATGCCGAACCTCTTCGTGAAGGTTCTGACCGGCGCTTAAGACACAGGTTTTTCGCAGTGGCAGCGACGCGCGGTGTCTCTGCCGCTTTTCGCTTGCCAGACGCGTGGCTCCCGTGTAAGCGACGCTCTCCGACGGGTCCGCCGGCCAAGTGGCATGCCGAGTGGGCCGTGAACCGTCTGACGATAAGGAGATGGAAATGCCCAAGATGAAGACAAAGTCGAGCGCGAAGAAGCGCTTCAAGGTCTCTGCGACCGGTAAAGTGATCAGCGCCCAGGCCGGCAAACGGCACGGCATGATCAAGCGGACGAAAAAGTTCATCCGCAACGCACGTGGCACAACAGTGATGAGCGAGCCCGATCAGAAGATCGTCAAGCAATTCATGCCCTACGACCGGTAAGGAGACAGCACGATGCCCAGAACCAAAGGTGGGACCGTTACCCACGCCCGTCACAAAAAAGTCACCGACGCCGCGAAAGGCTATTACGGCCGCCGCAAGAACACTTTCAAGGTGGCGCGTCAGGCGGTCGACAAAGCCAATCAGTATGCGACCCGCGACCGGAAAGCGCGCAAGCGGAACTTCCGCGCGCTCTGGATCCAGCGGATCAACGCGGCTGTGCGCAGCCATGACGAAGCGCTGACCTACAGCCGTTTCATCAACGGCCTGTCGCTGGCCGGGATCGAGGTGGACCGCAAGGTCCTCGCCGATCTGGCCGTGCATGAGCCGGACGCGTTTGGAGCCATCGTCGATAAGGCGAAGGCCGCGCTCGCGTAACACCTCACTTGAGGGACAGTTTTGGGAAGCCGCGGACCTGAAAGGGTCACGCGGCTTCTTGTGTTTAAGGCCTGTGCTGGCTAGCAGGGCGGAGACGAAAAAGAGAGGTCCATGATGGACGATCTACGTGAAAAATACCTGACGGCGATTGCCGAGGCCGCTGATGAAAGCGGGTTGGAAGAGCTGCGTCTGGCGGCGGTCGGCAAGAAGGGTGAAGTCTCTCTCAAGATGCGCGAATTGGGCAAGATGACGCCCGAGGAGCGGCAGGTGGCCGGGCCGAAGCTGAACGCGCTGAAAGACGAGATCAACGCGGCGTTGAGTGCCAAGAAGATGGCATTGGAAGACGCAGCGCTGGACGCGCGATTGGCGGAAGAGTGGCTTGACGTGACGCTGCCTGCGCGGGATCGGCCCCGGGGCACGATCCACCCAGTGTCTCAGGTGACGGAGGAAGTGACCGCCATCCTCGCGGATATGGGGTTTGCCGTGGCCGAAGGGCCGCAGGTTGAAAGCGACTGGTACAACTTCGACGCGCTCAACATCCCCGACCATCACCCGGCGCGGACGGAGATGGACACGTTCTATATGGCGCGCGCTGAGGGCGACAATCGCCCCCCGCATGTGCTGCGGACGCACACCTCGCCGGTGCAAATCCGGTCGATGCAGGAGCATGGCGCGCCCATCCGCATCATTTGCCCGGGCCGTGTCTATCGCGCGGATTACGACCAGACACACACGCCGATGTTCCACCAGGTCGAGGGCTTGGCCATCGACAAGGACATCTCGATGGCCAATCTGAAATGGGTGTTGGAGGAGTTCTTCTCCGCCTATTTCGGGACGAAGGTCAAAACCCGGTTCCGGGCGTCGCATTTCCCCTTCACCGAGCCCTCGGCGGAGGTCGATATCCAGTGCAGCTTCGAAGGCGGGCAAGTGAAGGTCGGCGAAGGTGACGGCTGGCTGGAAGTGCTGGGCAGCGGCATGGTCCACCCAAAGGTGTTGGAAGCCGGCGGGATCGACCCGTCAGAATGGCAGGGCTTCGCCTTTGGTATGGGCATCGACCGGATGGCGATGCTGAAATACGGCATCCCCGATCTGCGCGCCTTCTTCGACAGTGATCTGCGCTGGCTCAGGCACTATGGGTTTAGCGGTTTGCAGGTGCCGACGTTGCATGGGGGGTTGTGATATTCACGCCGTCTTAACCATAGGCGCGCGAAAAGCGGTGCATGGACACCCGAGGGTCACCCCTTTCGCCGGAGGTCTGGTTGCACGACCTCTTTTCGAGCAAGGCCGTCATGCAAGGTGGCGTTGTTCGCAGAAAGGCGCGCGATATCGAGCGCTTTGCAGGCATGGACTGCTTCATGGCCGAAATCGACCGGCGCGGATATCAGGTTGCGGAGAACGGTGGTCAGATTGTGATCTTCTGCAACCGCGCGCCTATTCGGTGGCTGACGCCGATTTCTTGAAAAGAAATCTGTCCGAAATCTCTCAAAGATTTCGGCGGCTAAAGACTGAACGAGATGCCGCTTTGCGTCCGCGTCAACTCGCTCATCGAGCGGGTGCCGCTTGTGCATCCCTGCATCGTGCTACTCCACCACGTGCATTGAGTCTCACCCACAAGCGTGGGCAGAGTTTGCTGTTCAAAACTGTCGATCGACCACATGATAACAAAAGCACCGATACAAAACGCGATCATGGCAGACAGGCGCAGCGCCTCGCGTTCCAGATTCATGAAGATGCCTCTTTCATCCCAAGTTCAGGGCTTAATAACCGCGTAATTGTGGCGAAAATTGGTCATTCGTCGCCAGGCAGGCGAGTAATTGCCGCCTCCGCTGGCGATTGTCGATGAGAGCCGGATAAAGCATGCGAAGCTCAACCTCTCTCCAATGCATGGTCGCGCTTATGGATCGCTGGACGATGCCGCGCGCCAGCGAGCTGACGCTCAGCCCGGTTTGTGTGGCCATTGAGGCCGATGTCAGCATCAATGATATGGATGCCGATGAGGCCCGCGCGATCATGGGCGAGATTGACGCCAAGTCCTCGGCCCTTCTGGCCGTGCTGGCGATTATCTTAGCCACATCGGCTTTCGTGTTCTCGCTCGATCAGACGTGGCTGACGCTGCTCCTGATGTTCGGGCAGGTCGTGACGGTGTCGATTTCCATCGTGTTCCTGTTGCGCTGTCTGGTCTATGAACCGTCGCCCCGGCTGCGCCATGTGTTCGAGATGGACAGTGTGAACGAAGCGCATCACCTGCAGATCGAAGCGATCAAGCAGGTTCTTTATTTCAATCGGGTGATCGTGCTCACAGTGGTCACCTCCGTTCTGTTTTTCATCATGTCGATGACGGTTGGCATCGACGCCATGCTCCAGGGAGACGCCCCATGAAGTTCACCATGAGTTGGCTGAAGGAACATCTCGAAACCACGGCGACCGTGGACGAGATCGCTGAGACCCTCACCGATCTCGGGCTTGAGGTGGAGGAGGTCGTGAACCCGGCCGACCGGCTGGCGCCGTTTACGCTGGGCAAGGTGTTGAAGGCGGAGAAGCATCCCGATGCCGACCGGCTTCGCGTCTGCGAGGTTGAGACGGATGAGGGCGTGAAGCAGATCATCTGTGGAGCCCCCAATGCGCGGGAAGGGATTACCGTCGTCATCTGCAAACCGGGCGACTATGTGCCGGGCATCGATGTCACGCTTTCGGTCGGCAAGATCCGCGGTGTTGAGAGCCATGGCATGATGGCGTCGGAGCGCGAGCTGGAATTGTCGGATGAGCATGATGGTATCATCGAGTTGCCGTCTGGCGACGTGGGTGACAAGTTCACCGATTGGCTGATGGCCAATGCGCCCGAAAAGATCGATCCGATGATCGAGATTGCGATCACCCCGAACCGGCAGGATGCGTTGGGTGTTGAAGGTATTGCGCGCGATCTGGCGGCGCGCGGGCTTGGCACCCTGATCAGCACAGCGCCGGTGCCTGTGCCGGGCACGTACCCTAGCCCGATTGGGATCAGCATCGATGACGACACGTTGGACGGCAATCCGCACTTCACCGGGCGTGTGATCCGGGGTGTGAAGAACGGCCCGAGCCCGGCCTGGTTGCAGGCCAGGCTGAAGGCCATCGGCCTGCGCCCCATCTCGACGCTTGTCGACATCACCAACTTCTTCACCTTCGACCGCAACCGTCCGCTGCATGTCTTTGACGCGGACAAGGTGCAGGGCGACTTGCGCGTGCATCGTGCGGAAGGCGGCGAGCAACTGCTGGCGCTGGATGAGAAGACCTACACGTTTGAGCCGGGGATGATGGTGATATCGGATGACCGTGCGCCGGAGAGTATTGCCGGTGTCATGGGTGGTGAAGAGTCTGGTGTAACTGAAGACACCGTCAACGTCTTCTTGGAAAGCGCGTATTGGGACCCGATCACGATTGCCCATACAGGTCGCAAGCTGAAGATCAACTCGGATGCCAAGTACCGGTTCGAACGGGGTGTGGACCCGGCGTTCACTCTGCTCGGCTTGGAAGCGGCGACACAGATGATCCTGGATCTCTGCGGTGGTGAGCCGTCGGAGGTCGTCGTTGCTGGTGCAGAGCCTGATATGACACGGTCTTACCGTCTGGATACGGCGCGGTGTTCGTCGCTTGTCGGCATGGACATTCCGGCGGAGACGCAGCGCGCGACCTTGGAGAAACTTGGCTTCACGCTCGATGGCGACATGGCCACGCCACCGACATGGCGTGTCGATGTAAAGGGTGAGGCCGATCTGGTTGAGGAAGTGGCGCGGATTGCGTCGCTGACCAATCTGGAACCAAAACCGATGCCGCGCGCGACGGCGGGTGTGCCGAAGCCGATCCTGACGGCTATGCAAAAGCGCGAGCAGATCGCGCGGCGCACGGCGGCGGCGCTGGGGTACAATGAATGCGTCACCTACAGCTTCATCGATCAGTCCAGTGCCGCACTCTTTGGCGGCGGGGATGAGGCGCGCCGGATCGCCAACCCGATCAGTCAGGACATGACGCATATGCGCCCCTCGCATTTGCCGGGGCTCTTGCAAGCGGCGGCGCGCAATCAGTCGCGGGGCTTCAACGAGTTGTCACTGTTTGAAGTCGGCGCGGTCTTTCATGGTGGCGAACCGGAGGAACACGAGATCCTCGTGACAGGCGTGCGGATTGGCGCGACTGGTCCGAAAGACGTGCACGGAGCCCGACGCATGGTCGACGTGTTCGATGCACGTGCCGATGCGGAAGCGATCCTGAGTGCGCTGGGCGCTCCGGCGCGGATGCAGTTTGCACGCCCCGCCAAAGCGTGGTGGCATCCCGGTCGTTCCGCACGCATGACGCTTGGTCCCAAGATCACGCTTGCCGCGTTCGGCGAGATTCACCCAAAGGTGCTGAAGGCGCTGGACGTGAAGGGGCCGGCGGTCGGATTTGCCGTGCATATCGGCGCGGTTCCACAGCCAAAGAATGTGTCGTCCACGCGAGCCGCGCTGACCATCAGTGATCTTCAGGCGGTGGAACGCGACTTCGCGTTTGTGCTGGATGCGGATGTCGAAGCGATCAATGTCGTGAACGCGGCACAAGGTGCGGACAAGACACTGATTGAAGACGTGCGCGTGTTCGACGAGTTCATCGGTGGCTCGCTGGGCGAGGGCAAGAAATCGCTTGCGATCACGGTTCGGCTGCAACCGTCTGAGAAAACGCTCACCGATGAGGATATCGAGGCGGTTGGCAAGGCCATTGTCGAGAAGGTCGGTAAGGCCACAGGCGGTGTGCTGCGCGGATAAAACTGAAATCGGCACTTGAAACGAATCGGCGGGATCGCGTATCCCGCCGATCTCAATTGATGTTGGAGGCCGCGATGCGTGCGCCATTTTCCCCTCCGGGCGATCCTAACGCCCTCGCTTAACCGCCTCTGACACCTGTCCGGGGCGCGATTTTCCTTTGCCCTGACAGTTCCATGACACCTGACGACATCTCTTTTGTCCGGCACGGTTTGCCGGACAGCACTCCGTTCCCGTTTTTTGCGGGGCGCGACAGCGCTTGGCTGCTGGCCAATGGGCTGACGTCCCCTTGCAGCGTCCGCGATGTGCGTCGCACGCGGCTCGGCAAGCTTTTGGATCGGCCCGTCATCAAGCCGATGATCGCGGCCAGTTCGGATGGCGTTGTCCGGCCAGAGGTTTTCACGCCTTTGGCCGATGTGGACCTTATGCCATCGCGGCCGAGCAAGCCGTTCATGGCAGGCGCGGAGGCCGCCCTTGCAGAACGGTGGTTCGACTTCACCTTGACCTTTGACGCGTGGGGCCACGATCACAAAGACTGGGGTTGGTCACAGCTTTCGCGCAAGGGTGGCAACCTTGTGCTGCAACTCGGATTTCCGAGCGACCACGCAGTTCTGATGGGGTCCACCGTGCGGCGCAACATGCGGCGCGACTGCGAGTTCAGTTTGCATCCTGTGCGCGAGAGCGGGTGCCCAACCCTGGCGTGGGTCCGGCTCGACATTGATATGTCGACCGGCGATGCGCTGATCGAAGAAGTGCAGAGCGATTGGCTTCGCTACCTTGCGGATGAAGTGAACCACTTGCGGAAAACCGCTCCACGGTCGCGTGATCTGCGGTCAATGGAACGGTATCAGTCAGCGTTGTTGGCGGCCTATGCACGCATCTGGCCGCGTGCCGCCGTGCTGGCGGCGCTTGATCTGGTGGTGCGCGAGCTGCAATGCCGGACGATCTGGATGCACATGCCGAAGACGGGTGCTGTGCTAAAGCACATCACCGGCACCAAGCCGCCGCGGTCGCTTTACACCGGTCTGCCAAAGGCGTTTTGCTTCGAGCCAACGCGGGATGCGCCGCACTTCCTGGAACGCAAGCGGCGGAGAGCGCTCTCGCTTCTCAGGAAGGACGGCGACATCTTTTGGCGGATCAGCCTTTAGGTTGGGCGGGCTGGTGTGTTCAGGCCGACCTGCACCGCTGGCCGTTCGAGGAAGCGGTCGAGATAGGCTGGAACGTTCTTCAGAGTGCTCCAGCCAACCATATCCTTCGCCCCATAGAAATCGAGGGCGCGCAGCCATGGTGCAATTGCGATATCGGCAATCGAGTATTCGCCTGCGATCCAATCGCGCCCCTCTAACGCGCCTTCGAGAACTGCGAGCAGACGCTTGGCCTCACTCACGTAACGCTCGCGCGGCCGGCGGTCTTCGATATCAGCACCGGCAAACTTCACGAAGAAGCCCATCTGGCCAAACATCGGCCCCAAGCCGCCCATTTGGAACATGAGCCATTTGAGAACCTCATACTTGGCCGGGCCATCCGTAGGCATCAGCTTGCCCGTCTTCTCGGCGAGATAGATCAGGATCGCACCGGATTCCCAAAGCTCAACCATTTCGCCATTGGGGCCGTTCGGATCAATGATGGCGGGGATCTTGTTGTTGGGGTTGAGCGAAAGGAATTCAGGGCTCTTCACATCGGCATCGGCCAGCGTGACGAGATGTGGCTCATAGTCGAGGCCCATCTCTTCCAAAGCGATAGAGACCTTTACGCCGTTGGGCGTAGGGAACGCGTAGAGTTGCAGAACGTCGGGATTGGTTGGCGCCCAGCGGGCGCTGATCGGATGATCTGTAAGGGATGGCATGGTGGGTCCTTTTGGTGTTCGGTCACGAACATAATTCTAATTTCGGAGATGCAAATCCGCGTTTTTTCACAGAGTCCTGTGCGCGGGGTTGCGGCGCTCTGAATTTCCGCTAGGTGCGGGTCAAAGAGAAGGAGAACCCGCATGAGCCTCAATGTCTATTTGTCCGGAGAGATCCACACCGATTGGCGCGAGCAGATCATTGCGGGCGCCTCGGACCTGGATGTGACGTTTTCCAGCCCCGTCACGGATCATGCGGCGTCGGACGATTGCGGTGCTGCCATTCTGGGTGAAGAGCCGAACAAGTTCTGGCACGATCACAAAGGCGCAAAGGTCAACGCGATCCGCACGCGGCATGGGATCGAAGCCGCGGATATCGTCGTCGTTCGGTTCGGAACGCAGTACAAACAGTGGAACGCAGCGTTTGACGCCGGCTATGCCTCGGCTTTGGGTAAGTCCTTGATTGTCCTAAACCCGCCGGAGCATGGTCATGCCTTGAAAGAAGTTCATGCCGCCGCGCTGGCGGTGGCAGAAGAGCCTGCGCAGGTTGTCGATATCCTGACTTACGTCCTGAATGGCACGTTGCCGGGGTAGCAGCGTTTCCAAACCTGAAACATTCCTTTCAAATTTCCCCCTGCTTCGCTAGTCCTATCCGTGGGATGGAATGCAAACGCTTGCACAGGGAGTAAATGAGAGAACTATGATCCAGGAATTCAAAGATTTCATCGCCAAGGGCAATGTCATGGACATGGCCGTTGGTATCATCATCGGCGCGGCCTTCACGGCGATCGTGACATCGTTGGTCGATGATTTGATCAACCCAATCATCAGCCTGTTTATGGGCGGTATCGACTTCTCTTCCATGGGCTATCGCCTGACGGATGGAGAAGACGGAGCCATCTTTGCCTATGGCAACTTTATCATGGCACTGATTAACTTCCTGATCATTGCGTGGGTTGTTTTCTTGCTCGTGAAAGCAGTCAACCGTGCGAAGGAAGCCTCGGTTAAAGAAGAAGAGGCGGTTGAGGAAGAGCCAGCCGGCCCGACGCAGGAAGAGCTTCTGGCGGAAATCCGCGACGCTCTCAAAGCGCGCGCCTGAGCTTAAGGCGATCGAACCAGTGAAGCCCCACCACACCGGTGGGGCTTTTTCTATGCCTTTACGGCGAGTGCTGGTGACATGACGTCGATGCCAAGGGCCTTGCCCACAGCGAAGTAGGTCAGTTTGCCATCGTGCACGTTCAACCCTTCAAGAAGGTGGGGATCGTCAAGGGATGCCTGGCGCCATCCCTTATCTGCCAAAGCCAGAAGATAGGGCAGGGTTGCGTTGGTCAGCGCGATGGTGGAGGTGCGTGCAACAGCGCCGGGCATGTTGGCCACGCAGTAGTGGATGATCCCATCCACATCATAGATCGGGTCTTCATGCGTCGTCGCCTTTGATGTCTCGAAGCACCCGCCCTGATCGATGGCGACGTCTACAATTGCGGCGCCGGGTTTCATGGTTGAAAGGTCCGCCCGTGTCACCAGTTTCGGCGCCGCTGCGCCGGGGATCAGAACAGCGCCCACGACTAGATCGGCGTCTGCAATGAGTTCGGCCGTGGCGGCGGCGCTGGAGTAGCGGTTGCGAAACAAGGTGCCGAACGTGTCATCCAGATATCTGAGCCGGGGCAAGGACCGGTCGAGCACAGTGACATCGGCCCCCATCCCGGCGGCAACGCGTGCCGCATGGGTGCCAACAACGCCGCCACCGATCACGACCACCTTGCCCGGACCGACGCCCGGGACACCACCGAGCAGAACGCCGCGCCCGCCGTTTGCTTTCTGCAAGGTCCACGCACCAACCTGAGGTGCGAGCTTCCCGGCCACTTCTGACATTGGGGCGAGCAGCGGCAACCCGCCCGACGGGTCCGTGACCGTTTCATAGGCAATGCATGTTGCGCCCGACGCCATAAGGTCGCGGGTCTGTTCCGGGTCCGGAGCGAGGTGGAGGTAGGTGAAGAGGATCTGGCCCGCGCGCAGCATCTTGCGTTCGGCGGGTTGCGGCTCCTTGACCTTTACGATCATGTCCGCATGGGCAAACACCTCCTCCGCAGTGGTCAGGATGGTGGCACCAGCGTCGCGGTAATCCTTATCGGTGAAACCGGCCCCGGCCCCGGCATTGGTTTCCATGAAAACCTCATGGCCATGGCGCACAGCCTCCCCGGCGGTGGTCGGTGTCACACCGACACGGTATTCCTGAGCCTTGATCTCCTTTGGGCATCCAATTTTCATGCGTCGTCCTCCCTTGCTGGGAATTTATCGTCCCTTTGTGGTGATTTGCTGCAATTTCTTTGTCACATGTGACGTTCTTGGATAAGCAAGGCGCAAAACAATGACGGAACAGCAAGAATCTTCGAATGTCAGATCTTGATGCGACAGATGCCCGAATCCTCTCCGTCCTGCAAAAGCAGGGGCGTATCTCGAATTCTGACCTTGCGGAGGCGGTGAACCTCTCCGCATCCGCTTGCCACCGACGGGTGCAGCGGTTGGAGCAATCCGGGTATATCCGCGATTACGTCGCTTTACTGGATCCGCGCAAACTCGGGCGGGCGACGGTTGTTTTTGTTGAGATCACGCTGTCGGGACAGTCAGACGAGGTGCTGGATGCGTTCGAACGAGAAGTGCGGCGCATTCCAGACGTGCTTGAATGTCACTTGATGGCCGGGAAGGCCGACTATCTGCTGAAGGTGGTAGCGGCAGACGCTGAGGACTTTGCGCGCATCCACCGCAAGAAACTGGCGCGCTTGCCCGGCATCGCGCAAATCCACTCGTCCTTTGCGTTGCGCAAGGTCCGACAGACCACGGCTTTGCCGGTCTAAGCGGTTTCGATCACCTCGAAATCATGCGTGACAGGCATGGTCGGCTTCAGCATCGCAACGGCGGAGCAATACTTGTCGACAGACAGCTCAATGGCACGTTTGACGCGATCCTCGGAAAGGTTGCGGCCTTTCACGACGAAGTGCAAATGCACGCGGGTGAAGACTTTGGGCGGGTTGTCGGCCCGATCCGCGTCAAGCTCGACAATGACGTCATCGATGGATTGACGGCCCTTGCGCAGGATCTCCACGACATCCCACGCCGAGCAGGAACCGGCCCCCATTAAAACCAGTTCCATGGCGGAGGGGCCCGGCTTTGGAGCGTCACCTTCCGCGGTTCCGATCACGATGGAGTGGCCGCTTTCGGTCTGGCCGGTGAAAGTCTTGTCGCTGACCCATGTGATGCGGGATTTCATGCTGTCCTCCGTTTTGCGCTGGTTAGGCCAAGCGCATCGGGAAGGCCAGCCCGCGTTAACCTTCTGGTCAGATAGCGGGTTCCGGTGGGGCCTTGCCTTGATTATGCCACAATTCAGGCCATCCCGGAGGCATTGATATGGGTAAAACGCGCAGTCCCTTTGACATTCTTGGCGTGACGCCGGCCGATGACATGGCGACCATCCGCATGGCGTGGCGCGCCAAGGTCCGCGCGTTGCACCCGGATCGTGCCAAGAACAAGCGGCAGGCCACGGCCGCGTTGGCCGACGTCAACGCCGCCTTTGACGCCTTGCAGGGGCATGAACCCATGCGGTCAAAACCTGTGGTTAAGGCGCAGAACCAAACACGGAAGCGTCGGGTTGACCCGGCCAAATCCCGAACGGCGAAGGATGCCCCGGCACCGACGCGAAAGCGGCTCTGGCACGTCCCCGAGGGGGCCACGGCGTCCCTCTGTCAGACAGCGCTGTCCGGTTATCAGGAGGCTCGGCAAAACGTGAAGGCGGCCTGATCTCTCAGGCGCGCCCACAGGTTTTGTCGATGTTGGCCCCTCTCAGGCACGCCAACCGAATTTGAAAACCGTTGGTGTCATGCCGTTGTTTCGGCCTTGATCGGTTTGCCGGTCTCCAACCAGGATTTCAGCGAGGCGATGTGCCGGGCCCAGCCTTCGCGCACGCCATCCTGGCCTTCGGGGATCTCATAGTGCTCACAGGTCAGTTTGCAGTGGTCGCCTTGTGCGTCGATCATGAACACGATGTGTGACTTTTCGGCGCCGCCTTCCCAGTTGGGCTCGAAGGTCATTTCAATGCGGCTCTTCGGTTCCAGCGCCGTGGTCACTTGCGTCAGCATGGTGGAGCCATCCTTGCGGATCATGTTCATCGGTTTGCCAACTTCAGCGTCCCCTTCGGCGTCGTCGCACATGAAGTGATAGGCGGCGACCTGCTCTGCGGTCGTGAGCGCATCCCAGAGCGCGTCTTGCGTACAGCGGATAAAGGTCTGGTGGATGAAGTCGGGCTTCATTTCGGTGTCGTACATGGGGCGGTTTCCTTCGAGATTGGTTTTCAGGTCAATGATTCCACGTGCAACGGGCTTGGCCAGAAGGGGCTCGATCCAACGGTCGATGACCTCCTGCAATGGGACGGCGTTCAGGTAGTGGTATTTGAACCGCCCCACCTTGCGCGTGGTGATGAGGGACGCGTCTTCGAGAACGCCCAGATGCTTCATGACGCCGAAGCGGGTCATGTCGAACTGCTCTTCCAGTTCCGACAGGGTCTGACCGTCCTTCTTGCGAAGGCTGTCGAGAATCTCCCGCCGGGCCGGGTCGTTGAGGGCTTTGAAGATCGTGTCCATGGGGAGAGAAATAGGTGACTCGATAGTCACCTGTCAATAACATTAGGTGAGTATTTGGTCACATAATGTGGAGAGGAATGATTTACGAGAAAAATTATCCGTTGGGTGATGCGTAAGCCGGGCTTCAGCCCGGCAAAAACTGCAATGCCGGGCTGAAGCCCGGCCTACTTGCAAACACCGATACCGCCGGTCCGGGGCATCCCGTCGGCGCATGCGGCAGATCATTTGGTATGTTGATGAAGACTGACAGGAAAACAGTGACGTCACTGAACCCGGCCCCTGTCCCCACTAGCTCGCGCCTGGGGATCAGGACCTGTCGAAGAGCGATGCGCATCGCAGGGAGGGTTTTGCCACGCGTGAGTTGAGGATTGGTGAGGAGGGCGTTCGGTGGGGAGTGTTCGAGGGTACCAAGGCGAACTTTGCTGTCTTTCAAAGTTTATTAGATTGACGTTTCGACAAATGGTTCTGCAACGACCTGGTATTCATCCTCAAAGACAACATAGCCAATCCGTTCTTCCTTAATCACTTCAATAGCGAAGCCGTGTTCATCAAGGATGCTCTTTAGTTCAAATGCCTTTGCGATGTGGTCGGTTGCAGAAGGCTTAAACCAACTTAGGCCTTTCGTTTCCTTTCGATAGTAACCTTTTGATCTGCGTCTTGAAAAGCGTTCCGGGAGCTCAAGATGGTTAGCGAACCAGTGTCTCAGTTCATCGACCCTGACCACTACTAGCGGATCAGTCAGAGGATTGTTCGTAAGCTCACCAGCCGCTTGAAAGAAGCCTTCGCGTGACTTCATTCCTTCAACTTGTTTGGCATATACAAATCGTAGGTACATAGGGTTTAGTGTCGCCGAACTAGATAACATTTTTGCGCCGAACGAGCGGCATCACTTCGGGCCCAAAGCAAATGCCTAGGCACGGAGTCAAGGCCGAAGGCCGCCGTGCCATCGCCGGACCGGCCCGCGGTCTGGCGATTTGTCACCGGAAGCGCCAAGCTCAGGCAAGCAATGTGTCTTGGCCACCATTAAGCGCATAGCCGCACAGTTTGATCGCCAGCCCCCGGTCCGCCGACAGCACGGCTCTCACGACCAAACACTCCAAAAACGACAAACCCCCGAGCAGTGCCGGGGGTCGTCTCATCGGACGGCGAACCGTCCCAATGTTCAAAAGCTCTCAGAGCATCCCTTCGCGCTGTGCCTTTTTACGGGCAAGCTTGCGGGCGCGGCGAATAGCTTCGGCCTTTTCACGGGCTTTCTTTTCGCTGGGCTTCTCGAAATGTTGCCGAAGCTTCATCTCGCGGAAGACGCCCTCACGCTGAAGCTTCTTTTTCAGGGCACGAAGCGCCTGATCGACATTGTTGTCGCGAACACTGACCTGCATGTGGTTGTCACCACCTTTCTGAGTTAGAGTTGCGCAAAATTTGCAGGAGGTGGGCGTATAGCAAGGTCAACCTAGCTTGTCTACCACCGAGACCGAAGGAGTTTGCCCCATGTCCCTTGATGCTCTTCTGGATGCCGCTTTGCCCCATGTCGCCTTTGATGGCTGGTCCGAGGCCAGCTTCAAAGCCGCCGCCCGCGACATCGATATGACCTCGTCGGAGGCGCGCGTGCTTGCGCCGCGTGGCGCGATTGATCTGGCGGTGGCCTATCACCGGCGGGGCGATGCCGCGATGGTGGCGAAACTGGCGGAGACGGACCTCTCCGGTATGCGGTTCCGCGACAAGGTGATCACTGCGCTACGTATCCGCTTGAGCGTGATGGAGGATCGCGAGGCGGTGCGCCGTGCCTCGACGCTGTTTTCCCTGCCGAACAACGCGACCGAGGGCGGCAAGCTGGTCTGGGAGACGGCGGATCACGTTTGGACGGCGCTGGGCGATGAAAGCCGGGACGGGAACTGGTATTCGAAGCGGGCGATCCTGTCGGGTGTCTGGGGCGCGACGGTGCTGTACTGGCTGGGCGATGACAGTGCCGAGTTTGCCGACACCCATGATTTCATCGACCGCCGGATCGAGGATGTGATGCGGTTCGAGAAGCTGAAGAGCCAACTCAAGGATAACCCGCTCACCAAGCCCTTCATGCAGATGCAAGAGGCGGTCATGGGGCGGATGAAAGCTCCGACGCCACGCGATGATGTGCCGGGTGCCCAAGCCTAAATGAAGGTCATTGAAATTGCTGAACCGGGCGGTCCGGAGGTGTTGCGTCTTGCAGAGCGTCCGGTGCCCGAGCCGGGCTATGGCGAGGTGCGGTTGCGCGTGGCTTATGCCGGGGTGAACCGGCCGGATGCATTGCAGCGGGCAGGGGGGTATCAGCCGCCGCCGGGCGCGTCTGATTTGCCTGGGCTTGAGGCCTCCGGGACCATCGATGCCGTTGGGCCGGGTGTATCGGGTTGGAGCGCGGGCGATAGGGTCTGCGCGTTGCTGCCGGGCGGTGGGTACGCGGAATACGTTGTTACGCCCGCCGCGCAGTGTTTGCCGATCCCCAAGGGTTTGGGTCTGGATCAAGCGGCCTGCCTGCCAGAGACGTTCTTCACGGTTTGGACGAATGTGTTCCAGCGGGGAGCGCTGGGCGCGGGTGAGACGTTTCTGGTGCATGGCGGCACCTCCGGTATTGGAACGACGGCCATCCAGATAGCGCATGTCATGGGCGCGCGCGTCTTTGCGACGGCGGGCACGAATGACAAGTGCCGGTTCTGTGAAAAGCTGGGCGCCGAGCGTGGCATCAACTATCGGACTGAGGACTTCGTCAGCGTGGTGACCGACGCAGGCGGTGCCGACGTGATCTTGGATATGGTGGGCGGCGATTATGTCCCGCGCAACTTGACGGCCTTGAAGGATCAGGGTCGGCTGGTTTTCATTGCGGCGCTTGCGGGTCAGCATGCCGACATCGACATCTGGAGCATCATGGCACGGGGTATAACGGTGACTGGGTCCCTGCTACGCCCTCAGTCCGTTACGGCAAAGGCGCGCATTGCCGATGACCTCAGGCGCACGGTTTGGCCGTTCATCGAAGCCGGCCGCATCGTTCCCGTCATAGACCAATCTTTTCCTTTGGCGGAGGCCGCCGCAGCGCATAGAGCATTGGAAGCGGATCACATCGGGAAGATCGTATTGGAGGTCGCGGGCGGATGAGGAAAGTGCTGTGGGCCATTGCCATTGGGTATCCTGTGGGCCTGGCGGTTCTGGCCATCTTTTTGATGCGCCGTGATCCGACGCTGATCTTCGACCAGTATTACATGCTGGGCACGCTGGCGATTGCGCCCGCGTTCTTTCTGAGCCTCGTCATCGTGATCGCGCGCAGCGAGAACGCTCCGAAACTGGTTTGGTCAACGATGCTGGGATTCTGGGTGCTGATCGTCACTGCGCTTCATTTGTGGTTTATCGCCATCATGGCGCAAACGCTTTAGGGTTAGGACGAATGGGTCCTGACCCTAGCGGATTGGGTCCAGCAAAGCGTCCTGTGCGCGGCAATCGCGACTGACGTCGCGTCCGCAGCTGCGCGGTTCAAGGTCGCGCGTCAGGCAGATCCGGGCTTCCTGAATGCGACCGGCTTTACAGGTGATGGTGATTTGCGTGTCCGACAATTGCGGGTTGTCTTCAAGAAAAGCCTGCTCGATCACCGAGGCGGGCAGGCGCACCGGGTCTTGCAACTTGCGGAGAAGCGCGGGCCGCGTGACCTGGCCGTATGCCTCCCGGGCCAGACGGTAATAGTCGCTGGCTGTCAGCCCCGAACAGCGGCCATGCTTGTTCCATTGGTGCCAGGCATTACCTGAGGAGCCGAAGAGGTCGGCCTCGTCGCGCGTATCTGAACGGGACGGATTGCGCGCCGATGTCGCGCAGTAGCTCGGCCAACCTTCTTCGTACTGTGGCCAAAGCCCGTGCAGGATCCAGCCATTGTCCGCGTCGGGGTCGCATTGGGGCGAGCCGCGTCGATCCCCTTCCAAGGCACACCAGGTCGGGGACCATGAAAGCGCCATGACGTAGTAGTCGAAGTCGCCAGCCTGCTCGCCGTCTGCCACGGCGACACCTGTACTCAGCAGCAAAACACTCAACGCCCGCATTCACTCTTCCCTCTCGTGCTTTCAAAGACTATATATCTGCCAACTCCCCGAAATTCGAGGATGGGTCCAAAGGGACCAGCCGATTTCCGGCACCGGGAAAGATTTGTCAGGAGACAAAGAGATGAGCAAACCGATCATGGCCAAAGCGACTGCCGTCTGGCTGGTCGATAACACCACGATCAGCTTCAAGCAGATCGCGGATTTTTGTGGTCTGCACGAGCTTGAGGTGCAGGGTATTGCAGATGGCGACGTCGCCACAGGGGTGAAGGGCTTTGACCCGATCGCCAACAATCAGCTGACGCAGGACGAGATTGACAAGGCGGAAAATGACCCGCTTTACAAGCTGAAGCTCAAGTTCAACGCCGCGGCTGTTGGTGAGGAAAAGCGTCGTGGCCCGCGGTACACGCCGCTTTCGAAGCGTCAGGATCGCCCGGCGTCGATCCTGTGGTTGGTGAAGTTTCACCCCGAGCTCTCCGACGGTCAGATCTCCAAGCTGGTGGGCACCACGAAGCCGACCATTCAGTCGATCCGTGAGCGGACGCACTGGAACATCTCGAACATCCAGCCGATTGACCCGGTGGCGCTTGGCCTCTGCAAACAGTCCGAGCTTGATGCCGCTGTTCAGAAGGCTGCTGCCAAGAAAGCCCGCGATGGCGAAGTGATGTCGGATGAGGAGCGCCGCAAACTCGTTTCGACCGAGCAATCATTGGAAGGCGAACCGGAGCCAAAAATCCCAACGGCTATTTCTGGTCTTGAGACGTTCACTCTTGGCGAAAGCGGGGATGAGGACACGACGGAGGCTGTCCCGGATGCGGACAGCTTCTTCAACTTGCCGAACGCGTCTGACGACGATGAGGAAGACGAGGCGCGCTGACGTTCGTCAGGGATTGGCCGTGGCACTCAGGCTTGGTCTTGAAAACATTGACCGAAAGCCTGAGGCCAGGCAGGCACTCGCCACACCAACACGAAACTCACTACGGCTACACACACACCTACTGCGGCGATATACTTAATTTAGCATTACTAATCCGACATTAGTGTGGCTTCATCCGGGGAAATTTCGTCTGAGATGTTCAGATGTGATGCATTTGTTTAGAAACTCTGGACAGTCCCGGTGAGTCAGACCAACTTTCTTGCCCGCAGCGCGGCGCTGATTGTGCCATCATCCAGGTAGTCGAGTTCGCCACCGATAGGTACACCCTGAGCAAGGGACGTGACCTTGACGCGGTGTTCCAGTTGATCCGCAATGTAATGTGCAGTGGTTTGCCCATCGACGGTCGCGTTCAGTGCCAGGATCACCTCCGAGATATTCTCGGTGGCGACGCGATCCATGAGCTTTGGAATGCGAAGCTCTTCCGGCCCAATTGCATCCAGCGCTGAAAGCGTACCACCCAGCACGTGATACCGCCCTTTGAACACGCCAGCGCGTTCCATTGCCCAAAGGTCAGCGACATCTTCGACAATGCACAACTCGCCATTTGCGCGCTTCTCGCTTTCACAGATGTCGCAAAGATCGGACGTGCAGATATTGCCACAATTCATGCACTCGCGGGCGGTCTCGGCAACTTTTGTCAATGCGTCGGCGAGAGGATTGAGAACGAGTGCGCGTTTCCTGACAAGGTGCAGAACTGCCCGCCGCGCGGAGCGTGGCCCAAGGCCGGGCAGCCGGGCCATGAGGTCGATCAAGTCCTCAAGATCGCGTGGCGCGCTCACTGAGCTTCTCCGGGTAATGGTACACGTGAGACCGTGTAGCCGCTTTCGCGCAGGAGTGCGACCAACCCGCCGTTTCCAGGGAGATGTGCGGCACCTACCGCGATGAAAACATCCCCCTGTTCAAGCTCCGGTTTCAAGCGTTCCAGAAAACGCTGGTTCCGCAGGTCGAGCAGATAGGCGTCTATTTTGGCCAGCGCGGCGGCGCCGCTTTCACCGGCGACTTCGGCCACATGTGCGGCATCCCACGCGGCCAACAGTCCAAGCCGCCCTTCCAGATAGAGCTGAAACGCGGCAACACGGGCGTCAGGTGTTTCCGGCGGTTCCAGGTAGCTGGCATAGACCGCGATGATGGCTTGCGCGGTATCTTCATTGTCCGTCAGGTCACTTAAGAACTGGCCGGGCTCTTCAAGGCCGATGATCTCGGCCCCGGCAATGTGACCAAGCGTGTGAATATAGTCGTCCTGAACCGGGATGGTGCCGCTGTTTAGGTCTTCGCACGGGTCCGAAAGCAAAATCTCGGCCAAACCTGCATAAGTCAGTACGTATAACGCATCGTCGAAGGTTCCGTAGTCGTACAGGCGATCGTAAATCCAGCCCTCCGCTCCGGGGCCGATAAAGCCAAGGTCGAGCGGGTCGAGCCCGGCAAATGGATCGCTGGCATCGCGATAGCGGCCCGGCAAGTCATATTGCATCAGAAAGCTGTTGCGGTCCGGAAAGGTGAAGTCGATTTCAAGTGCGACGGCTCGCGCTGTACTGATCTGCTGCACCACGGCATCCGGCAGGTCGAGTATCTCGGGAGCGGAGACATGGAACGTCCCCCAAAGATGCGATGTTGCGCCATCCGGGGCTACTACCTGCCAAAAGCGGCCACGTCTGTTCGGAATTTGGGCCGCAACCTCTTCCAGTCTAGACAGATCATGGGGGGCGAAGTCACTGGGCGAAACGGCGCGGGGTGGCGCTTCGCAATAGGCGCGGGTGGCCCATTCCTGTGCCGCCGCACTGACGGGTGTCAGAGCGAGGCCGCAAACGAGGGCGGTGCGCCACATGCGCGGTCAGAACGGTAGTTTCATATCGGCCGGAAGGCCCATTTCCTCGGTGATTTTGCGCATCTCGTCCTGGTTCTTTTCAGCGGCCTTTGACTGCGCGTCCTTGATCGCGGCAAGGATCAGGTCTTCGACCACTTCCTTTTCATCGGGGTTGAAGATGGACGGGTCGATGTCGAGGCCGACGAGTTCGCCTTTTGCTGTGGAGGTGGCCTTTACCAATCCGGCGCCGCTTTCACCGATGACGGTTATCCGACCCAGTTCTTCTTGCAGCTCCACCATTTTGGTCTGCATTTCCTGGGCGGCTTTCATCATCTTGCCCATGTCGGCCAGTCCGCCAAGTCCCTTAAGCATCGTGCTCTCCTCTGCGCGTATTCTCTTCTAGATACGGAGCGCAGCGCCGTGCGGCAAGCGGTGAGGTCGCGTATTTTTCACAAGATCAAAGCGGATAGACGCTCACTCGTCCTCGAACGGGTCCCATTCGTCTTCAACCTCATCCAGAGAGGCTTCGGTGATTTTGGATGCAAGGGCGCTGGCGGACTGCAAAGGTCCGATCTTTGCGTCTGGGAAGGCGGCGAGGATGGCCGCGACTGTCGGATCGTTTTGTGCCTCACTCCGCAGGTCTTCGACCTCCGCCTCTTCGGCTTCACGAAGCGTGGGTTCGCCCCCCTCTGCCGTGACGGATACCACCCAGCGCACGCCCGTCCAGCTTTGCAAGCGCTGGCCAAGGCGCTGGGCCAGGTCTGCGGGCGCCTTGGGTGAGGGTTCGAACTCGATCCGACCGGGTTGGTAGGACACAAGGCGTACGCCGCTCATCACCTGTTCTTTCAGAAGCTGGTCGCGATTGGCAGCAATGAGGTCGATGACACGCTGGAAGGTCGGGAAACGCGCCAGTGCGTTTTCCGGGGCGTCGGCGAGGGCCGCCTGCGGGCCGCCTGACTGCGTGGGCTTGGCGGCGGCGCGGTCGGCGACCGCCTGCGCCCCGGCGCTTGCGGCTTGAGAGGGTGCGCTGCCTTGCGACGGTGGGGGCGGAGGCGTTGCGTCTTTCAGCTTCGCCACCAGGTCACCCGGTGTGGGCAGGTCGGCGACATGCGTCATGCGGATGACGGCCATTTCTGCGGCCATCATGGCGTTGGGTGCATGGGCCACTTCTTCGAGAGCTTTCAGTCCCATCTGCCACATGCGGGTCAGGACGGGCATCGCCAGTTTTTCTGCCATGCCCTGACCGCGCGCGCGTTCATCCGGGCTGACGGTTGGATCATCGGCGGCCTCAGGCGTGATCCGGATTACGCTGATCCAGTGGGTGATTTCTGCGATATCGCGGAGAATGGCGAGCGGATCGGCGCCATCGGCGTACTGCGCTCCGAGTTCCGAAAGCGCCGCAGCGGCGTCGCCGGTGACGATGTGTTCGAAGAGGTCCATGACCCTGCCACGGTCAGCGAGCCCGAGCATGGCGCGAACCTGTTCGACCGTGGTTTCTCCCGCGCCGTGGCTGATGGCCTGATCGAGCAGCGACTGGGCATCGCGCGCCGAGCCTTCGGCGGCACGGGTGATCAAAGCCAGGGCATCTTCGGCGATGTTGGCCCCTTCAGCATCGGCGATGCGACGCAACATGGCGATCATGTCTTCGGGCTCGATCCGACGTAGATCGAAGCGCTGACAGCGTGACAGAACAGTTACGGGGACTTTGCGGATCTCGGTCGTGGCGAAGATGAACTTCACATGGGCGGGGGGTTCCTCCAGCGTTTTCAGAAGCGCGTTGAACGCGCTGGTCGAGAGCATGTGCACTTCGTCAATGATGTAGATCTTGTAGCGCGCCGAGGCCGCGCGATAGTGCACGCTGTCGATGATCTCGCGGATGTCGTTCACACCGGTCCGCGAAGCTGCGTCCATCTCCAGCACATCAACATGCTGGCCTTTGGCGATCGCGACACAGTGTTCGCAGACCCCGCAGGGCTCCGTCGTAGGCCCACCGTTTCCATCTGGCCCGATGCAGTTCATGCCCTTGGCGATGATCCGCGCGGTGGTGGTTTTCCCGGTGCCGCGGATGCCGGTCATGATGAACGCCTGTGCAATACGGTCGGCGGCAAACGCGTTCTTCAGCGTCCGCACCATGGCGTCTTGCCCAACAAGATCGGCAAAGGTTTCCGGCCGGTACTTGCGGGCCAGAACCTGATAGGTTTTTTCTTCGGTGTCGCTCATGGGCCTCGGCGGAATCGTGACCCGCCGAGGTTAGACCGTTGGGGGAACAGGGTCCACCGGATCAGGCGTTCAGGTACCGGTAGATTTCGTCTTTCAGTGCGGCGCGCTGCTTGCGAAGATCGACCTGCGCCAGATCTTCCATGGGTTCGATGTTCGTTTCGGCCCGGTGCACGGCGCGGTTTAATTCGTGGTAGTCGTCGAAAAGCTTGGCGAAATGATTGTCGTTGGCCTTCAAATCTGACATCTTTTCAGTGTGTTCCGGAAATTCTTCAATGAGCTCATGTGGCGTGTTGCCCATGGGATCCTCCTGCTGTTTTGCTCAGCTTCCTTGAGTCGTCAGTGACATGCCATGATCTGCATCAAATTCCTGAGGTACTTTGGCTTGATTTTAAGCTTGATGTACGCGTAGCGTTGAGGTGCCGTTCGGGTCGGCATCCTGGTTCGCGGAAAGCTGAGCACAGCACCCCGATTTAAGCGAAAGACACCATACTCGGTGTTTCTCATGCCCGTTTCAGCGAACCGTCGGGCCATGGAATGAGGAGCCCGACGATGACCCCCTTGGACCAATTGAGACGTGACGCGAAGTCACTGAGAAAAGCGCTAGGCCGTGGTGAGGCGCGTGCCCGCCAGAGGGTGGAAAGCCACCTGAGTGGCCGCGATCCCGAGGCGCTGAAACATGCGGATTTTCTACATGTGATTGCGCGGGAGCATGGGTTCGGCTCCTGGCCCCGGCTGGTCTTTGCTGTTGAGACACATGGGATGGACCGTGCAGCCAAGCGTCAGCGCCTGATGGTCGCGTTGCATCACGGCCAAACATGGCGTGTCGAACAGCTTCTTGAGGAAACACCTGACCTGGCGGCGGGGGATGTGCATCTTGCCTGTGCACTCTACGATCTAAAGACGGTTGCGGCCCTTTTAAAGGAAGACGCGGCGCGTGCGGTTGAGGTGGTCTCGGACCGCAGCCCGATCTTGTGGCTGGCGGGGTCGCGCTGGTGTCATGCGCGGCCGGACTTGAAAGGTGCGATGCTCGCCATTGCCGACCTTCTTTTGGCTCATGGTGCCGATGTTAACGATGGCATTCCCATGGAAGATGGGCACAAGCTGACGGCTCTTTACCTGGCCATCGGCGCGTCGAATAATATGCCGCTGGGAGAGTGGCTTTTGACGCATGGCGCTGATCCGAACGACTATGAGTCGCTCTATCACGCGACCGAATTGGGACATCATGACGGATTGAAACTGTTGTTGCGCCACGGCGCGAAGCCCGCGGGAACGAATGCCATGCTGCGCGCCATGGACTTCGATGATGTGGGTGCCGTGAGGCTGTTGCTGGATGCCGGGGCGGACCCCAATGAGTTCAACGCGGGTCCAGTCGGTGGGGAGCTTCCTTGGGTTTGGCCGGCCATGCATCAAGCGGCGCGGCGCATGTGTTTGGAAGAAATGGCAGAGCTTCTGCTGGGCGCTGGTGGCGATCCGACGCGCGTCCACGAGGGCATGACGGCATATGCCCTGGCCCGCACTTACGGGAACAGAGCGGTGGCCAAGGCGATTGAAATGCGCGGTCTGGCGACCGTCTTGTCACCGGTGGAGCAGTGCCTGGCCAAGATTGCTGATGACGAGCCCGCACTCTTCGCGTTGGCGCAGGAGGATTTGCCGCCTGCGGTGGCCGATCTTGTCCGCTCGATCCTGCATCTTCCGGGCAAGCTTGCTCATGTCCAGCGTCTGATTGCAGCCGGTCTTCCATTTGACAAGCCCGACAGTGAGGGTTTGACACCTGTTCAGATCGCGGGGTGGGAAGGCCTACCAGATGTCATGGAGTACTTCTTGTCGCTCGGTCCCGATCTGACCCATGTGAACGGTTACGGTGGCACACTTTTGTCGACCATCCTGCACGGGTCCGAGAACAATCCAAGCCGTCAGGGTCGCGATTATGAGGCGTGTTTGCGGCTCGCACTCGAAGCCGGGGTGGACTTGCCGCGGCGCGCCATTCAATTTGCCGGTGTGCCTGAGTTGGCGGCCTTTCTGGCCGATTGGGCAGAGGCGAACCCGGATCAGGTGGTGGCACATGGGGTTGTCTGATTATCGCATTGCGGAACTGCCCTGCAAAGGTGGCTGGCTTGGCATAGGTCCAATGCCGGGGCGATCAGGTTCTTATGACGCCGATCTGTCCGCAATTCTGAAATGGGGCGCTGATCTGGTGCTGACGATGACCACGGAAGGCGAGTTGGAACGCAGCGGGGCGGAGGACTTTGGTCAAGACCTAAGTGCGGCCGCTGTCGCTTGGCGGCATCTTCCGATTGCTGATTTCGGCGCGCCCTCTGCCGAGACCAGCGCGCTTTGGCTGGTCGCATCGAAGGAGGCGCATGCCATCCTGAAAGCCGGAGGTCGCGTCTTCGCGCATTGCTATGGCGGGTGCGGGCGGTCCGGCATGGCGCTTATGCGCTTGATGGTGGAAGCGGGAGAGGACGCTGATCCAGCTTTGGCAAGATTGCGGGATGTGCGGCCCTGTGCAGTGGAAACCGAGGCGCAGAAGGCATGGGCCGCAATTCCCATGTACGAACGGAACGGGTGGTCCCCATGAACGGCCCGGGCGACGGTGCACGCTTTCTTCTGACGGCGCTGCTGGCGTTCTGGGTCATGGCCTATGCTTACTCGCTGACCGATTTTCCGAGCTTGGCAGACGTGAGAGGGGCCGAGGGCTCAGGGCCCGATTTTGCGTCGGCCCTTCACTTCCTGGGGTGGCAAGGCATTGCGGGGATACTTGCGTTCAGTGTCTACGGCGTATCCCGGCTGTGGCCCCGTGGGGCAGCAGCGCGGCAGTTGGGAAACTTGCCTCTTGCATTGGCGTTCCTGCTTATCGCCGTCGTTGCGGCATTACTCTTCGCGGATGAAATAGGGACGCGTTAGCGGTGAGAGGCTGGACAACGACCCAAGCGGGGCTCGTTACGGCTGCTTCCTTCCGGACCTGACCGGGTTGGCGAGGTGCTTGCCCGCGCCAACCTCTCATCGGTGTAGGTAGTGGGATCGCGTTCTTTTTGCAAGGGAACGAAACTTACCAGATCTTAAAGCTCAGAGACTAAGACGAGGCCGTGAGAAAAGGTGGCCTTATTGAGTCTGCGTTACCACTTCATTGTGCTGTTTTTCGTGCTGGCGCTGACGCCGGTCCTGTTGTTCCGCGCGTGGCCACATTCCGAACTCCTTGAGCGGGAGATAACGGATGTTAACGAACGGCACCTAATTCTGGCACAGAATCTGGCGGCGTCTTTGGACCGCTATGCCGAGGAATTGACCTCCACCATCGGTTTGCTGGCACGAAACCGCGATATCTGGCGTCGGTCCGCGCCTTTGGGCGAGGTCTTGAAAACTCTTGGTATTCAGAACCTTTGCATCGTGGACAGAACAACCAAACGCCTGGTCAGCGGCCTGTCCCGCCGTGGAACACCTTGTCCAGAGGAGTTTACGGATCGTTCGCTTTCGGTGTTCTCAACCGGCGCCAACACTGAAACCGTTGAGTTTGGCGAAGTGAGAGCGGGCCGAAACGGCCAGAACATCATGCCGATCATACTGCCATTGTCGGCGGATCAGGTTGTTGTCGCCTCGATCGGAACCGATCATTTCGTCGAGCTTGGGAACTCCATTTCCTTCGGGCTGTGTGGCCACGCGGCCATCTTTGATCGGCGCGGCAATGTTTTGGCGCATCCGCGCGCCGATTGGGTGGCGGCGCGTCGTAACATTTTCGGGGTATCCACAGTTCAGCGCGCGCTGCTTGGTGAAAGCGGTGTCGGTCTGTTTTACTCGCCAGCCCTTGAGACGGACATGGTTGCGGGCTTCGCGCCGATCCCGTCGACAGGTTGGGGGGTCATGGTTCCGCAACCGATTGAGGAGCTTGAAGCCAAGGTCGCGCGTGTCCGGCAATCGACTTTCTTTGTTTTGCTGATTGGCGTTGCCGGTGCCTTGGTCATGGCGCTGATGGCGTCTTACATCTCCATTCGGCAAATCGAAACTCTGACGGGGGTTGCCCGTCAGGTGGCCCGCGGTGAACTGGTCGTGCCCCCATCGTTGCGGTTTGGCGCCGTGCAATCGTTGGAAATGCGAGAGCTTTACAACTGCATGCGCCAGATGGTGACGCGCCTGCGCCAAAACCACGTGCGCATCAACAAACTCGCCTGTTTTGATACGATCACCGGCTTGCCCAATCGTGAATGCTTTCGACGACGGGTCGAAGCGTCCCTTGAACAAGCGGAGCCGGGCGGTAACGCAGCCCTGCTGTTCATCGATCTCGATGGGTTCAAAACCATAAATGATACGATGGGCCATGACGTGGGAGACCATGTGCTGGGCCAGGTTGGTGCGCGTTTGACCGAATTGCTGGATGTTGACGCGCTGGAACCGGATATGCCTGTCCTCTCGGGTTGTGGGACGGCGATCAGTATCGCCCGGCTTGGTGGGGACGAGTTTGCTTTGTTTTTGCCGGGGGCAGTCGTTTATCAGGCCGTTGAATTGGCGGAACGCATACGTTCGCAGATCGAAAGGCCTTTCATTCACGAGAGCAATGTTCTGACGCTGGGCGCGAGCATCGGGATTGCCTGCCTGCCTGACGATGCGATGGATTACTCTGGTCTTTTGAAAGCCGCCGACATCGCAATGTATACTGCGAAACATAGCGGCAAGAACGCCGTTCGCGTTTATGGCGCGTCACCTCCGGTTGTCCGCGCACGTCGGCACGACATGGCGGAAGACCTGTTCTCAAGCGATATTGCAGACCAGATCCAAGTCTACTACCAGCCTGTTTTTGAAGCGTCTGACAGCTCGCCTTGTGCTGTCGAAGGGCTGATCCGATGGAACCATCCGAAATACGGGTTGCTGGCACCAAGCGATTTCTTCCAACTGGTTGCGCAGCTTGGGTTGCAGCGACAAATCGATAACCTGGCGATCAATCAGGCGATCACTGCCTGGCGGCAAATGGCCGGGGACGCGTCGGTGCCAAGCCACTTGTCGCTGAACATCCCCGTTGAACGTTTGCAGGACGACGTGTTTGTCCAATCCGTGCTCGCGGTCCTTCCCTTGCCATTCACCCTGAGCTTCGAAGTGGTCGAAACCGTGCATGGTCACATTTCGATGGATCAGACGCACTGGGCCATAGACCGCCTGAGGGAGGCCGGCATCGAGTTCGAACTGGACGATTTCGGGTCGTCGCAAGCCTCGATCATGGCCATGCTGGCGTTGGCCCCGCACCGTATCAAGCTGGATCGTCGCCTCACCTGCGGCGTTTTGGAGAGCCCGGACATTGCGCGCATGGTCGCGTCATTGGTTGACATGGTGCATGCTATGGATGTCGAGGTGAGCGCCAAGGGCATCGAAAGCACAGAGCAGGCCAAGTGTCTGCGTGATTTGGGTGTCGATTACCTGCAAGGTTTTGCCCTGTCTCGTCCGCTTTCGGCGACCGAAGCGCGGCAGTATTTTGAAGGCAGGCCTGCCCATGTCGTCAGTTAGAAGGTCTTTCGGCAGGTCAGAAAGCCGCGGTTGTTCACTCCAAGCGGCGCAGCGGCGTGAGCCGTCAAACGGTTCTGATCGTTTTGTAGGTTTGGACTTGTCTCAAACAGAACGGAGGCCCCTTTGACGGGCATGAGCCTCCAAGGTGGTGCCATTAGCGTGCGATCCGCAGGTGTCGCCCGCAGATAGCGCACGAGGATGTCACGCTGGCTGTCGTGGCTTGCATGTATGACCTTTCCGTCACGTGCACCGGGATAGTTGCCAGCACCGCTGACACGGTAGTCATTCGTCACCACAACGAAGGCCATGGTATCGGTGACATGCGCACCTTGCCACCGCAGGTTCCGGATGCGTTGAGGTGCGCCCAGTGCCTGTGCCCCGTCCCGCTCAAAGCGCGGCGCTTGAGTAAGGTCGATGTCGTAAGTGACCCCTGTGATCGTATCAAAGTTGAACGATGGGAAAGTGGGGTCGATCAGCCGTTGGTCGGCTTGGTGCTCACGCACCTGAGCAAAGAGACCCGCGCTGTATTCGAGCCACGCGCGCAGTGCGAGGCCATCGATCAAAACGGCACGCAGCACGTTGGGGAACGCGTAGAGATCGGCAACGTGGCGCAGGGCAACCTCTCCCACCGGGACGTGGGTGAAGTTCCCCGCTCCACCGCGCCCACCCATCTTGAACGGCGCTGCGGCGGAGAGCAGGGGAGTTTCGGCGAGGGAGGTGTCTTTCAGCACGTCGCGCATGTGCCAGGCTTGCGCCGTGGCGACGAGTTGCACGGCGGGTGACGGTGCAACCATGGCAAGGTAGGTGTCCAGCGGACGGGCTGTCGCGCCAATCGGTTGCCTCACGTAACCGAGTGTCTCTCGATGTGCGGCTTCAGTCACCGTTAGGATGTCGGCCGCGGTGGCACTCAAACCAGACCGCGACAAATCAACGGCAATGGCGCGCGCATGCGCTTCCACGGGTTTCCACGTTTCGCCGTTCAGTGACAGGCTGAGGTCAACGCATCCCACATGTGAGCCACCAAAGCCCGCCATTGTGACCGGGGTCCCGTGGATCAGACCGCGTTCTGCATCGCTGTGTTTCAGTGTGGCGAAATCGGCGGACGGAAAAACCAGGTGGCTGTGCCCGGCCATCACCACATCGACACCATCCAGCGCGGCGACAGGAACGGCGGCGTTTTCCAAACCCGGGATGGCGCCCACGTCCTCAATACCGGAATGACACAAAACGACAACAAGGTCGGCCCCGGCGGCACGCAGCTTAGGTACGTAGAACGCAGCGGTTTCCACGATGTCGCGCGTCCAAATCCGGTTTTCCAGATGCTTGCGATCCCAGTGCACGATCTGAGGTGGCAAAAGGCCCAGCACTCCGATCCGTAGTTCATGCGCACTACCGTTTGTATCGATCAGAGTTCGGGTCAGCATGGCGAAAGGTGGGACCAGCGTGGTGTCGCCGTCAGGGGTTTGGGCCCGTTTCGTCAGGACGTTGGCGGATACGATCGGAAAGCCCGATTGACGGACCACCGCTTGCACAACGCCGAGACCATAGTTGAACTCGTGGTTCCCGAGCGTCGCCGCATCAATCTTTAACGCATTGAGCGCGGCGATCATTGGATGAGGAGCGTCTGGGTCTTTTCCAATCTTTTCAGCAGCGTAATCCCCCATGGGATTGCCTTGCAGGATGTCGCCGTTGTCGAAGACCAGACTGTTCGCGACCTCACCCTTCAGCCGTTCCATGAGAGACGCGGCATGGAGGAGGCTGGCGCGTGTGCCGGGTGCATCATTGAAATAGTCGTAGCCGCGGATCTCCATATGAAGATCCGTGAAGTTCAATAGTCTGAGCTGAATGCGCGGCTCTGGCAAAATCCCCTTCGCTTTTTCGGTTTCGCTCGGTGTCTTTGGCGGTCTCATCAAGCACACCTATAGGGCGAGGGGTCGTGAAGAACTAGCCGTGTCCTGTTTGCGCCGCTTCTGACATCGTGTCACATGAGGTGCGGAGATAGGGGAAATTTTATGAAAGATGCGGAAACCGTCATGTTCGGTGGGTCTGGTCTTGATCGGGCGGCCGCGTTGCGCAGTGATCCGGCGAAAATCGCCGAGCTGCGTTCGAAGGGCGGCGTTGTTCCCCTTTGGCGTGGCAAACCCTTGCTGGACAGCGAAAGTCGTCAGCCCGTTTTCCTGCCGCAGGATCATCGCGTGTTCGATGTCGCGCAGGAGGATGCACTCTTCCTGGGCTTTGATGAGGGTGTACCGCGCTTTGCGCGCGACGTGTCCGCCTTCGACGCCGTGTCGGACATGGAAACGGTTGGCCATTTCTCTGACCCGTCCGAACAACATCATCCGGATTTGCCGGGGACCCAGGTCTTTGCCGAGTTGCGCGCCAACATGGCCATGCTCACGCCGCGTGCAGCCGAGTTGCTGGCAAGTGGCAAGGCTTTGTTGGAGTGGCATCGGACGCATCGGTTCTGCGCGCGATGCGGCTCGCCCAGCGATATGACCGAAGCGGGTTGGCAGCGGAAGTGCACTGTCTGCAAGGCCGTTCATTTTCCACGCACGGATCCGGTCGTGATTATGCTGATCACCAAAGGAAACGCGGTGCTGATGGGACGATCCCATCATTGGCCGGACGGCATGTATTCGCTGCTGGCAGGGTTTGTTGAGCCGGGCGAGACCATCGAGGCTGCCGTGCGTCGAGAAACGTTCGAGGAAGCGGGCGTTCATGTGGGTGAGGTGCGATATCTGGCGTCACAACCGTGGCCGTTTCCGAACTCGCTCATGTTCGGCTGCCAGGGTCTGGCGACGACGTCAGAGATCGAGATTGACCCGGTTGAAATCGAGGATGCCCACTGGGTGACACGGGAAGACATGATGGCCGCCACCGCAGGACATCGACCGGATATGAAGCCAGCGCGAAAGGGGTCCATTGCGCGTTTTCTGATCGAAAAGTGGCTTGCGGATGCTCTGGACTAGGTGCGAAGAAACCTCATGAAGTTCTCCACTCGTGAAGATATCGACGCGCCGATCGAAGAGGTTTTTAAGGCGGTGTCCGATTTCGATGCGTTCGAGCGCCGTATGCTGCGGCGGGGTGTCGATATTCGGCGAGATGAAACGATGCCGATTGACCATGTCGGTGCGTCATGGAAAGCGCAGTTCTCGTGGCGCGGACGTACCTATGATGTCGATGCCTCACTGGCCGAGGTGTCACCGGGCGAAGGTTACGTGATCGAGAGCCGTTCGAATGGCGTCGAATGTTTGGGCGGCGTTGAACTGGTCGCGTTGTCTAAGACGCGAACACGGCTGTTTGTGTCACTCGATTTGAAACCCCAGACACTGTCGGCCCGTCTTTTGGTTCAGTCTTTGAAGCTGGCGAAGGGCAATCTGAACCGCCGCTTCAAGGTACGTGTGCATGAGTTCGCGAAAGGCTTATCGCACTAGGTGAAAACGATCACGGCGCGCGATGGCGAAACTGATCAGCGGTGCAATCAGCGCGGTCAAGATGGCACCGCCAAGACCGACAATGTAAATGCCGCCAATAATCTCGCTCAGAACATCCCACTCAAACTTCTTCATGGCGCTAAAGACACCAAGCGCCAGTGCGGCGATCCAGCCGGCGCTGGACATGCCCGCCAGTGCGCCAAGCCGCAAGCGATGAGTGAACGGTAAGCTGCCGAAGCGATGGCCAGCATAGGCAATCATGGTCGGCAGGCCGAGACGCCCGATCAGGAAGGCGTTCACAGTCAGTAAGCTTACCACGCAGAGTTTGGCGACCAGTTTTGGGGAAAAGTTCTGTGGGTCGAACCCAGTTCGCAGCCAGAGAAGGATCAGGCCGCTGCTCCAGAACAGGGCAAGGCCGAACGCCACGGTTCGATGGTATCTGTGAAGATCGATGAACTCGTGGTTCTCGAGTGGCCTGAAGAGGGAGCGCGCCGCAGAAAGATCGGCAACAATTGCCACACCAAAGCCGAGAGCCAGCCCCAAAAGATGTGCCGCGCGTGCGGCGTCATTCAGTAACTCCAGGTCCATATTCGGTTCCGGCAAAGTTCGTTCACAGCAGGGTGCATCCCATCTCATCCCTTCCTGCGCCCTAGGTTCTGCGGAATTGTGGCAGGTTCGGGACAGCTTTATGGCTGAGCGGAAACGCTCCGTCGCGAATCTGGCGTTCGGAAGGCTGGCGCAGAGGCGAATGTTTCGTTATTATCGCCACAGACCCGGAAAACCGGGCAAGAGGCAGTGAGCAGGTCTCATGACGGAAATGGTTTATGGCGCGGTCCCGGCAGGGGACGGTGAGCCGATTCTCCCGCGTTGGTGGCGAACCATCGACAAATGGTCGATGAGTTGCGTGTTGCTGCTGTTCGGGATTGGTCTTTTGCTTGGGCTGGCCTCGTCGCCGCCGCTAGCCGAGCGCAACGGCTTCAGCGCGTTTCACTATGTCGAGCGACAGGTTCTGTTCGGATCGCTGGCCCTTGTCACAATGTTTGTCATCACCTTGATGTCGCCCAAGATGGTGCGTCGTCTCGCGGTCTTGGGGTTCGCGGCGTCTTTTGTCTTGCTTCTCTTCCTCCCCTTCTTCGGGACGGATTTTGGGAAAGGGGCTGTCCGGTGGTATTCGCTTGGCTTCGGCTCCATGCAACCGTCGGAGTTTCTCAAACCGGGTTTCATCGTTCTGGTTGGCTGGATGATTGCAGCCTCGAACGAGGTCGCGGGACCGCCCGGTAAGACCTATTCCTTTGCCCTTGCAATGATCATTGTCCTGCTCCTGGCCTTGCAGCCGGACTTTGGCCAGGCGTGCCTGATCCTGTTTGCATGGGGCGTGATGTATTTCGTTGGTGGTGCGCCGTTCATAATCCTGGCCGCCATCGCGGGTCTGACCGTGTTTGCCGGTGCCTTGGCCTACCAACACTCCGAGCACTTTGCGCGGCGCATCGATGGCTTTCTGTCGGCAGAGGTCGATCCGACAACGCAACTCGGCTATGCGGCGAACGCCATTCGGGAAGGCGGCTTCTTCGGTGTCGGTGTTGGCGAAGGCACGGTGAAGTGGTCGCTGCCCGATGCCCATACAGACTTCATAATTGCCGTCGCGGCAGAGGAATACGGGCTGATCCTCGTGCTTGTCATCATCGGTCTTTATGCGACGATTGTCCTACGATCGCTCTTTCGTTTGATGCGCGAGCGTGACCCGTTCATCCGTTTGGCTGGCACCGGGCTTGCCTGTACCTTTGCGATGCAGGCGATGATCAACATCAGCGTTGCGGTGCGGCTTCTTCCGGCAAAGGGTATGACCTTGCCATTTGTGAGCTACGGGGGATCGTCCCTTGTCGCCGGTGGGATCATGATCGGGATGCTTCTGGCGTTCACGCGCACGCGGCCGCAAGGGGAGATCCGCGACTACCTCGTGCGGAGCGGGCGGTGAGACGGCGCCACCTTATTATCGCCGCTGGCGGAACTGGAGGGCACATGTTTCCGGCCCAGGCCTTGGCCGAGGAAGTTCTGGCGCGCGGATGGCGCGTCACGCTTTCAACCGACGTCCGGGGCGCTCGGTATGCGGGCGGCTTTCCCAAGGACGTGACGATCCGGCAAGTGGTCAGCGCAACCCCGGCACGCGGTGGAGCGCTAGGCAAGCTTCTCGCTCCGTTTCGGATTGGGTTTGGCGTTGCCACCGCCCTTGTCCGGTTTCTCACAGACCGTCCTAGCGTCGTTGCCGGTTTTGGAGGATACCCTTCTATCCCGGCACTTTCTGCGGCCTGGGCTTTGCGCGTGCCGCGTCTGATCCATGAGCAAAACGGAGTGCTCGGACGGGTCAATCAGGTCTTCGCCCCGCGCGTCGACAAGGTTGCTTGTGGGACTTGGCCGACGGAACTGCCGTCTTCTGTGTCGGCTGTTCACATCGGAAACCCTGTACGCGCGGCGGTGCTTGAGCGTGCGCGACATCCGTACCCCGGCGAAGATGCAACGCTGCACATCGTGGCGTTCGGGGGCAGTCAGGGTGCGCGCGTGATTTCGGACACTGTGCCTGAGGCCGTTGCACACCTGCCGGAACTGGTGCGAAAGCGGCTGGCCGTGACCCACCAGGCGCGACCAGAAGATGCGGACCGGGTACGATCCATTTATCTAGAGGCGGGCATCGAAGTGGACATCGCGCCATTCTTCGACGACATGCCGGAGCGTCTTGCTGCGGCGCATCTGGTGATCTGCCGGTCTGGTGCATCATCGATCGCTGATCTCAGTATTATTGGACGACCCTCCATCCTGATCCCGCTGGCGTCTGCCATCCGGGATGAACAAACGGCCAATGCGCGTGGGCTGGTTGATGCCGATGCGGCCGTGCTGATCCCGGAATCCAAGCTTGACCCGGCCACGCTCTCCGAGCAGATAATGGTTATCCTGACAACGCCGGACGTCGGAAAGCGCATGAGCGCGAATGCCCTAACCCAAGGCACGCCGAACGCGGCGAAGGACCTGGCCGACCTCGTCAATCAATTGGCAGGAGACTGACATGAACGCAGCCGCAGCGACCAAGCTTCCGACCGAGATGGGGCCAATCCACTTTGTGGGTATCGGCGGTATTGGGATGTCGGGCATTGCGGAAGTTCTGCTGGAGGCCGGGTACGCAGTGCAAGGCTCTGATCTGAAACGGTCCAAGATCACAGATCGACTTGAAGCCAAAGGCGCACGCATTTTCGAGGGCCAGCGCGCGGAAAACCTCGACGGTGCGGAGGTCATTGTGATCTCGTCTGCGATCAAGCGCGGCAACGCCGAACTGGATCATGCGCGTTTGCTGGGCCTTCCGGTTGTCCGCCGGGCGGAGATGTTGGCGGAATTGATGCGCTTGCGGTCCAACATCGCGGTGGCCGGAACGCACGGGAAGACGACGACCACGACCATGGTTGCCGCGCTTCTGGACCACGGGGGCATCGATCCGACGGTGATCAATGGCGGCATTATCCACGCTTATGGATCGAATGCACGGGTTGGTTCGGGCGAGTGGATGGTTGTAGAGGCCGACGAAAGCGACGGCACGTTCAATCGACTGCCCGCAACGATTGCCATCGTGACGAATATCGACCCCGAGCACATGGAGCATTGGGGAACGATCGAGAACCTTCGAAAGGGGTTCGACGATTTCGTGTCGAACATTCCGTTCTACGGGTTGGCGGTGCTCTGCACCGATCATCCTGAGGTACAGGCCTTGGTGGGCCGTGTCACCGACCGGCGGATTGTGACGTTCGGTTTCAATGCCCAGGCCGATGTCCGGGCGGTGAACCTGAGCTATGACCGCGGCACCGCGCATTTCGATATCGAATTGGCCGATGGCATGGTGATCGACGGCTGCACGCTGCCGATGCCGGGCGACCACAATGTCTCGAACGCCTTGGCTGCGGTTGCGGTGGCGCGCCATCTCGGCATGAAGTCGGTCGAGATTCGCGAGGCGTTGGAACACTTCAAAGGCGTGAACCGGCGTTTCACCCGTGTCGGTGAGGTGGACGGCGTGACGATCATTGACGATTACGGGCATCATCCCGTTGAGATCGCTGCCGTGTTGAAAGCCGCGCGGCAAGCGGTGGGCACGGACACGGATGCGCGCGTGATCGCGGTGCATCAACCGCACCGGTATTCAAGGTTGTCGTCTTTGTTCGAAGATTTCTGCACCTGTTTCAATGAAGCGGATGTGGTTGGCATTGCGGAAGTCTTTGCCGCTGGTGAGGATCCGATCCCCGGTGCGCACCGGGAAGACCTCGTCGCGGGGCTGATCCGCCACGGGCATCGACACGCACGCGCCGTTATCAATGAAGATGACCTTGAGCGTCTCGTGCGGGAGCAGGCCAGACCGGGCGACATCGTCGTGTGTCTGGGGGCGGGCACGATCAGCGCGTGGGCGAACAACCTTCCGGCGCGTTTGTCCAAATCTGCCGCCTGAGCGGCATCAAAGCAGCCCGGCGCTTTTGAACAAGTCGCCAAGGCTGGTTTCGGGTCGCGCACCGTAGTGTGAAATCACCTCAGCCGCTGCGATGCATCCCATCTGTCCGGAGACCTCAAGCGATTTGCCGGTCGCATACCCAAACAAGAAGCCCGCTGCGAACTGATCGCCGGCCCCGGTTGCATCAACTGGTGTCACCATCGTGACCGGGACGGAGACCGTATCGCCGCCTTGGACCAACAAAACATCCTGGCCGGATCTGGTGCAAACGGCGAGCCCGGCATCGGTGGAGGCCAGTTCAAGCGCGCTCGACAGGTCGGTTTGATAAAGCGCTTCCCACTCGTGCTCGTTTCCGATCACGTAGTCGAGGTCCTTAACCAATCTGCGAAAGTCATCGCGATGCCGATCAACGCAGAACGGATCAGACAGGGCGATGCCAGCGCGCCCGCCATTGTCCCGGCAGAGCTTGGCCGCGCGCTCGAACGCGGCTTTGCCTTTATCCTTGTCGTACAGATATCCCTCAAGAAACAAGATTTGCGCCTGGCCCGCGACATCGTCGGACACGTCTTCCGGGCCAAGCTCCGAGGATATCCCGAGATAGGTGTTCATCGATCTTTCTCCGTCAGGAGAAACGAAGATCATCGAACGCGAGGTGGGAAGCTCGCCATCCGGGACGGGCGCATTGACAAAACTGGTGCCGCCATCCTCCATCGCAGAGGCGTAGAACCGACCCAAAGCGTCATCGTGAACCCGGCCAATGAAGCCGGTTTTCAGTCCCAGGTTCCCAAGGCCTGCCAGCGTGTTGGCGACCGAGCCACCGGCGGCCTGCACACGATCTGACATGGCGGCATAAAGCAATTCACCCCGATCGCGCTCGACCAGTTGCATGATGCCTTTCTCGATCCCCATGTGCTCAAGAAAGCTGTCATCTGCCTTGGCGATGACATCCACGACGGCGTTTCCAATTCCGACGACCTCAAAACTCACGTGGTTTTCTCCTCGAACTGGCACAGGTCCGCGATCAGGCAGGCCTGACATTTGGGTTTTCGGGCAACGCACACATAGCGACCATGCAGGATCAGCCAGTGATGGGCATGAAGCTGAAATTCCGCAGGAATGTGATCTTCGATGGATCGTTCCACAGCGTCGACATCTTTGCCCGGCGCGATGCCGGTGCGATTGCCAACGCGGAAAATGTGCGTATCAACGGCTTGGGCAGGGTGTTTCCACCACATGTTCAGGACGACGTTCGCGGTTTTTCGTCCAACGCCCGGCAATGATTGCAGTGCCGCCCGGGAGGAAGGAACCTCGCCGCCATATTCATCGACCAGTAGCCGCGCCATCTTGATGACGTTCTTGGCCTTGTTGCGGAAGAGACCGATTGTCTTGATATGCTCGATCAGCCCGTCTTCGCCGAGCGCCAGCATTTTCTCGGGCGTGTCCGCAATCTCAAACAGTTTGGCTGTGGCCTTGTTCACCCCCGCATCGGTCGCCTGCGCCGAAAGCGCAACAGCGACCACCAACGTGTAGGCGTTCACGTGATGCAACTCCCCTTTTGGTTCGTCTTCAGCATCGCGAAACCGCGTAAAGATCTCAACGATGGTGGGATAGGGGAGTTGCTTGGCCATGGACGCGTTTTGGCGGAATGTGAGGAGGCCTGCAATCCCGCAAGTTCCGGGTCGCAAATCGAAAGATGATCCGTACATTCGGGATCAACAAAAGAGGTGTGCGGATGTCGGATGTCGATACAAGATATCATTACCAGTTGATGCGTCGCGCGATTGACCTGATCGACAACGACGCAGGCCGTGGTCTGTCTCTCGACGAGATCGCGGATGAGATGTCGATGAGCCCCGCGCATTTCCAACGGATATTCAGCCGTTGGGCCGGGGTGTCTCCGAAGCGGTATCAGCAGTGGCTCAAGCTCGATCACGCCAAAAGCCTGCTGGCGAACCGGCATACCACACTTGAAACCGCCGATGAGGTGGGTTTGTCGGGGTCAGGGCGGTTGCATGATCTGTTCGTGCGCTGGGAAGCCATGAGCCCCGGGGATTACGCCAAAGGTGGCGAGGGACTTGAGATTCTCTGGGGTTGGTTCGAAAGCCCGTTTGGGCCTGCGTTGATTATGGGCACCGAACGCGGCATTTGCGGCATCGGTTTCGCGGGGGAGACCGGCGCGGAAGACGCCATGACGGACCTGATTGGTCGCTGGCCGAAGGCGACGTTCATTGAGGACCCAACCGCGCTCAAACCTCAGGCGGATGCGGCGTTCCCGGCTTCTGGCGCGGCGACAGCAAAACTTTTCCTGATCGGGGCCCCGTTTCAGATCAAGGTTTGGGAGGCTTTGCTTCATGTGCCGACAGGGCATGTAACGACCTATTCTGATATCGCCCGCGTCATCGGTCGGCCGAAAGCCGTAAGAGCTGTCGGTACGGCGGTCGGTCGCAATCCGATATCCTGGCTGATCCCGTGTCATCGCGCGTTGCGCAAGTCGGGTGGTTTGGGTGGGTATCACTGGGGTTTGCCTGTCAAGCGAACCATGCTGGCATGGGAAGCCGCGGAAACCGCCTGATATCCCATAACAGAGCCCTGATCTTGAGTATCAATGGTTCCTCGGCTGTTCTTTGCCCAAGCCGGGGAAGCGCCTGTACGTGGGGTGCATTCGGCGGCACAAAGGAGATGCGCAATCATGAGGACAACCATGCGTAACAAGACATCTATCGTGCTTGGCGTTGCGGGCATTATGACACTGTCGGCCTGTGCGACGGACCCGTCGCAATTCCCGGGCACAGACGGGCAACGAACTCAACAAGGCGCCCTTACGGGTGCTGCTTTGGGCGGGGTGGTCGGCGCCATCACCGGCAGCGGAAGCCGCGGGGATGATATCATTCGCGGGGCCGTCATCGGTGGGGCCGCCGGTGCCATTGCGGGCAACATCATGGATCGTCAGGCGGCGGAGTTGCGAAACGATTTCGGCAATGGCGAGATCGAAGTGATCAACACAGGCAGCGAACTTATCGTTCGTATGCCGGAAGCCATTCTGTTCGCCACCGACAGTGCCGCATTGAACCAGGGTCTCAGGTCAGACCTTTTCGTTTTGGCGGATAGCCTGAACAAATACCCGCAATCTGTCGTGACCGTGACCGGGCATACCGACAACACCGGTTCGGCGGCCTATAATCAGGACCTGTCCGAGCGTCGAGCAAGTTCTGTTGCGTCTGTCTTGCGGACAGGCGGGGTGGCATCCTCGCGCATCCGCGTCGTTGGTGCGGGCGAGAACCGCCCAATTGCGACCAATCAAACGGCAGCAGGCCGTGCTCAGAACCGTCGTGTGGACATCACCATCACACCGACAAGCTGATTAAGACAGGCAAGAAACGGAAAGCGGCGGGCTCCAACGACCCGCCGTTTTTTGCTGTGCTGTTCCACGAAGTCTGCCGGACAAGGTGGATATTACCAAATTGGGCGCCTTCGGCGCACGCGATGTTTTGATTGGGGGCTCCGCCCCGTCTCTCTTCGAGAGACTCCCCGCCGTATTTGAACCAGGAAGAAAGACCTCTTCATCTCTTCTAAAATACGCATCAACGCGGCTGCCAAAGGCAGACGCAAAACATCGTGTGCGCCGAAAGGCGCGCAATTCGAAAGGATGGGGTCAATTCCAGAGTTAAGTGTAGACTTCCCCGGTCGAGCAGGCAGGGATACGCAAAAAAGGCGCCGATTGACGGCGCCTTTTGGGTTTATCTTCGATCAAACTAGTCCGCAGTCAGAAGCGGCGGCTTCTTCTTGGCGATCCGCTTTGTCTTCGGCTCGATCCGAAGCTCCAGCTTGCCGTCCTTGACGCCGACCTTGACGATGCCGCCTTTGGCGAGTTTGCCGAAGAGCAGTTCTTCCGCCAGCGGTTTCTTGATCTCTTCCTGGATCACACGGCCCAGCGGGCGTGCGCCCATCTTGTCGTCATAGCCTTTATTGCCGAGCCATTCAGCAGCCGGGCGTGTCAGTTCGATATGAACGCCGCGGTCCATGAGTTGCGCTTCAAGTTGGAGCACGAACTTCTCGACCACTTGCAGGATCACCTCTTTCGGCAATGCGCCGAAGCTGATGACGGCATCCAAACGGTTGCGGAATTCTGGCGTGAACATGCGTTCGATGGCGGCAGTGTCCTCGCCCTCCCGCTTGTCACGGCCGAAGCCAACCGCCTCGCGTGCCATATCTGCGGCACCTGCGTTCGACGTCATGATCAGGATCACGTTGCGGAAATCGACCGTACGACCGTTATGATCGGTCAACTGGCCATGATCCATCACTTGCAAGAGGATGTTGTAAACATCCGGATGCGCCTTCTCGATCTCATCCAGCAAAAGCACGCAATGCGGGTGTTGATCGACGCCGTCAGTCAGCAACCCGCCCTGATCGAACCCGACATAACCCGGAGGCGCACCGATCAGACGGCTGACGGCGTGTTTCTCCATGTATTCCGACATGTCGAAGCGCATCAGTTCCACACCGAGCGTGTCTGCCAATTGCTTGGCCACTTCGGTTTTGCCAACGCCCGTTGGGCCAGCAAAGAGGTAGTTGCCGATGGGCTTTTCGGGCTCGCGCAGACCTGCGCGTGACAGTTTGATCGCCGAGGACAGCGCTTCAATGGCCTGATCCTGCCCAAAGACAACGCGCTTGAGCGAGGCTTCGAGGTCTTTCAGCACCGCTGCGTCATCCTTGGAGACGTTTTTCGGCGGAATGCGAGCGATCTTGGCCACAACGTTTTCGATCTGTGTCACGTCAATGGTCTTTTCGCGCTTTTCTTCTTCGACAAGATGCTGAGCGGCGCCCGCCTCATCGATCACGTCGATGGCCTTATCCGGGAGCTTGCGGTCGTTGATGTAGCGTGCAGAGAGTTCCACAGCCGTGCGGACTGCATCATCGGTATAGGTGACCGAGTGATGCTCCTCAAAGTAAGGCTTGAGGCCCAGGAGGATTTGCACGCTGTCATCGACAGAAGGTTCTGTCACATCGATTTTTTGGAACCGGCGGCTCAACGCCCGGTCTTTCTCGAAATGCTGACGGAATTCCTTGTAGGTTGTAGAGCCCATGCAGCGCAGTTTGCCGCCCTGAAGCGCGGGCTTCAGAAGGTTGGAGGCATCCATGGCACCGCCTGACGTGGCACCGGCACCGATCACCGTGTGAATTTCGTCAATGAAAAGGATCGCATCGGGATGCTCTTCCAATTCAGTCACAACGGCTTTCAGGCGCTCTTCAAAATCGCCGCGATAGCGGGTGCCCGCAAGAAGCGCGCCCATGTCGAGCGAATAGATTGTGGAGCCTTGCAACACTTCCGGCGTCGCATTCTCAACGATTTTCTTTGCCAGACCTTCCGCGATGGCCGTTTTGCCCACGCCGGGGTCGCCGACCAGAAGCGGGTTGTTTTTGCGGCGACGGCAGAGCACCTGAATGCAACGCTCAACCTCGTGTTCACGCCCGATGAGCGGATCAACATCGCCCTGAGTGGCCTTAGCATTCAGATCGACGCAGTACTTGGCGAGCGCGGATTCCTTGTTTTCTTCTTCAGCGGCGTTGCCGGAAGAGGCCTGTTCCTCTTCAAACTCGGGCGCGCCGCTCACAGGGCGGGTTTCGCCGAAAGATGGGTCCTTCGCAACGCCGTGGGCAATGAAGTTCACCGCGTCGTAGCGGGTCATGTCCTGCGCCTGAAGGAAATAGGCCGCATTCGACTCACGTTCAGCAAAAATGGCTACCAGCACGTTTGCACCTGTCACCTCCGTCCGGCCAGACGACTGGACGTGGATGGCAGCTCGCTGGATGACGCGCTGGAACGCGGCTGTGGGAACGGCTTCCGACCCTTCGATTTCTGTCACAAGCGTCGACAGATCGTCGTCAATAAAGTCGTTCAGTGTTTTGCGGAGCTCGTCCAGATCGACCGAACAGGCCTGCATCACCTTGGCTGCATCTGGTTCGTCGATCAGCGCCAGTAGCAGATGCTCCAACGTGGCGAGTTCGTGGCGACGCGCATTCGCAATGGCGAGGGCCGCATGGATGGCGTCTTCGAGCGTCTTGGAAAACGATGGCACGCTCTATGCTCCTTCAACAAAGGGCCCGGGAGGGATTACGGTTGGGTCCCTCACGGACCGTGACCTCATAGTGTTAGAGTTCGGTTAGATTTCCGAACCTTCAAGAGTTTTTTGCTCACGCAAGCTCACATTTTTCCCTTGCTAGGGAGTTTGAGCCGGAAAGTGAGACAAAATGTGGCGATTTCAGAACGAATCCTTGCGGCGCCGAATTTCGGCAAAAACGTCGGCGTCACTCGCGCCATTCATATCTAGGCTTGATTTGACCTCTGCCAACCCCGCGCGCAGGAATGGATTGGTGGCAAGTTCGTCAGATAATCGTGATGGGACGGTCGCTTCGCCAGTCGCCCGCGCCTCTGCCACCCGCTCCATGCGTGCCAAAAGCGCTGGGTTTTCTGGTTCTATTGTGAGCGCAAATCTCCCATTGGACGCGGTATATTCATGGCCGGAATAGATGGTGGTTTCAGGCGGCAACGCTGCCAGTTTGGACAAAGACGCCCACATTTGATCGAACGTGCCCTCGAACACCCGGCCGCACCCCAGAGACATAAGGCTATCCGCAGTAAAGGCGGCGTGTTCTGACGCAATGTAAAAGGCGATATGGCCGATTGTGTGCCCAGATACGTCGAAGACTTGCACCGGTGTCCCAGCGAAGTCGAAGGTTTCACCGTCCTCATGCGCAGCATCAAGCGGGGGCAGTCTGTGTGCATCCGCACGCGCACCTCGAACAATCGCTCCGCTGCGCAGGTCGGCAACGCCGTCCACATGGTCGTTGTGGTGATGCGTGATCCAGATTTCGTCGAGCGTCCACCCTTCACGCTCCAATACGGCCTGGATTGGACCGGCTTCCGGCGCGTCGACCAAGGCTGTCTTGCCGTTGCCGTGTACCAGGAAGGCATAGTTGTCTTCGCGGCAGGGTATGGTGACGAATTTAAAAGACATGGGTGCGGTCCTTTGGGTATGGTTTACATGACTGTCGAACAAACGAGCCCGCGCTGCAATGCACCTTGATGTGCTCGATCTTCGGACTTTTTATTACCGGACGCGCCTTGGGCGGACCGCTCAAAAGGCCATGCGTGAGCAGTTGTTGGAACTCTGGCCAGATGCGAAGGGCAAAACTGTTGCCGGGTTCGGGTTCGCGGCGCCGCTTCTGCGGCCTTACTTGAAAGAGTCGCGACGCGTCGTTGGTTTGATGCCGGCACAGCAAGGGGTCATGCCGTGGCCTGCCGGACTGCCGAATGTCTCCGTGCTTTGCCCTGAAACCGACTGGCCGCTTGAGAGTGACAGCATAGACCGCTTGGTGGTGCTGCATGGGCTTGAAACCAGCGAGGACCCAATTGCCTTGCTGGACGAATGCTATCGTGTGCTTGCCCCCGAAGGTCTAGGGCTTTTCATCGTGCCGAACCGCGCTGGGCTGTGGGCGCGCCGGGATGAAACGCCATTTGGGTTTGGGCGACCCTATTCCATGGGCCAGCTTGAAGCGAAACTGGCGGCCATCGGATTGAAGCCGAGCAGACATGCAGCAGCCCTTTATCATCCGCCGACAGAAAAGAAGTTCTGGCTCAAGACCAGTGGCTTTTGGGAAAAGCTGGGCGGTCGGGTTTCGAACCGCTTCGCGGGGGGTGTTTTGATGATTGAAGTGACGAAACAAGTGCCGGCACCGCCACGGACGGGCTTACCCGAGGCGATAAGAAAGCCGTTGAGTGTTTTGGACGGGATCGCGGTTGCGGATCCTAAGCCGGTTTGAACGAAAACCGTCATGTTACCGCTCGCACCGCGTGGAATCGGGGTTCAGAAAACGCACGAGAAATGAGCATTCGGACGCACCCCGAATTAACCCTGTGATCCTAAACAAATTGTTCCTGCCAATTGCTGTGCCCTAGAGTGTTGCGAGCCGCTGGGTCGTCTGCTAAACGACCGCTGATTTGTTCATCGAGCTTGGAGCGCTTGAGCGTTTTGAACCCGAAACCGCCCGGTCTAGGTGTTTGAAACGGTATGGACATAACGAACGTGGGAAAGGGGACACGTGTCAGAATCAGCGTCTATCTCCTCAGGCATCGCGGCCCGCTATGCCTCGGCTGTCTTTGAACTGGTTAAAGAAGCCAACGAACTTTCGTCACTGGAGCAGGATATCGACGCGCTTGATGCGGCGATCACCGGCAGCTCGGATTTCCGTGACCTGATCCACTCGCCGATCTATTCCCGCGACGCGCAAGGCGATGCCATTTCAGCAGTTGCTGCCAAGATGGGTTTGTCCGGCACAATGGCCAACACCTTGAAGCTGATGGCAAGCAAGCGTCGCCTGTTTGTCCTGCCGCAGTTGGTCACCGCGCTGCGTGCGCAGATTGCTGATGCCAAGGGCGAAGTGACGGCAGACGTGCAAGCCGCGACCGCCCTGTCGGCCGAGCAAGAGAAAACCCTGGCTGAGACGCTGAAGAGCGCGGTTGGCAAGGATGTCAAAATGAATGTCACCGTCGATGAAAGCCTCATCGGCGGTCTTATCGTGAGAGTGGGCTCAAAGATGATCGACACGTCGATCCGTTCGAAGCTCATGAGCCTGCAGAATACCATGAAAGAGGTCGGATAAATGGCGATCCAAGCAGCAGAGATTTCTGCGATCCTGAAGGACCAGATCAAGAATTTCGGCCAAGAAGCCGAAGTGGCCGAGGTTGGCCGCGTGTTGTCGGTTGGGGACGGTATCGCCCGTGTCTATGGACTCGACAGCGTGCAGGCTGGCGAGATGGTCGAGTTCCCCGGCGGCATCATGGGCATGGCCCTGAACCTGGAAAGCGACAACGTCGGGATCGTGATCTTCGGCTCCGACCGCGACATTAAAGAAGGTGACACCGTTAAGCGCACGAACTCAATCGTGGACGTGCCCGCTGGTGACGCGCTGCTTGGTCGCGTTGTCGACGGTCTGGGCAACCCGCTGGACGGCAAAGGTCCGATTGAAGCGTCCGAGCGTCGCGTGGCTGACGTGAAAGCGCCCGGCATCATCCCGCGGAAATCGGTGCACGAGCCAATGGCGACCGGCCTGAAAGCCGTTGACGCGATGATCCCGATTGGCCGTGGCCAGCGCGAACTGATCATTGGCGACCGCCAGACGGGTAAAACCGCCGTGGCCCTCGACGCCATCCTCAACCAGAAGTCCTACAACGACGCGGCAGGCGATGATGAGAGCAAGAAGCTCTACTGCATCTACGTCGCTGTCGGTCAGAAGCGTTCGACCGTTGCTCAGCTTGTGAAGAAGCTCGAAGAGAGCGGCGCGATTGAGTACTCGATCGTTGTGGCTGCGACCGCATCCGAGCCTGCGCCGATGCAGTTCCTGGCACCTTATGCCGCGACCGCGATGGCCGAGTACTTCCGCGACAATGGCCGTCACGCGCTGATCATTTATGATGACCTCTCAAAACAGGCGGTTGCCTATCGCCAGATGTCCCTGCTGCTCCGCCGTCCGCCCGGGCGTGAAGCGTATCCGGGTGACGTGTTCTACCTGCACTCCCGTCTGCTCGAGCGTTCGGCGAAGCTGAACGAAGACAATGGCGCAGGCTCACTGACGGCGCTGCCGATCATTGAGACGCAAGGTGGCGACGTGTCGGCGTTTATTCCGACCAACGTGATCTCGATCACCGACGGTCAGATCTTCTTGGAAACCGACCTGTTCTATCAGGGCATCCGGCCCGCTGTGAACACCGGTCTGTCGGTGTCGCGGGTTGGTTCGTCCGCTCAGACATCCGCGATGTCCTCGGTTGCAGGTCCGGTGAAACTGTCGCTCGCGCAGTATCGTGAGATGGCCGCGTTTGCGCAGTTCGGCTCGGACCTCGACGCCGCGACACAGCGTCTACTGAACCGGGGCGCGCGTCTGACCGAATTGATGAAGCAGCCGCAGTATTCGCCGCTGACCAACGCCGAAATCGTTGTGGTCATCTTCGCGGGCACGAACGGGTATCTCGACAACCTCGACCTGAGCCAAGTGGCGCGGTTCGAGAAGGAGTTGCTGGGCCATATGCACGCCAAGCATTCCGACGTGATGGACTGGATCACCAATGAAGACCCGAAGATCAAAGGCGATGCAGCTGACAAGCTGAAAGCCGCGATCGACAGTTTCGCTGCGGATTTTGCGTGAGTTTAAGCTGACACCCGAAAGGATAGGGTAGATGCCCAACCTCAAGGATCTGAAAACAAGGATCGACTCGGTCAAATCGACCCGGAAGATCACACAGGCCATGCAGATGGTCGCCGCTGCCAAACTCCGCCGCGCGGAAGAGGCAGCCGGTGCCGCACGCCCCTATGCCGAACAGTTCAACGCCGTCATGGCGGGGCTTGCCGGTTCGGTTGGCGATGGTGGGCCGAAGCTGCTGGCTGGAACCGGTTCTGATCAGACGCACTTGCTGGTCGTCATGACCTCGGAACGTGGCCTTTGCGGTGGCTTCAACACCAATATCGTGAAGCTGGCCAAGGCCAAGGCCGAGGAACTCAAAGCCGCTGGCAAGACCGTGAAGTTTCTCACGGTCGGCAAGAAGGGTCGCGAGCAACTCAAGCGCGAATATGCGGACAATATCGTCGGCCACGTGGACCTCTCCGAGGTTAAGAACGTGGGCTACACCAATGCTCAGGATGTCGCGGCCGATGTGCTGGCCCGCTTTGACGCTGGCGAGTTCGATGTTGCAACGATCTTCTTCTCGAAGTTCCAGAGCGTTATCAGCCAGGTTCCGACCGCAACGCAGATCATCCCGGCTCATTTTGAAGAGACAGAGGGCGATGGCGACGCGACCGAGTTCGACTATGAACCCGGGGAAGAGGAAATCCTGCGCGAGCTGCTGCCGCGCGGTGTGGCCACGCAGATCTTCTCGGCGCTTTTGGAGAACGGTGCGTCAGAACAGGGCGCCCGGATGAGCGCCATGGACAACGCAACCCGCAACGCGGGCGACATGATCGAGAAACTGACGATCCAGTTCAACCGGACGCGTCAGGCGGTCATTACCAACGAACTTATCGAAATCATTTCGGGCGCCGAGGCGCTCTAACACGACCGGAGACGATAGATGGCAAACGCAAAAGGCAAAGTGACCCAGGTCATCGGCGCTGTTGTCGACGTACAGTTCGACGACCACCTGCCCGAAATTCTGAACGCGCTGGAAACCGACAACAACGGCAACCGGCTGGTGCTCGAAGTGGCGCAGCACCTCGGTGAGAACACGGTGCGCACCATCGCCATGGACGCAACCGAAGGGCTCGTCCGCGGTCAGGACGTGACCGATATGGACGGTCCGATCTCGATCCCGGTCGGCAACGCAACGCTGGGCCGTATTCTCAACGTGGTCGGTGAACCGGTGGACGAAGGTGCCCCGGTCGTCGCCGACGAAAAGCGTGCGATCCACCAGCCTGCACCGGAATTCGCAGAACAGGCGACGGAGTCGGAAATCCTCGTCACTGGCATTAAGGTTGTGGATCTGCTCGCGCCGTACTCGAAGGGTGGTAAGATCGGCCTCTTCGGCGGTGCCGGCGTGGGCAAGACCGTTCTCATCATGGAGCTGATCAACAACATCGCGAAAGTGCACTCGGGTTTCTCGGTGTTCGCGGGTGTGGGTGAACGGACTCGTGAGGGCAATGACCTCTATCACGAGATGATCGAATCTGGCGTTATCAAGCCGGACAACCTCGAAGAAAGCCAAGTGGCGCTGGTCTACGGCCAGATGAACGAGCCTCCGGGCGCGCGTGCGCGTGTGGCCCTGACCGGCCTGACGCTGGCCGAGCAGTTCCGCGATCAGTCCGGAACCGACGTTCTGTTCTTCGTGGATAACATCTTCCGCTTCACGCAGGCGGGGTCCGAGGTGTCGGCGCTTCTGGGTCGTATTCCTTCCGCTGTGGGCTACCAGCCGACACTCGCCACCGACATGGGCGCGATGCAAGAACGGATCACCTCGACCAAGCAGGGCTCGATCACATCGATCCAGGCCGTGTACGTGCCTGCGGACGACCTGACCGACCCCGCCCCGGCAACGACGTTTGCCCACTTGGACGCAACGACCGTTTTGAGCCGTGCGATCTCGGAGCTGGGCATCTACCCGGCTGTGGACCCGCTCGACTCGAACAGCCGTATCCTTGACCCGCAGATCGTGGGCGAAGAGCACTATCAGGTGGCGCGTGACGTTCAGGGTATCCTTCAGCGCTACAAGTCGCTTCAGGACATCATCGCCATTCTCGGCATGGACGAGCTTAGCGAAGAAGACAAACTCACCGTAGCCCGCGCCCGGAAGATCCAGCGCTTCCTGTCGCAGCCGTTCGACGTGGCGAAGGTCTTCACCGGATCCGACGGCATCCAGGTGCCGCTGGAAGACACGATCTCTTCGTTCAAAGCGGTTGTGGCCGGCGAATACGACCACCTTCCGGAAGCAGCCTTCTATATGGTTGGCGGCATCCAGGACGTGATCGAGAAGGCCGAAAAACTGGCAGCGGAAGCCGCCTAAGCGCCGTCGCGCTCCGGGCTTGTTCCGGAGCCTCTGGCCAAACGTTGAGGCTCCGGAACACGTCCGGAGCATCGCAGGAAAAGAAGATGAGGCCTGAACATGGCTGACACGATGCAATTCGATCTGGTCTCGCCCGAGCGCAAGCTTGCGTCCGGGCAGGCCACATCCGTGCTGATCCCGGGTGCTGACGGCGACATGACCGCAATGCCTGATCATGCGCCGGTTGTGACCACATTGCGCCCCGGCATACTGGTCGTCGAGATGGATGGCGGTACGCAGGAATACGCGGTCACGGGCGGTTTTGCACAGATCACATCCGCAGGAACCACGGTTCTGGCAGATGAGGCTTTGCCGAAGGCTGAAGTTTCGCCGGACATGCTTGCAGAGCGTATTTCTGCAGCGGAATCGGCGCGTGACAGTGCCGAAGGAGCGGACATGGATGATGCGGCAAAGCGTGTCGCTGATCTTCAAGCTTTGCGCGACGCCGTCAGCTGATCCACGGATTTATCCACAGACGCAGGCCCCGACAATTCGGGGCCTTTTTCATTTGAGTGGAACTCCGCCGATGATCAGGATTGTCATAAAGCTGCCATAGTCCGACAGCACATTCCGCGCTACTTCTTTCCAAACTGCTTTGGGATGGCTGCCGTGAACCGTTTCAGAACTTATGGACTTGTGAGCCTGTGCGGCGTTGGTGTCGCTGCGACGATCGACAACGCGTTTGGTTTGGGCGGAAGCGCCTTTCTTGCCGACATTTGCATGACAATTCTCGAAGGCGACACTCCGGAAGGCGAGATGGGCGGCATGGACGACATGCCCATGGAAATCAAACCAGTGCCCCTGATTGCGCTCAGCCTGACCGCCACGGCTGCGGCGATTTACGGGCTGACCCGGGATCACCAGCGTTTTGTCAGTGGGAAATCGGAGCCAGACGATCAGGAACGTGCCGCGATCCTGTCTGCGATGCTGTTGGTGTCCAGGGCACGCGGCCGTGTTGCGCGGGAAGAGGTGTTGGATGTGTTTCGCATCGTGACAAGTCACGACCTGGATCGCGACCTTTTGGAGCTCACTCTTCAGCGGTTCCAGAATGCCTCGGATGACGAATTGGAGCGCTACAGATTTCCACCGATGTCCAGCAGTATCGCGCGGCGGCGCACGCTTGCGGCGGCCTTGATGGTTGGATGCGTTGCCCGACCCGCAACATCCGAGGTCTCTGCGCTTATTGAGCGTATCGGGCTCGATATCGGTGCATCATCGGACGATGTGTCGGCGGCGCGGACCGCGTTGCACAAATGGCAAAAGGACTGCACGCCTGCCAATGGCGTGTCGCTTGTCACGTTGCTCCGTCACCGCTCGTTGGATTTGGCGCCGGCTTAGGAGTTAGGAGCCAAGCACACCGCGCAGCTTCTCGACGGCAGACGGCAGCTCTTCCTGATATCGGATGCGGTCTGTATAGCGACCTCTTTCGTCGAACAGCAGCACCGACGCCGAGTGATCCATGGTGTAGTCCCCGCCTTCGAGAGGCACCCGCGCAGCGTAGATCCGGAATGCTTCGAGGGCTTTGTCCACTTCTTCCTGCGAGCCGGTCACACCCTGCACACCGTCGACCCAACCAACATAGTCCCCCAGAATGTCTGACGTGTCACGGTCCGGATCGACAGTGACGAAAAACACGTTCATATCCTTCGATTCAGGCAGTTCTTCCTGCCATGTCAGGATATCGCCCAGCGTTGTCGGGCATACATCAGGACAGTGAGTGAAGCCGAAGAACACCATCGAGGGGCCTTGGGCCAGCGTATCCTCGGTGAACGTATCGCCCGTGGTTGTGGTCAGGGAATACTCACCCTGACCGAGCGTATCGAGAACGCTGGCATCCATCCGTGGTTTGATGATGCCAACCCAGGCCAAGGCCGCCAGATTGACGGCAACAAGCCCCCAAAGGAGTAGTCGCAGCTTTTTACCGGACATGTCCGTTCAGCTCCCTTCAAATCTGCGGTTGGATCGGGGTCTTACGATCCGTGACCGGAGTGATCCATGCTTTTGGCGCCTTTGCCCATGATGGCGAAAGGAATGGTTACGGAACCAGCGTTCTGGAATTCCAGCGTGGCTTCGACCATTTCGCCTTCGACAAGCGGTTCATTCAGTTGCATGAACATCAAATGATATCCGCCGGGTTTCAACTCCACAGTTTCACCTGCGGGGATCACAAGTCCGTCAGCCATCTCACGCATTTTCATCGTGTCGCCGTCCATCTTCATCTCATGAACTTCGCCACGCTCTGAAACGGTCGAGGACACTGCGACCAGCACGTCATCTTCGCTGCCCATGTTGCTGATGGTCAGGAAGGCACCGGCCACCGGCTGGTTTGGCAAGGTCGCCCGCGCGAAGGGGGCTTTCAGCATCAGGTCGCCAACCTTGTGCTCGGCCATCTCCATCTTGTGGTCGCCGTGGTCGTGCTTCATCTCGCCTGCCGTTGTCATCCCGGCAATTGTAAAGGCTGCCAGACCCGCGAGGGTCAGGAGTGTTTTGGAAGAAATCATGTCTGCTCACCTACTGAAAGAATCAGGATTGAGCGAGACTATGACATCGATTGTGGCGAAGGTGTGTCAGACGTTCTGTCGCAAGCGTGCTTCCGCTTATGTGCTGCGTACCGTGTCAATCATCAGCTGAACATTCTCCGGGTCGGCATCCGGCGTGATGCCATGACCCAGGTTGAAGATGTGTGGACCCTTTGAGAACGCGTCCACGATCGCACGTGTTTCCTGCACCAAGGCATCGCCACCTGTCACCATGTGAGATGACGCCAGATTGCCTTGCACACAGCCATCAACTTGCACATGTTCGGCGGCCCAAGTTGCACTCACGGAGTTGTCGAGTGCCACGCAATCTGCACCGGTCGCGTTCGCAAAGCCGATGTAGCGATCCCCGGCTTCGCGGGGAAATGCGATGATCGGGGTATCGGGATGCTTGGCCTTCAGCGCGTCGATGATCTGCTTGGCAGGCGCGAGGGCATAATCGTCGAAATCCTGACCTTTGAGCGACCCGGCCCAACTGTCGAAAAGCTTCACCACCTCCGCTCCCGCGTCGATCTGAGCGGAAAGATAGGCGATGGTCGCCTCGGTCAATCTGTTGATGATCGCGTCAAAGAGCGCCCGGTTCTCGGCCTTCAAGGCATGTGCCGGAGCCTGATCCGGCGTTCCACGCCCGGCGATCATGTAGGTGGCAACCGTCCAGGGCATCCCTGCAAATCCGATCAGGGTCGTCTCCTCCGGCAATGCGCGGGCGAGAATGCGAACAGTCTCGTAAACGGGAGCAAGATGGTCATGAATGCCGTCGGCGTCCTTGAGTTTGGCGAAGTCCTCCATCGTCTCGATGGTCGAAAGCCGTGGGCCCTCACCGGTGACAAACCAGAGGTCGTTCCCAAGCGCATCGGGGATCAGCAAGATATCGGCGAAGAGGATCGCGGCATCGAACCCATAGCGACGGATCGGTTGCAGCGTGACTTCAGCGGCCAGATCGGAATTGTAGCACAGGCTCAGGAAATCCCCGGCCTCGGCCCGCGTGGCGCGATACTCGGGTAGGTAGCGGCCTGCCTGGCGCATCATCCAGATCGGAGGCACGTCGAGTGTTTCGCCAGCCAGTGCGCGCAGCAACAATTTCTCTGCCATGGGGTTCCTTCCTTACTTCAAAACTGTCGTCCCAAGTAGACACTGCTTTGTCAACCGCGTAGAGCTATAGCTATGACAAGACGACCAAATCCCGACTCTCCCTTCCGTATTGGCACCCGTGGATCCCCGCTGGCCCTGGCGCAAGCGCACGAGACACGCGACCGTCTTTCCAAGGCCTTTGATTTGTCGGAAGACAGCTTTGAAATCGTGGTGATCAAGACCACCGGTGACAAGGTTCTGGACCGCCCGCTTGGCGAGATTGGCGGGAAAGGGTTGTTCACGCGAGAGATCGAAGATGCGTTGCTGGATGAAAGCATCGATATCGCGGTGCACTCCATGAAGGACATGCCGGTTCTGCAACCCGATGGTCTGGTCATTGATTGCTGCCTGCCGCGTGAAGATGTGCGTGACGCTTTTCTCACGCTCGATGGGCGCGCCTTGTCTGAGCTGCCAGAAGGCACGGTGGTCGGCACGTCCAGTTTACGACGGAAGTCGCAGCTGCTGCACAAGCGCCCCGATCTGGACATCGTTGAGTTTCGTGGCAACGTGCAGACCCGGCTGAAGAAGCTGGAGGATGGCGTGGCGACCGGGACGTTCCTTGCGATGGCTGGACTGCGGCGCCTTGGCCTGACCGATCTGCCGGTGACGGCTATTCCGACAGAGGAGATGCTGCCGGCGGTCGCACAAGGCGCGATCGGGATCGAGCGACGTGCCAACGATACACGCGCCGCTGAAATGCTTGAGGCCATCAGCGATAGTGACACGGTCGCGCGGCTGAAGGTTGAGCGTGCGTTCCTCGAAGCCTTGGACGGGTCCTGCCAAACGCCCATTGCCGGGTTGGCCGAACTGGAGGGCGGGTCGGTGACCTTGCGGGGTGAAATTCTGCGGACCGACGGGTCGGAAGCGGTCGATGGTACCAGCGATGGTGCGGTCGAGGATGGGCAGGAAATCGGTCGCGCACTGGCCGCCGAATTGCTGCAACGAGCTGGTCCGGGTTTCCTTGCGCATAAATAATGCTGCGCCGCAGCAATTTCATGCTGCGCAGAAAGTCTTTGATTTTGCTGTGCCCTCCCTTAAGCTGCGGCGCAGAAACTCAGTGATTGGAGCCATGCATGGCCGAGCCTCTTTTGATCAAGCGCTATGCCAGCCGGCGTCTCTATAACACTGAAACGTCTGACTACGTGACGCTTGAAGACATCGCAGGTTTCATCCGTGATAACCGGGACGTTCAGATCGTAGACCTTAAGTCAGGTGATGACCTGACCCGCCAGTACCTGCTTCAGATTGTTGCGGAGCACGAGAGCCGGGGGGAGAATGTTCTGCCGCTTGAAGTGCTCACCGATCTTGTGCGGTCTTACACGACACAGGCGCAATCCGTAGTGCCGCAGTTTCTGGCCATGAGTTTCGACATGCTGCGCGAAGGGCAGTCCAAGATGATCGACAGCATGACCAACCCGATGTCGGCCATGCCCGGTTATGACGCCATGCGGGCGCAACAGGAGGCGTTTCTGGCGGCGATGACGGGTGGCTTGGGCAAAGGCTGGTCCGGCCCGTCGAGCGATGACGATGATGACGCTGCGCCGGATGCCAATCTTGACGACATTCGCGCGCAGCTCGCTGCTATGCAGGAACAGCTTTCCAAGATGGGCGACAAGAAGTCCTAACCGTTTGGCAGAGCGCTATCGGAAAATCTGCAAGACCGTGTCGGCCATCAATTGCACCATCATCTGATCGGAGACGTAGCCCGACTGCGGTAACTTCCGCGCGGCCTGATACCGTCGAATTGCGCGTCGCGTGTTCTCATCGAAAGTGCCATCAACGCGGCCAGGCCGTAACCCGAGCCGATCGAGACGGTCTTCGATGACACGTCGGGTCCCTGTCGACAGGTTCATCGCAGCCTCGGTTTGTGCTGCTGCCGAGAACTCCTGTTCGCGCTGGAGGGCGACGATACGCGCCTGTGCTTCATCGCGGAAGGCCCCGCTTGGGGAGTCGACCAGATAGCGCTCATAGGCGTTTGCGGTATCCTGCGACCGCGCCTGATCCCACAATTGGCGATCAACACGATTGGCGCGCTCACGTTTTCTGTCTTCAATGACAGTCAAACGTTCCGAGGCAAGTTCGGCAAATTCGCCATCCGGGAAACGTTTCAGATAAGCGCGCAGGCCGGCTTCATCGCCGTTGGCGCCGGTCTGGTTCCAGAACTCGATATCCGCTGCCATCTGTTGTTGGCGACGTTCTTCTGCTTCTGCTTCCAGTTCGGCGGCGCGCCGCTGGGCTTGTTCGTCCAAAAGAGCAATCTGTTCTCGTGTTAGGTAACCCGTGGCGTCAAATCGTTCGGCCCGTTGCCATTCGGAGATCGCGCCGCGTGTGCCGCGTCCGAATATCCCGTCAATCCCGCGTGTATTGAACCCAAGCAGTGAAAGATTGCGCTGAATGCTTCTTCGGGCGTCCCGGTTCAGGTCCAACGCCTGTTCTGTGCGTTCCGCCCGCGCTTCCGGCGTGTCGATCATGGCGGCGATGCGGGCTTCTGCCATGTCAACAAACTCCCCGCTGGGATGCGCCTCGATGTAGCCTTCATAGGCCTCTACAGTGTTCACGCGACTTGCGGCGCGCCAATTGAAGATATCCTGCATGCGGTTGTTGGCCGTTTGTGGTGGTGGCGTTTGACCGTCAAGAAACACCAGAGTATCGGGCGCATACCCCATCACACGCACGCGCTCCTGACGCGCGGCCCCGATGAAGGGGCGGCCAGGTTGGGACAGGTGATCTTCCACCACATCCGTGGTTCGGCGTGGATCGCCAAACAGAACGGTGACGCCTTGCGGGATGTCCAGATCGGTGACACCGAGCGTCACATTCCGCCCAAGATCGACCTGACGATCATCGGTGGCCAGAACAAGGATCGCGCGCCCCGGCTTTTGCGCCAGAAGGGCAAAAACACTAGACAGGGGCAGCGCGCGCAAATGCATCGTCGCGAGCGGGCCGATGTCAGTGTCGGTTGGAAAGAAATAGGTTTCTGATTTGCTGCTCACAAAGCGACCGGACAGAACCACCAGAGCGCTTTCCGCTTGGACGACCTGCTGACCAAAGACCTCAAGCGCTCCGGTCATCGTCGCCAGGTCTGCGTCTTCCAGGTATTCGACTTGCACGCCGCCCCGCGTCAGATCGGAAACCGCGCGAGAAATACGTGTGCCGCGATCAACATCTGGCAGCGTCTGATATTCCTCGTTGCCGACCAACAAACCAAAAGACTGAGCGCTCACTGGCTGAACAAGCAACGCCGCGCACGCAGCGATCCAGAGAAACAGTCGCATATCCACCTCCCAAGCAACCAATGGAAGCGTAGGCGAGAAGCTGCGGACCAGAAAGGGGAAGTTAGTCAACCTTCGGCGCAGAAACGCCGAAGGTCAGACAAGGTTAGCTGTGGATGGGCCCGTCGCCGCAGGCGAGTGCAGCTTCACGCACGGCTTCTGAATAGGTCGGGTGGGCGTGGCACGTGCGGGCCAGGTCTTCGGCGGCCGCGCCAAATTCCATCGCAACGCAGATCTCGTGGATCAGGTCGCCCGCCATCGGACCAATGATATGCGCGCCCAGAATGCGGTCTGTCGCCTTATCGGCAAGAATCTTCACGAAACCATCCGCTGCATGGTTGGCCTTGGCACGACCGTTGCCCATGAAGCTGAACTTGCCCACCTTAAAGGCGCGCCCGGCCTCCTTCAGCTCTTCTTCCGTATGTCCGACATTCGCCACCTCGGGATGGGTGTAAATGACACCGGGAATGACGCCATAGTTCACATGACCGGCCTGACCCGCGATGGTTTCCGCGACGGCCATGCCTTCGTCTTCCGCTTTATGCGCCAGCATCGGGCCGGTGATCGCATCGCCGATCGCATAGATGCCGTTCACGCTGGTTTTCCAATGTGCGTCGGTTTGCACCTGTCCACGGTCGGTCATGGCGACGCCGAGTGCCTCGAGGCCAAGTCCGTCGGTGTAGGGTTTGCGGCCCGTTGCGACGAGGACGGTGTCGGCCTCCAGCATGTGTTCGCTGTCATCCTTGCGGAGTGTGTAGGTGACTTTGGCCTTCGTCTTTGTCGCTTCTGTCTTCTGAACGGCGGCGCCCATGACGAAGTTGAGGCCCTGCTTTTTCAGGATGCGCTGGAAGGTCTTTTGCACCTCGCCATCCATGCCGGGTGTGATGACATCGAGGAACTCGACGACCGTGACCTCTGTGCCCAAGCGATTGTAGACCGAGCCCAGCTCAAGACCGATGACGCCTGCGCCGATCACGACCATCTTCTTCGGGATTTTGCCCAGCTCGAGTGCTCCGGTGGAGGTCACAACGACCTTCTCGTCCACCTCGACACCGGGGAGCGAGGATGCTTCCGAGCCGGAGGCGATGACGATGTTCTTCGCCTCGTGCACCTCATCGCCCACCTTGACCTTGCCCGGTTCGGGGATGCTGCCCCAGCCTTTCAGCCAGTCGATCTTGTTCTTCTTGAACAGGAACTCGATGCCCTTTGTGTTGGCCTCAATCGTCTCACCCTTATAGGCAAGCATCTGAGCCCAATCGATTTTTGGCTTGGCCACGCCAATGCCCATCTTGCCAAAATTCTCTTCGGCCTCGTGCACCATCTCGGTTGCATGCAGCAGCGCTTTCGACGGGATACAGCCCACATTCAGGCAAGTGCCGCCCAGTGTGTCACGCCCTTCGACGCACGCTGTCTTGAGGCCCAGTTGCGCGCAGCGGATGGCGCAGACATAGCCGCCGGGGCCGCTGCCGATTACGATGACGTCATAGGCTGCCATTGGGATTTCATCCTTCGTTCTGGTTCGGTGATGGCCGGAGCCATTGTGTTGGTTTGATGCTCATTTTCCGAAAAGTCTCACGATTGCCTCAAATCGGCCTTAGCCGCACCATTCGTAGGCATCATGCCAAAAATATATGCAGAATGTGAACTTTGAGAGGTGAAGTATGAAACTCGTTCTTTTGAGCGCTGCAATCGTTGTCGGATCGATGGGAACGGCTCTGGCAGAGCACTCCGCCGCGCCGTCGATGGGACCAACCGTTCTGTTCCACGATGCTGAAACCGACGAGAACGGTTGCCATGTCGCCAAGCGCAAGCGTCATAACTTCCACTGTCATGAGGCCCCTCAGCCCGAAATTCGCGACGAGTTGGACGTAACGAAGGCGCCGACAGACGACAATCAGATCGCCAGCGCATCCGAATAACGCATGTGAGTGGTGCGCCGTGAAGGCGCACCCTACGCATGGTTTTAGGCAATGATGGCGTCATAGCCGCCATTGGATGGTTCCTTTTTCAAGCGACGTCGGTGTTGCGTCGGTGCTGGTTCAGTGTCTTGTCTTCGCCCCGATTTCTCTTTGGTTCAGTATCTCGACTTGGAGCTTGCCGGCAGCCCACGCCGTGACGATGCGATGGCAGTTGTCACAGAGCCAGTCGCGTGCATTGTCGGGTGCACTCACGCTGCTTCCTCGTTTCACGCGACCGGTATCTTGAAACATCGGAACGCGCGGACCGGGGTCATTTAGAATCCAACCTTTAGTCCCTTTTCCGTCGTCGTCTGCTTCATGAAAAGTCGCCCAACACAGCTCGCAGTGGTCATGATCCCAGAGAGGATCCGGGGCGACGTATCGCGCGCGCTTGAACTCTGGAAGTGGCGTGCCCTCAGTCAAGCAACCCCAGTTTTGCTCCATGCTGGCAATTTGATAGGCCACATCATCTCCGGTCTCTGGATCGATAACCGGCGACAGTTCCACGATTGACGGCATCACAAATCCATCAACAACCGCCGTGGATCCTCCAGCGCTTCTTTCACGCGGACAAGGAACGTCACCGCGCCTTTGCCGTCCACGATCCGGTGGTCGTAGCTCAGGGCGAGGTACATCATCGGGCGGATCACGATCTCGCCGTTCACGACCACGGGGCGTTCCTGAATCTTGTGCATGCCGAGGATGCCCGACTGCGGCGGGTTCAGGATGGGCGATGACATGAGCGAGCCGTAGACACCACCGTTCGAGATGGTGAAGGTGCCGCCCTGCATTTCGGCCATCGACAGTTTGCCGTCGCGGGCGCGGAGGCCCAACTCGCCGATCTTCTTCTCGATGGCTGCGAAGCTCATCTGGTCGGCATCGCGGACCACGGGCACCACAAGGCCGGTCGGCGTGCCGACGGCGACGCCCATATGGACGAAGTTCTTGTAGACGACGTCGGTGCCGTCGATCTCCGCATTCACTTCCGGCACTTCTTTCAGCGCGTGGCAGCAGGCCTTGGTGAAGAAGGACATGAAGCCGAGCTTGACGCCGTGCTTCTTCTCGAACAGGTCCTTGTATTCCTTCCTGAGCGCCATCGTCGCGGTCATGTCGACCTCGTTATAGGTCGTCAGCATGGCGGCGGTGTTCTGCGCGTCTTTCAGACGGCGCGCGATGGTCTGGCGGAGGCGGGTCATCTTCACCCGCTCTTCGCGCGCCGCATCTTCGGCGGCGACTGGGGCGCGTGGCGCTGCTGGTGCGGGCGCTTCCGCTTGCGGTGTCGGTGAGGCGAGGGCCTTTTGCACGTCTTCCTTCATGATGCGCCCGTCCTTGCCGGTGCCGGTCACAGCGTCGGCGGAGAGGTTGTTTTCCGCCATCATCTTCTTGGCGGACGGTGCATCTTCCACATCCTTCCCACTCGCAGCCGATGCTGAGGCGGGAGCCGGCGCCGCCGCCGGGGCTGCGGCGGGCGCACTGCCGGAGGATGCGAGCACAGCAAGCTTGCCGCCTGCTTCCACGGTGGACCCTTCGGCGGCGACAATCTCGCTCAGCACACCGGCGGAGGGTGCCGGCACTTCAACCGACACCTTGTCGGTTTCCAACTCGCAGAGGATCTCATCGGCGGCGACCGCATCGCCGGGCGCTTTGAACCAGCTTGCGACGGTGGCCTCGGCCACGCTTTCGCCCAAGGTCGGGACCATCACGTCGACCACATCGCCCGACGGCGCTGCGCCGTTCGCGGCAGGGGCGGCTTCGGGGGCAGGCGCGGCGGCAGGCGCTTCGCCCGCTGCCCCTTCTTCCAGCGTGGCAAGCAGGGCATCAACACCGACCGTGTCCCCTTCGCCCGCAACGATCTCGGACAGTTTGCCAGCCGAGGGCGAGGGTACTTCGACGGTGACTTTGTCGGTCTCCAACTCGCAAAGCATCTCATCGACCGCGACGCTGTCGCCCGGTTTCTTGAACCAGGTGGCAACGGTCGCCTCGGTCACGCTTTCGCCCAGCGTCGGGACCCTGATTTCGGTAGACATCGTCGTTATCCTTTCAGCGTCAGCGCGTCATCCACGAGCGCTGCTTGTTGTGCCTTGTGAGCGGAGGCCAGACCTGTCGCCGGGGAGGCGCTGGCGGCGCGGCCTGCGTAGACGGGCCGGGTGTGCTTGGCTTTGATGCGGGTCAGGACCCATTCGATATTGGGTTCGATGAACGTCCAACCGCCCTGGTTCTTGGGCTCTTCCTGGCACCAGACCCAATCGGCGTTCTTGAACCGCTTGAGTTCCTTGACCATGGCTTGCGCCGGGAAGGGGTAGAATTGTTCGATGCGGAGCAAGTAGATGTCATCGATCCCTCGCGCGTCACGCTCGTCCAGCAGATCGTAATAGACCTTGCCCGAGCACATGACGACGCGCTTGATTTTGTCATCGGCCACCAGCTTGGTGTCCGAATTGCCCTTTTCGGCATCGTCCCAAAGGACGCGGTGGAACGACGATCCGGTCAGCATGTCTTCCGCGTTGCTGATCGCCATCTTGTGACGCAAGAGCGACTTCGGCGTCATCAGTACCAGCGGCTTCCGGTATGACCGGTGGAGCTGGCGGCGCAGGATGTGGAAGTAGTTGGCCGGGGTCGTGCAGTTGGCGACGATCCAATTGTCTTCCGCGCACATTTGTAGGAAGCGCTCGAGGCGGGCGGAGGAGTGCTCCGGCCCCTGACCTTCGAAACCGTGGGGCAGAAGCATCACGAGGCCCGACATGCGCAGCCACTTGCGTTCCCCTGACGAGATGAACTGGTCGAACATGATCTGCGCGCCGTTGGCGAAGTCGCCGAACTGCGCTTCCCAGAGAACCAGTGCGTTCGGTTCAGCAAGCGAGTAGCCATACTCAAAGCCGCAGACAGCATATTCGGAAAGCATCGAGTCGATGACTTCGTAGCGGGCCTGGCCTTCCTGGATATGGTTCAGCGGCTTGTATCGTTCCTCGGTTTCCTGGTTCACGAAAGCCGAGTGGCGCTGGCTGAATGTGCCGCGCGTCGAGTCCTGCCCTGCCAGTCGGACAGGGTAGCCTTCGGTCAGCAGGGAGCCAAAGGCCAGAGCCTCTGCCGTGGCCCAATCGAAGCCTTGGCCGGTCTCAAACATCTTGCGTTTAGAATCGAGCAGGCGATCCACGGTGCGGTGAATGGCGAAACCGTCCGGCACGCGTGTCAACGTGGCGCCGATCTTGTCCATCGTCTTCTTGGAAATCGCTGTCTTGCCGCGCTGGTATTGCTCGCCTTCCTTGTCGAGGTGGCTCCAGCGCCCATCCAGCCAATCGGCCTTGTTGGGTTTGAAGGATTTCCCGGCCTCGAACTCCTCGTTCAGATAGGCCTGGAACTGCGCTTTCATATCCTCGATCTCGCCCTCGGGGATCAGCCCATCCTGCACGAGACGCTCGGTATAAAGGGACAAGGTCGTCTTATGCCCTTTGATCTTTTTGTACATCATCGGGTTGGTGAACATCGGCTCATCGCCTTCGTTGTGACCGAAGCGGCGATAGCAGAAGATGTCGAGCACCACGTCTTTGTGGAACTTCTGGCGGAACTCCGTGGCGACTTTCGCGGCGTGCACAACCGCTTCCGGGTCATCGCCATTCACGTGGAAGATTGGCGCTTCGACCATCAATGCAATGTCGGTCGGATAGGGCGACGAGCGCGAGAAATGCGGTGCAGTCGTGAACCCGATCTGGTTGTTCACAACGATGTGGATTGTGCCACCGGTCTTGTGACCTTTGAGGCCCGAGAGACCGAAGCACTCGGCGACCACACCTTGACCGGCAAAGGCTGCATCGCCGTGGAGGAGGATGGTCAGCACCTGGGTGCGTTCGGCATCTTTCAACTGATCCTGTTTGGCCCGCGCCTTACCCAGGCAGACCGGGTTCACCGCTTCTAGGTGACTTGGGTTGGCGGTGAGCGACAGGTGCACGGAGTTGCCATCAAACTCGCGGTCAGACGACGCGCCGAGGTGGTACTTCACGTCACCCGAGCCATCGACATCTTCCGGCTTGAAGCTGCCGCCCTGAAATTCGTTGAAGATCGCCTTGTAGGGCTTGCCCATCACGTTGGCGAGCACCGAGAGACGCCCGCGGTGCGGCATGCCGACGATGATATCCTTCAGGCCCAATTGTCCGCCGCGCTTGATGATCTGTTCCATCGCCGGGACAAGACTTTCGCCACCATCCAGACCGAAGCGCTTGGTGCCGGTGTATTTGACGTGCAGGAACTTCTCGAAGCCCTCAGCTTCGACCAGTTTGTTCAGGATCGCCTTCCGCCCTTCGCGGGTGAAGCCGATCTCTTTGCCATACCCCTCGATCCGTTCCTTCAGCCAGGAGGCTTCCTCGGGGTTCGAGATATGCATGTATTGCAGCGCAAAGGTGCCGCAATAGGTGCGCTTCACGATGGCGATGATCTCGCGCATCGACGCCATTTGCAGGCCGAGCACGTTGTCGATGAAGATCGGGCGATCCATGTCGGCTTCGGTGAAGCCATAGGATTTCGGATCGAGCTCGGGGTGCGGGGTCTGGTCGCGCATGCCGAGCGGGTCGAGGTCGGCGACAAGGTGACCCCGGATACGATAGGCGCGGATGATCATCAGCGCGCGGATGCTGTCGAGCACGGCACGCTTGATCTGGTCTTCGCTGACGCTTACACCCCTTTCCTCGGCCTTCGCCGCGATTTTCTGAGCCGCTTTTGCTTGAACGGCGAGCCCCAGATCGCCCCATTGCCCGTCAAGGGCGGAGGTCAGCTCATCATTCGGCTGCGGCGGCCAATCGGCGCGCGCCCAGCTTGGCCCCTCGGCCTCACGCTTGGCATCAATCTCGGTGTCGCCAAGCTCCCGGAAGAACTGCTGCCACGCCGCATCGACCGCGTTCGGGTCGTTTGCGTATCGCGCATAGAGCTGCTCGATATACTCGGCGTTGTGGCCTTGCAGGAAGGACGAGGCCTTGAAGATGTCGTTTGGGGATTGGTCGGTCATGGGGTCACCTCATGCGGGTTGGGACCGTATTTGTTGGGGCCGGGTTGGGAGGGCTGAGACAGTTTGTAAGCAATAAAAGCTAATGCCAGAGCGACCGCGTAAAGAGTTGTGAATAGTACCGCGCCGAAGGCGGCAAACGAGTTCGCTGTTGGACCATTCATTGCAAAGAAAAGCTCGGAAACAACAGGAGGCACTAAACCAACCACCAATACGGGCAGGAACAATATCAAAGCGCTTCGACCGGCGTCGTGCAGCCGTCGTATGGATGCCGAAGCCAGAGGAATAGCGCAGACACCAAAAGCAAAAAGCCACGCCGGTTCATCTAGGGGTATGAAGAACATTGACAGGCCGGTTTTCTTGGTCGGAGGGGCAAGTCCAATGACGCTGACATAAATGGCCAACAGGAACGCCAAAACTGTCACGGCCAAGCGCCAATAATCTTGGCAGGATGTCCTTCCATGGATTTCAAAGGTCCTAGATAGCTCCTTCAGAAAGGCTGGTGATGGCGCCATCACAAACCTCCCGCCCGGTGTGAAGCAGCAGGCAGCGCCCGACCCGCCCCACAGGGCGGGCGCTTCTCGCCCACCCTCGGGCCGGGCGCTGCCCTTTGTGATATGTCCGGGCGCTTGAGCACGTTACTCTACGGTCTCGATGGCAGGCACCGACCCTTCCGCATAAGCCAGCGCCGCGCCCCATCCGAGGAAGAGCGCGGCCAGCAGGACGGCGGATATCTTGCGTCTGAGATGTGTTTCCATGGACGGGTCCTCCTACCCGATGGCCTCCAGCATCGCCTCACCCAGCTGGGCCGGGCTGTCGGCCACGACGATGCCGGCGGAGCGCATGGCTTCGATCTTGTCATCCGCGCCGCCTTTGCCACCGGCGACAATCGCGCCCGCGTGGCCCATCCGGCGGCCCGGAGGAGCGGTGCGGCCCGCGATGAACCCGGCGACCGGCTTGGAGCGGCCTTTAGCAGCTTCATCCTTAAGAAATTGTGCGGCTTCTTCCTCAGCGGAACCGCCGATCTCACCGATCATGATGATCGATTGCGTTTCATCATCGGCGAGGAACCATTCGAGTACGTCGAGATGCTCGGTCCCCTTGATCGGGTCGCCGCCGATGCCGACGCAGGTCGATTGGCCAAGGCCCACGTCGGAGGTCTGCTTCACAGCTTCATAAGTCAGCGTGCCGGAGCGGGAGACGACGCCGACCGAGCCTTTCTTGTGGATGTGGCCCGGCATGATGCCGATTTTGCATTCGTCGGGCGTGATGACACCCGGGCAGTTGGGGCCGATCAGGATGCTGTCCGACCCTTCGAGCGCGCGCTTCACGGCCATCATGTCGAGCACCGGAATGCCCTCGGTGATGGCGACGATCACGGGGATCTCGGCGTCGATGGCTTCCAGGATCGAGTCGGCAGCGAAGGGCGGTGGCACATAGATCACGGTCGCATTCGCGCCGGTCTTGGCCACGGCCTCATGACACGAGTTGAAGACCGGTAGGTCAAGATGCTCCTGCCGGCCTTTGCCGGGAGTGACGCCGCCGACCATCTGCGTGCCATAGGCAATCGCCTGTTCCGAGTGAAAGGTGCCTTGAGAGCCGGTGAAGCCCTGACAGATAACCTTGGTATTTTTGTTAATAAGTACGGCCATAATGGTCCTCTGTTCTGGCTTGCGTGCGTCCTGGCCGGCTATCGGCCCGTTGAGTTGTCTTGGTGTATGTGCGGAAAAGCTTCATAGGCTCACATCGACAGGTGAATTGCAGCGCCTGCGCCCGGCCCGCAACGATTTGACCCGCTCGGAATCAGCGCTTCCATCATCAACCGGTTGCCACTTGGTTCAGCAACAACCATCGGGCAATCGTCTGCGGCCTGCGGACGACGTTCGCGAGCAAGGCCGGGAAAACGGTAATTGTAAGCCTGCCAGATCAACGACTGTGCAGATGCCTGTGGAAGGATCGATGTCGCGACCACACAGCGGGCGCCGTAGGCGTTGACGCTAGGGAGCGCGACATAGCCAGTGATATCGGCAATGGTGAAATCCAATTGACGCGCTCGGACTGTCGGATCGACGAGGGTGAAGTCGTGTTGCGGCGCAGGGTTTGCTGTCAGTTGCACGCCCGCCTGTTGCAAAGCACCGGGAATAGCCTCCCAGTTCTGGTGATGCTGCAGGCAGATGTCGAGGACGAGCCACATGTTAGACAGCGCGGCCTCCTCTGCGGTCTGCGCCGACACAGAAGTTGCGAGGCAGATCGAGAGTGATACCATCGCCAGGCGTCTCATTGCTTTCTTCCCATACTTTCGACCTCTACACTCTCGCAATCAGTTCCGGCGCGCGGCCCGGCTAGATGTGACTTTTACCCGTTCACCGCCTTCACGATTTTCTCGGCGCCGTCTTTCAGGTCGTCCGCTGCAATCACATCGACATCGCTGTTGTTGATGATTGCTTTGCCTTCTTCGACATTCGTGCCTTCGAGGCGCACGACGAGGGGGACTTGCAACCCGACCTCTTTCACGGCGGCGACCACGCCTTCGGCGATGACGTCGCAGCGCATGATGCCGCCGAAGATGTTGACGAGGATGCCCTTCACATTCGGGTCGGAGGTGATGATCTTGAAGGCCTCCGTCACCTTTTCCTTCGTGGCGCCGCCGCCCACGTCGAGGAAGTTGGCGGGTTCCGAACCGTAGAGCTTGATGATGTCCATCGTTGCCATGGCGAGGCCCGCGCCGTTGACCATGCAGCCAATCTGGCCGTCCAACGCGATGTAGTTCAGGTCGTATTTGGAAGCCTCGAGTTCCTTCGGGTCTTCCTCGGTCTCGTCGCGCAGTTCCATGATCTCCGGGTGGCGATAAAGCGCGTTCGAATCGAAGCCCATCTTGGCGTCAAGGCATTTCAGATCGCCCTTGTCGGTAACGATCAGCGGGTTGATCTCCAGCATCTCCATGTCTTTGGAGACGAAGAGGTTGTAGAGCGTGCCCATCAGCTTGACGCATTGCTTGACCTGCGCGCCGGAGAGGCCGAGGGCAAAGGCGATGCGGCGGCCGTGATAAGCTTGGTAGCCGGTGGCCGGATCGACGCTGAACGAAAGGATCTTTTCGGGCGTTTCCTCGGCCACTTCTTCAATGTCCATGCCGCCTTCAGTGGAGGCCACGAAGCTGACGCGCGAGGTGGCCCGGTCGACGAGAAGGGCGAGGTACATCTCTGTCTCGATGCCCGAGCCGTCTTCGATGTAGATGCGGTTGACTTGTTTGCCTGCGTCACCGGTCTGCTTGGTGACCAGCGTGCGGCCCAGCATGCGCTTGGCTTCCTCGGCGGCTTCCTCCACCGATTTGGTCAGGCGGACACCGCCTTTGTCACCCGCGTCGGTTTCCTTGAAGGTGCCTTTACCGCGCCCACCGGCGTGGATTTGCGCTTTGACGACCCACATTGGGCCATCAAGGGCGCTGGCTGCGGTCTTGGCCTCTTCTGCGCGCAAAACGACGCGTCCGTCCGATACGGGGGCGCCCGCGTCGCGCAACAGGCCTTTCGCCTGATATTCGTGAATGTTCATGCGAAAGACACTCCTGGCGTTTCAAATCATGCCAGCCATGGCATGAATCGCATGAAAGAGAACCGCACAATTCGCCGCATGCCACCGTATCCCGGAAAAAAGCGGTATTTGTGATCACGCAATTTTTTACTGTGATCACAGAGCCGGAAGCGAAGTCATGCCGCTTGTGGCGACCCTCGATCAGGAAGCTTCGCGAGACTCTTTATAGGCCGATTCAGTTCCAGGCCGTCGTAGTAGTCCGTCAACGCCTCTTCCGACATTGGAACAGACTGGAACTCTGCGACGGCGTCGTCATAGCATTCGGAGAGCACATTCGATTTTGGGTCGAGGCCCGAGATTATCGCAAGGCCAGTTGGTCGTGCGGTCGTCACGTCGATGGTCAGGTCCGGTCGGTATTTGCGGAGGATGGCGATCGTCTTCCAGACATCTCCAGTCCAAAACCCGCGGATTCGTTTCCGCGCCGTCATCTCAACGTTCAGCGGGCAGCAGTCGTGAAGTGCGATGACGCCTTCGGGCGACATAAGGCGTTCTGTTTCGATGAAGTCGCTCAGCAGCACCTCAAAATGGTGGAGCCCGTCAAGAAACGCGAAGTCAATGCTGATGCCGCTGTTCTGAATGAAACGGGTCGCAAAGAAGTCGTCACTCGTCATCTGGAAGAAGTGCCGCTGGCGCGCCTGTTTGCCGATGGCCGGATCCTTGAGACGAAAGATCGGATCGACAGCAATCGCGTTGCCATTGCACAAGGCAAGGCTGCGGCCCTGAAACGTGCCGACTTCAAGATACCATTCGGGCTGGAGTCGTTGGTGCAGACGTTCGAGCACCCGGATATAGTGCAGGCCTGCGATTTCCGGAAAGACGCGATCCTCGACATCGCCTTCCATGTTTCCACTCCGTTTTGCCTGCTGCTGAATTGACATTGTACCGCCGGGTGTCGAATTTCAACCCGGCTCTCGAGGGAAAGGATGGGCACGCGTGTTCGACGAACAATATGCGATCATCGACGAAGCGATTGTGGTCCCGCCAAAGACCGCCCGGATGCGGCAGGAAACAGGTGTTCTCACGGCCGAAGGCGATTGGGTCCCTGAGTGTGAGATGCGGCGCTATGGCAATCTGCTGACCAATCCGGTTGAGATGCCGAACGAAACCCCTTTGCGCTATGATGGCACATGGCTTTGGGGCGGAACGCTTCATGCGCATTTCGGGCATTTCATGGTGGAAAGCCAGTCGCGGATTTGGCGAACCGCTGACATTTCGCATGTTGATGGAATCCTGTTTGTGCCCAAACGGCCAAGGCACGACGGTCGGCTGTCCACGTTCCAGAAGGCCGTTTTCGAAGCGTGGGGGATCTCCGTCCCGGTTGAGGTTGTTCGCCGTCCGGCACGGGTCGAAGAACTGCTTGTGGCACCGCAATCCATCTCGCTTGGAGAACGGGACGACGGCACGCCCCTGATGCGCGCCGCTGCAAAAAAGCGCTTCGGTGCATCCGTGAAGCCCGATGGCCCGGAGCGGCTTTACGTGTCACGGAGCAAGCTTGACCCGAAAGCGGGTACCATCCTTGTTGAACCGGAACTTGAGCGTGCGCTGGCTGATGAGGGGTACGAGATACTGCATCCGCAAGAGACAACCATAGAGACACAAATCGCGCGCTACAAAGCGGCCAGGAAAATTGTGATCTGTGACGGCTCAGCGGCGCATCTTTATGCCTATTGCGGCAGGCCCGATCAGGACTGCGCCTATCTTCGTCGGAGGTCGAACCGCTTCCATGATCTTGTGACGCATATCGCCGGCTTTACCGGCCGTCGGCCTCTGGAACTGCCATTGCCGGAACGCGAATGGGTGGCTTCCACTGAGGTGCTCAATCGTGACGCGTCGGTATCGTTGCACAGCATGGAAGGCCTTCGGGCGGCGCTCCAGGCGGGCGGGTTTATCTCGTCAACACGTTGGGATCAGCCCGCGCCATCGGTGATCGAGGCGCGGTTGCAGAGTTATGAGGCCGCAGGGGGCCTGACGCAAAAACCGTCTTCGTGACTGTGGCTGAGCGGGTCAGCCGAGCCCGTTGTCGATGCCCTTACAGGCTTCGACCAGACCCTTCACGGCGCTGACCGACTTGTCGAACATCGCCTGTTCGTCTTTCGTCAGCTTGATGTCGACCACGCGTTCGATGCCACCGGCGCCGATTACAGTGGGCACTCCGACATACATCCCCTTCAATCCGTAGGCACTTTCCACGAAGGCCGCACAAGGAAGCAGACGCTTCTGGTCCTTCAAATAGGCCTGGGCCATCTCGATGGCGCTTGTCGCCGGGGCGTAGAAGGCCGAACCGTTTCCAAGTAGACCCACGATTTCGGCCCCACCGTCACGTGTCCGCTGCACGATGGCATCGAGTTTCTCTTGGCTGGTCCAGCCCATCTCCACCAGGTCCGGCAGCGGAATGCCAGCGACGGTTGAGTAGCGCACCAGCGGCACCATGGTATCGCCGTGCCCGCCAAGGACGAACGCGGTGACGTCTTTCATGGAGACGTCAAACTCTACGGAGAGGAAGTGACGGAAGCGTGCGCTGTCAAGCACACCAGCCATGCCGCAAACCATGTTGTGCGGCAGCCCGGAGTATTCGCGCAATGCCCAAACCATCGCGTCGAGCGGGTTGGTGATACAGATCACGAATGCACCGGGGGCATGTGCCTTGATACCCTCGCCCACAGCCTTCATGACTTTGAGGTTGATGCCGAGCAGGTCATCCCGGCTCATGCCTGGTTTGCGGGGCACGCCTGCCGTAACGATGCAGACGTCAGCGCCAGCGATGTCGGCGTAATCGGTTGTTCCTTTGAGAGCTGCGTCGAACCCTTCCGAAGGTCCGGCCTCGGCGATATCCAAAGCCTTACCCTGAGGCGTCCCGTCGGCAATGTCGAAGAGAACGACGTCGCCCATTTCCTTGAGTGCTGCGAGGTGGGCAAGTGTGCCGCCGATCTGACCCGCGCCGATGAGCGCGATTTTGGGTCGTGCCATGGAAAACTCTCCGATCCTAATAGCCCGTGTTCGGGCGCGTCCCTAGCCACTGTTCCCTGGCAGTGCAAGAGCGGAGAGTCGCGGAAAAGCCCGATCAATGCTCTGGAGCTGAGCTTAATAATCTGCTTTTAAATAATTTTTTCTGAAGTTGAGATATCTTGGCGACCATCCATCGGCTGTTTCTGCGTGGAAAAGTCGCGTTTGGCATGTTTGCCAGTCAGAGCAAACAGCGAGCGGATCATCCAGGAAGCCGTTGGCTGAACGGCTGCCCGGAAGACGTCAATTGAGGCAGTCTTAGCTGCGAATGCCTGCCGGAGCGACGGGTTCGTCCAGCGCTTCGAACGACTGACCGCTGGCGACCAGGCATGTGATTCCATTCGGCATGGTCACGGTAATTGTCCAAGTACCCGTTTCAGTCGAGGCGTACACTTCAACCACCCGACCTTTTGGTGCCATCCCGATGGATTGGCGGCTTTCACCGTATTTGGATGTCAAACGTTCCAGGACAAGTTCGCGATTTCCGCAGTTTTGACCTTGTGCCTGAGCAGCAAGCGGGGCCAGCAGAGCAGTCGCGACGATCAATACAGACGACAGTTTCATTTTGGTCCTTTCCGAAGGCTTCGGCCTTCTGATCAGCATTCCGCCCAGAAGTTTTTTCGGAGCTATGCGGGGACAGCTTGGGAACAGAACAAGAATATGTGGTTAACGCACCGTTCGATTGTCCGGAAAATTGGAAACAATCTGGTGTTGCTGTGCTGCGTTGCGGCGAAAGACCTTGCAGTTCGTGCCCCGCAGGTGCACGACATTTCCGACTTCTTTACGGAGACTGCCAATGTCCAACGCGCCGCTTTATCGATCTGTACTCTATATCCCCGCTTCCAGGGAACGCGCCTTGGAAAAGGTGCGAGGTCTAGCGGTCGATGCGATCATTTTTGATCTGGAAGACGCGGTCGCGCCCGATGAAAAGGAGAATGCGCGTTCCATTCTTTCGGAGGAGCTCAGAATTGGTGGCTACGGGCATCGGCAGCGTATTGTCCGGATCAACGCTTTGGACACGATTTGGGGCGAGGCCGATGCGAAAGCAGCGGCCGCCATGGATTGCGATGCAGTTCTGCTCCCGAAGACCGAAAGCGCGGCTCAGGTCGAAAGTTTGGCAAAGATGGTCCCCGGCAAGCCGATCTGGTGCATGTTGGAGACGCCTCGTGGCGTGCTCAACGCACTTGAGATTGCCGACGCTGCTCCGGTTGCCGGGTTTGTAATGGGCACAAATGATCTCGCGAAGGACATTGGCTGTGCCACCGGCGGTGACCGAATGGCGATGATGGGCGCGTTGCAAACCTGTGTGCTGGCGGCGCGCGCGAGTGGCATCGTGATCGTGGATGGCGTTTACAACGCGTTTAAGGACGAAACGGGCCTGCGCGCTGAATGCGAACAGGGGCTTATGCTTGGTATGGATGGGAAGACGCTGATCCACCCGGCTCAGGTCGCCATCACGAATGACGTCTTCGCGCCGACGCCTGAAGCGGTGGACCTGGCTCAGAGGCAGATCGAGGCCTTTGAGGCGGCTGAGGCCAAAGGCCAAGGCGTTGCCGTTGTGGACGGTAGGATTGTCGAAAACCTGCATGTTGTAACCGCACAGGCCACACTGGCAAAAGCGCAGGCCGTGCGGGAACGGGAGGCGATATGATAGTTCTGATCCTAGGTGTTCTGCTCTGGTGGGTGGCGCATTTGACCAAGCGCCTCGCCCCGGCGCAGCGTTCGGTGCTGCAAGACCGGATGGGCGACGCGTCGAAAGGGCTGTTTGCCGTTTTGATCCTGTTGTCGGTGGTTTTGATGACCATTGGCTACCGCAGCTACACAGGCGACGTGTACTGGACCCGCAATGCAGCGCTGGTTGGGATCAATAACCTGCTTATGCTGCTGGCGATTTACCTCTTTGCGGCTTCTGGCGCGAAAACGCGGGTCACGAAGTTCATACGGCATCCTCAATTGACGGCGTTCAAGGCATGGGCGGTGGCGCATCTTCTGGTGAACGGCGATACCGCGTCCTTTATCTTGTTTGGCGGCTTACTCGCATGGGCCGTTGTCTCAGTCATTGTGATCAATAAACAGACCAACCGACCGGTCCCGGCTGACGTGTACCCGGTGCAGAAAGAGGTCACTGCCGCCATCGCATCGCTTGTGGTTTTCGCACTGGTTTCGGCCATCCACATCTGGCTTGGCTACAACCCGTTTGGAGCGTGAGAGAGTGAAAACCAACCCCGGCCGCTTCTTTGAAGACTACACTATCGGCGAAGTCATCCATCACGCGGTTCCGCGAACGCTCGCAGGTGGCGAGAAAGCACTTTACCACGCGCTTTACCCCGCGCGCCACGCGGTCGCCTCCTCTGGTGCGTTTGCCGCCTCATGCGGGCTGCAAGGCGCGCCGTTCGATGACTTGATCGTGTTTCACACTGTCTTCGGGAAAACCGTACCGGACATTTCTTTGAATGCGGTCGCCAACTTGGGCTATGCCGAAGGGCGCTGGAAAAAACCCGTTCTCCCGGGCGCGACATTGACAGCTCAGTCGGAAGTGATTGGCCTGAAGCAGAACTCCAATGGCAAATCGGGTGTCGTTTGGGTGCGCACGACGGGCACGGATGATGCAAGCGACACTGTTCTGGACTATGTGCGTTGGGTGATGGTCCGAAAGGGCGACATGGAGTTGCCAGCACCGGCAACTGTTATTCCCGACTTGAAACCTGCACTGGCCCCACAAGACCTTACAGTACCCGAGGGGTTGGACTTCACGTCTTACGACTTTGCCTTGGCAGGCGAACCGCACCGTTTCGGAGATTATGAGATCGGTGAGCAGATCGACCATGTGGACCGCGTCACGGTCGAGGAAGCAGAACACATGCTCGCCACGCGGCTTTGGCAGAACACGGCCAAGGTTCACTTCGACGCGACCCATCGGGAAGATGGCAAGCGGTTGATCTATGGCGGACATGTCATCTCGCTTGCTCGGGCTCTTTCGTTCAATGGCTTGGCCAACGCCCAGTTGGTCGTTGGTCTGAACGCGGGCAGCCATGTCAGCCCGCTATTCGCGGGCGATACGGTCTGTGCGTGGTCTGAGATTCTCGACAAGTCCGAGACAGCCGCACCCGGCGTGGGCGCGCTGCGGGTGCGTCTGGTGGCCCACAAACCCGAGGCCAGTCCGTTCGAGCTGAAAGGTGACGACGGCAAATATGTGCCGGGCGTCCTTTTGGACATCGACCTTTGGACCTTGATTCCAATGTGAAAGATGCTGCGATCGTTCTTGTGATCACGCATTTTCAAGCTGTGATCACAAGTTCGAAGTATTTCGGATTTTCACTGCTTTGAGGTGCGCTCCAGCGCCGCAGTCGGATGACATTGTCTGGCGTTTTGGTATGACACTCTACAGCCATATAAAGGAGCCCGCATCATGGCCGATGTGAACCGCGGCAACCGGCCGCTTTCACCCCACCTGTCGATTTATCGGCCGCAACTCACGTCCATGACGTCAATCTTTACAAGGATCACGGGAACCGGCCTGGTCGTCGGTGGTCTTCTGGTCGTTTGGTGGCTGCTCGCGGCGGCCACGTCGCCGGCCTACTTCGAAACGGTCGACGGTGTGATCACGTCGTTCATCGGTGACATTGTGATGTCGCTTTCGCTTCTTGCGCTTTGGTACCACGCCTTGGCAGGGCTACGGCACCTCTACTGGGATGCAGGCAAGGGGCTGGATGTCGAAACGGCCGAGAAGCTCGGACTTGGGATCATGGGCGGCTCCGTGGTTCTGACCGTCATCTCGCTGATCGCGATCTGAGGAGCGCTGGCATGTCTCATCTTACCGATCTGAAGCGCGCCGTTGGCACAGGCTCCGCACGCGAGGGCACCATGCGGCATTGGTCGATGACCAAATCAAGCGTTGCTCTTCTCATTTTGACCCCGCTCTTCATCTTCACCTTCGGCCCGATGCTGGGGCAGCCGCATGAAGAGGTGGTCGCCTATTTCTCCAGACCCTTCCCGGCCATCGTCGCAGCGCTGATGCTCGTCGTGGGCTTCATGCATTTCAAAACCGGAATCCAGATGGTGATTGAGGACTACGTGCACGGGATGGCGCGCGAGTACACGATCATCGCGACAACCTGCCTCTCATACGCAGCTGCGGCGACCGGCGTTTTCGCCCTCGCACGCCTGGCTCTTTAAGGACAGCACGATATGGCCGCTTACGAATACGAAACCCACGAATACGACTGCATCGTGGTTGGGGCAGGTGGTTCTGGCCTGCGGGCAACCCTGGGCATGGCAGAGCAGGGGCTACGCACCGCCTGCATCACCAAAGTGTTCCCGACCCGCTCTCACACGGTGGCGGCGCAAGGCGGTATCGCCGCCTCGCTCGGCAACATGGGGCCGGATCACTGGCAATGGCACATGTACGACACGGTGAAGGGGTCGGATTGGCTCGGCGACACCGACGCTATGGAGTACCTCGCACGCGAAGCGCCCAAAGCTGTCTATGAACTAGAACACTACGGTGTGCCGTTCTCGCGCACGGAAGCGGGCAAGATCTATCAGCGTCCCTTCGGCGGACACACAACTGAGTTTGGCGAAGGCCCGCCAGTGCAGCGCACCTGCGCCGCAGCGGACCGGACCGGGCATGCGATTTTGCACACGCTTTACGGTCAAAGCCTGAAAAACAATGCCGAGTTCTACATCGAATACTTCGCACTGGACCTTATCATGGCAGATGACGGGACCTGCCAAGGTGTTGTGGCCTGGTGTCTCGACGATGGTTCGATCCACGTCTTCAACGCAAAGATGACAGTTCTGGCGACCGGTGGGTATGGACGTGCTTATTTCAGCGCCACCTCCGCGCATACCTGCACCGGCGACGGGGGCGGCATGGTCGCCCGCGCCGGTCTGCCGCTCCAGGACATGGAATTCGTCCAGTTCCATCCGACAGGCATTTACGGCTCTGGCTGTTTGATCACGGAAGGTGCACGGGGCGAAGGCGGCTATCTCACCAACTCAGACGGCGAACGGTTCATGGAGCGCTATGCACCGACCTATAAGGACCTCGCGTCCCGCGATGTGGTCAGCCGCTGCATGACAATGGAAATCCGCGAGGGTCGCGGTGTCGGCGCCGAAGGCGACCATATCCACCTGCACCTCAACCACCTGCCACCAGAAACCCTGGCCGAACGTCTGCCGGGCATCTCGGAAAGCGCGCGCATTTTCGCCGGAGTAGACCTGACGAAGGAGCCGATTCCGGTGCTGCCGACCGTGCATTACAACATGGGCGGTATCCCGACGAACTATTGGGGCGAAGTGCTGAACCCGACCAAGGATGAACCGGATCGGGTGCTTCCCGGTCTGATGGCCGTGGGCGAAGCCGGCTGTGCCTCCGTGCATGGCGCGAACCGTCTCGGGTCCAATTCGCTGATTGACCTCGTCGTCTTCGGCCGCGCCGCCGGCATCAAGGCGGGCGAAGTCGTGGACCGCACGAAAGGCAATCCTTCGCTCAATCAGGCCTCTGTTGACGCCGCGCTCGACCGGTTTGATCGCTTGCGTCATGCTGATGGTGCGGTCCCAACTGCGGACCTGCGTTTGGAGATGCAGAAAGCCATGCAAGCCGATGCCGCTGTCTTCCGTACCGACAAGACCTTGGCAGAGGGTGTCGACAAGATGACAGCTATTGCAGGCAAAGTCTCCGACGTGAAAGTGACGGACCGTTCGCTGGTGTGGAACTCCGACCTTATGGAAACGCTCGAGCTTGAGAACCTGATGCCGAACGCGCTGGCCACGATTGTCGGCGCGGAAGCAAGGAAAGAAAGCCGCGGCGCCCATGCCCACGAAGACTATCCGGATCGCGACGATGAGAAGTGGCGTGTGCATACCTTGTCCTGGGTCGATGATGCGGAGGTGAAGCTCGATTATCGCGGTGTGCATCTGAACCCGCTCCTCGGCCACAACGAAGGCGGCATCGATCTGGCACGGATCGCGCCCAAGGCACGGGTTTATTGATGAAGCGTCTCGCCCTGATAGGCGGACTGGTTCTGGCGGCCTGCGGCCCGGTCTCCCCGGAACGCGCGGCTGACATCTGCGAGGATCGTGCACGCGCGGCCACCGGCCCGACGGGTGAGATTGGCGTTGGCGTCGGTTCAGAAGGTGTGGGCGGCCACGTCGAGATCGGGATCACCAGCGACTTTATCCGCGGGCGTGATCCTTACATTGTGTATGAAGAGTGTGTCCGCCAGAAGACAGGCCAAGGCCCCATTCGACCACTGGAGTTGGAGCGCTGATGTTCCGGGTCCTTGCACTCTCCCTGGTTGTTCCGCTGCTCGTGGCCTGCACTCCGGCCCAGCAAGATGAGCTGACGCGTGACGCGGCAAAACGTGTGGTGCGCCCAATCCTGCAAGAACGGCTGCCTGGCGTCCCGGTGGAGCCCGCAACGGATTGCATCATCGACAATGCCACTTCCGGTGAGCTGTTGTCCCTGGCGGCCGATGCCGTGACCGGCCCAACGGCCAATACCGTTGAAATCGTCTCCGATATTGCGACACGCCCGGAGACCATCCGATGCCTGGCGACTGAAGGCTTGCCCGCCCTTCTGACGCTGTGACCTGAGAGGAACGTTTCATGGTTCAATTCAACCTGCCCAAGAATTCGCAAATCCGAACCGGGAAAACCTGGCCCAAGCCCGAAGGCGCGACCAACGTGCGCAAGGTCAACGTCTACCGCTGGAACCCGGATGATGGCGAAAACCCACGGGTCGACACATACTTTGTCGATATGGATACCTGTGGTCCGATGGTTCTGGACATCCTCATCAAGATCAAGAACGAGATTGATCCCACGCTTACCTTCCGCCGGTCCTGCCGCGAGGGCATCTGCGGGTCCTGCGCGATGAACATCGGCGGCGTGAAAAGCCGGGGCATCAACACGCTGGCCTGTATTTATGGGCATGATGAGATTGAGGGCGATATCGCGATCTATCCGCTGCCGCATATGCCGGTGGTCAAGGACCTGATCCCGGACCTTACCCATTTCTACGCCCAGCACGCCTCCATCATGCCGTGGCTGGAAACCAAGACGAACCGGCCCGCCAAGGAATGGAAGCAGTCGATTGAAGACCGCAAGAAACTCGACGGTCTTTATGAATGCGTCATGTGCGCCTCCTGCTCGACATCCTGCCCGTCCTACTGGTGGAATGGGGATCGGTACCTCGGACCGGCTGCCCTTCTGCACGCGTATCGCTGGATCATCGACAGCCGGGATGAGGCGACAGGCGAGCGATTGGATGAGCTGGAAGACCCGTTCAAGCTTTACCGTTGCCACACGATCATGAACTGCGCCAAGACCTGTCCGAAGGGATTGAACCCGGCCAAGGCGATTGCCGAGATCAAGAAAATGATGGTCGAGCGCGTTGTGTGATCAGAGGTCTTGCGCCCGCTGACGCGGTCGCTCCGCTGGGGGACGCTGTCCCCCAGACCCCCTGGGATATTTGAACCAGAAAGAATGGGTCTGCGCAGTCTCTGCACCAACTGCGCGAAGCCTCGACACGTCTGCACTTCTGGCCAGTAACAGATGCGCGGCTTGCGCGGGCTGTCTGCGGAAGGTGGTTTGTAAGTCTCTCTCGACTTTATAGCAAAGGGAGAACGGCCATGTTCTGGTCCGCCGGTGTCAGATTTATCGTTGTGGGCGTGCTTGCGCTGCTCATGTTCATTCCACTCGGCCTGGTCAGCGATATCATCCAGGAACGGTCCCGTTATTCGGATGACACCATTCGCGACATCAGCCGGGAATGGGGCGGTGCCCAACTGTTGAGCGGCCCGCTTCTGGTCATTCCGGTGACCGAAGACGTTGTGTACCAGCGCAAACGTGAAGCCGTCGATCCGGTGACAGGACGGACACTCAGGGATGACAAGAACTATGTCATCTATGATCGCTACGAAGAGACGGTCACCGAAAGTAGAGCGCCTATCTACCTGTACCCAGAGCAATTCGATCTGAATGTTGCCACCCGCTCGCAAGTGCGCAAGCGCGGGATCTTTGAGGTGCCCGTCTTCACCGCCGATGTCGTGTTGGACTTCGCCTTCGATTCAACCGTCATAACCGAAGCCTTGACGGGGGATGAAGAGATCGACTGGGACGCTGCGGAACTCCGCCTGCATCTGGATTCCAACCGGGCCTTGCGCGGTGAAACAGCATTGACCACCGCAGCACGGACCTTCCGTCTGGAGCCGATCCCGCATGGAGAGAACGCGTTGACCGGTGTCTTCTCGAAGGTCGGCGATCCGCGCGAGCTGGGCGATCTGTCCCTGACCTTGTCCTTGAACGGAGCACAGCACTTCGGGGCCTCTGCTGTCGGGCGGATCAGCCGGATGACAATGACCAGCGACTGGCCGGACCCGAGCTTTGTTGGAAGTTTCCTGCCGGATCAGTCCGAGATCACGGATGACGGGTTCACCGCGTCCTGGACCGTGCCGCATCTGGCGCGATCCCTGCCGCAAGTGTCGCGCGAGATGCCAGACCAAGCCGCACGCCGCATTGCGACGATGCAGGTCAAGTACCTGACACCGAACGACTTCTATCAGAAGGCCTGGCGCGCGGCGCGGTATGGCATCCTCTTTATCGGGCTCACCTTCCTGACGATCCTGCTGCTCGACCGCACAAGTGGCCGCCCGGCGCACCCGGTCCAGTACCTGATGGTGGGCCTCGCGCAGTCTGTCTTCGTCTTGCTGATGGTCGCCTATGCCGAGCAGATCGGGTTCACGGCAGCCTATGCAGTCGCCGCTGGCGCAACGATTGGTCTCCTCGGTCTTTTCGGGGCAACCGCCTTGCGCCTCGGCAAACGGACGGGGCTTTTGGTGGGGATGCTCTGCACCGTTTACTTCGTGCTCTTCATGATCCTGCGCAGTGCGGACTACGCGCTTCTCGCCGGAGCCACGCTGGCCTTTGTTGCCCTCGCTCTGACCATGTGGCTCACGCGAAACGAAGACTGGGGTGGAGGTGAGCGCCCACGGTTCCGGTGGCCCACCCGCCGGTCCTCCCCCGGTGCCCCTGAGCAGGCCACCTGACCGGTCTTCGCGCCCGGCGGCCACTGGTCGCCGGGTGATTTACCTCCTAGGCTCTATCGCGAGAACGTAAGGAACCTTTGCATGTCCAACCCGCCCGCAGATGCCGAGGCACGCCGCGCCGTTGAACCGGTGATCTGCTACCCCGACGACACGCTGCCACCTGCGGATGTCGCGGGCTATCGCACAGCTTTCTCTGCCTACCAGAAAACCGGGGAGGTCACGGTTCCGCCGCGTGACGGCAAGTGCTTTCGGGTGCCTGCCGGTGGGGCTTTCAGGATCACCTCTGTCGAAGCGCCGCAGGTGGGCGACCTGAACCTCTGGAATGCCGACAATCTGGAAGAACGGTTCTTCTCCGGCAAAACCCGCGCATTGCATGGCACGCATGTCTCAACGGGTGACCGGCTCTGGTCCTCTTTGCCTTACCTCCGCCCGCTTGCAACGATCATTGAGGACACGCTCGACTGGTATGGGTTCGACACGTTTGGCGGCGGTGTGCATGACGTGATTGGCACCCGCTGTGACCCTTATACCGGGCGGCTCCTTTCTGGTGATGACTATCACTACTGTTGCCATTCGAACCTGTCGCGTGCGCTGGCTCAGGAACTTTCCATTCCTGTGCGAGAGGCGGAACTGCATGTCCATGATGTGCTGAACGTGTTCATGTGCACCGGGTTCACGCGCGACACCGGGCAGTACTTCATGAAAGCCTCACCCGTGCGCCCCGGTGACCACATCACATTCTTCGCGGAAGCGTCGCTTTTGGGCGCGCTGTCGGCCTGTCCGGGTGGCGATTGCAGCACGACACATTCCTCGGATGATGCGCGCTGCGCGCCACTCCTCGTTGAGGTGTTCGAAGGCACGCACCCGACGAATTGGGTGCCCGCAAAACCGTCAGCTTACCCGCGAACGCACGGGGCTTAAGCCTCCGAAAACGCCGCTTGAAGCGCGATTTCGACCATATCGCCGAAGGTTTTCTCCCGGTCTTCTGACGGCAAGGCTTCCCCGGTCTGCAAGTGGTCTGAAACCGTCAGAACCGCCAACGCGCGTCGCCCATAGCGCGCGGCAAGCGTGTAAAGTTCGGCGGCCTCCATCTCCACGCCGAGGATGCCGTGGCGCGTCATTTGCTCGTTCAGGTCGGGACGTTCATCGTAGAACACATCCGACGAATAGATACCGCCGACATGGGTGGGTGTGCCCTTGGCCTCGGCGGCGGAAACGGCCGCGTGGAGCAGGGACCAATCCGCCGATGGGGCGAAGTTGAATTCCTTGAAAATGCCGCTCGACGGGCTGTTCAGCGTGCTGGCCGTCATCGCGATGATCACGTCGCGGATCTTCACGCTCTCCTGCATACCGCCGCAGGACCCGATACGGATCAGGGTCTTGGCGTCATAGTCGCGGATCAGTTCGTTCGCGTAGATCGACAGGGATGGCATGCCCATCCCCGACCCTTGAATTGTCACGGGATGACCGTTCCAGGTGCCTGTGAACCCCAGCATGCCGCGCACTTCATTGACCAGCTTCGCGTCAGCGAGGAAGGTCTCCGCCGCCCACTTTGCACGATAGGGATCCCCCGGCATCAACACGGTTTCTGCGATCTCACCGGGTTTCGCGCCAATATGGACAGTCATGAGGGTCTCCTGCTCTTGCTGCGGTTACTTCTTGAGAAGTGCGAAATCTGGATCGTAAGGGCAAGGGGGTATGACTTTTGCCGGGCATAGCGCGCCGAGCAAATCGATGACCAGGCCCGTGCCTTCGGCGGCCAGGTCCGGAGACACGAAAGCGAGTGCAAGGTTCAAACCGGTCCGATGACCCCAGTCGCCGGACGTGACGGTGCCCACCACCTGACCGTCACGCATGAGCGAGGCTCCGGGATGCGCGGGCCTGTCCGTGCAGTCCACGGCAAGGGTCACCAGCGATTTCTGCGGCCCTTCGGCGAGCCGCTTCGCCAGGACCTCTTTGCCGATGAAGGCAGGTTTGTCCGCGCGGACAAACCGAGAGAGGCCGGTCTCATACGGGTCGAACTCGGTCAGCAAATCGCTTTTCCAGTGCAGGAACCCCTTCTCAATGCGCATGCTTTCGATGGCCCGGCTGCCAAACAGGCGCAACCCATGGTCTTCCCCGGCGGAACGCAGCGCCAGATAGGCGGCGTAGAGCTGCGCATTCGGGACGTGGATTTCATAGGCCAGCTCGCCGGAGAAGCTCACCGACATGACCACTGCTGGCGCGATGCCCACAAAGGCCTCGCAGACCGACAACCATGGAAAGGCATCGGCAGACCAATCGCCCCGTGCTGCGCCTGACAACACCTCTCTCGCGTACGGGCCAGCCAGAACAAGCGTGGTCCAGCTGTTGGTCAGCGATGTGATCTGCACATCCTCGTCTTGTGCGATGTGGGTGGTCAACCAGTCCATATCATGCTGCTCGGCTGCTGCGGCGGAGCCATACCAACTGCGTTCCGGTCCCGAGGGGCTTTCAGACAAGTTGGCGATCGTGGCTTCAGCTTTCACCATGCCGTGGTGGTTGAGCAAGTAGGCGAGACCGACCCGACCGGCTTTGCGCGGCAACCGTCCGCAGATCATCCGATCAAGGAAGGATTGCGCATCTGCGCCGGTGATCTCGAAACGGTTGAAGCCGCTGATTTCGCTGAGGCCAACGCCAGATTGCACGGCCTTGACCTCTTCGCGGACGACGTCATGCACTTCGTTGAACCGGAAGCTGTGTATTTCGGTGAATTCGGGTGCGGGTTTGATGTATTCGATCCGTTCCCACCCGTTCACGACACCGAACGCCGCACCTTCCGCGGCGAGGATTGGTGTCAAAGGCGTGGTTTTGATCGGACGGCCTGCTGGCCGGTGCTCATGCGGGAAGTGGAACCGGAACTCGTTCTGGTAGTCCTCAATCGCCTTGAGAGCGGTCAACTCGGCGTTGCCATGTCCCGTGAACCGCCGCGGATCGAGCCCCCATGTGTCATAGCAGGCTTCACCATGCACAATCTGCTGCGCCAGCAACCACCCATGACCGCCACCTTCGCCAAGGCCGGCGCGCAGGCCGATGATACAAAACGCGTTGCGCTTACCTGGCACAGGACCGACCAGCGGCGCACCGTCGATAGTGTATGTGATAGGTCCGTTCACCACGCGTTTGATCCCGACTTCCGTCAAGGCGGGCATCCGAGCGAACGCGCCTTCGAGCACATCCATCACGCGATCCAGATCATCCGGGCATAGATCGTTCGAGAAGTCCGGGCTGATGCCGTCCATCCCCCAGGTCTTGCAGTCCTGTTCGTAGAAACCGACCAGCAGACCGTTCTTTTCCTGGCGCGAGTAGTAATCGCTGATCGGACAGCGGAGCAGCGGCATGCGGTGGCCCGCTTCGATGATCGCCGGGATGTCCTCGGTGACGAAATACTGATGCTCCATCGATGCCACAGGGTGGTGGACACCCATCATCGCCGCCACTTCGTTCACGCGATAGCCGCACGCGTTGACGACAATATCGGCATTTATGGTGCCCTTCGGCGTCTCTACGTCCCAGGTATCGTCGTTCAGTTGCCGAAGGCCGGTGACCGGCGTATTGCGATGAACCTCCGCGCCGGCTTTCCGCGCATGAAAGGCGAGGGCCTGGCAGAGCTGGGCGGGGTCGATATCTCCATCTTCGCCATCCCAAAGCCCGCCCAACAGGTTCTCCGTTGAGATCAGCGGGTGTCGGCGCGCGCATTCCTCGGCATCGATCACTTCAAACGTCACGCCCATGCCGCGCGCCATCGACGCAAAATGGCGGTACCCGTCCATTTGAGCTTCGGTGTTGGCCAGCCGGATGCCGCCGTCGCCATGATGATAGCCGACCGGATACTCTGGATCGTCACGGAGCTTTTTGTAGAGCGCGATGGAATGGCTCTTCAGACCCACCATCGTCTGGTTCATGCCGAAATTGGTGACCTGCGCCGCGGAATGCCATGTCGTGCCAGAGGTAAGTTCGTCCCGCTCCAGCAGCATGACGTCGCTCCAGCCTTCCTCTGTCAGGTGATAGAGCGTGGAACAGCCGGCAATACCGCCCCCGATTACGACAACCTTGGTTCGGGTTTTCATTCCGCGCTCCTCTCTAAGCCTTAGCCGATCCGGTCGAGTACTTCGTTTGTGACGGCCTTCGTTCCCATATCGCCCCCAAACTCCATCGGACGAAGCGCGTTGTCGGCGAAGCCTTGTGAGACAGCTGTCTCGATCAGGTTGGCAGCATCTTCCAGTTTCGTGTCGTCTGTTTTGTCGGCGAGGTAATCCAGCATGATCGCACCCGACAGGATGGCAGCTAGCGGGTTGGCTTTGTCTTGTCCCATGATGTCGGGCGCGGAGCCGTGTGCGGGTTGGAACAGACCAGTTTCATCACCGATTTCGCCGCAAGCGGCCATACCCATGCCGCCGACAAGGCCACCGGCCAGATCTGACAGGATATCGCCGAACATGTTCTCCATCACCAGCACATCGAAGTCCCAAGGGCGGCGGATCAGGTCGAGCGCTTGCGCATCGACATAATTGTGGCCGGTTTCTACGTTGGGGTAGCTCGGTGTGATTTCATCGAAGATCTTTCTGAAAAACGCCATCGACGCAAAAACGTTTGCCTTGTCGACGCATGTCAGCTTACCGGGGCGCCCGCGCGCCTTGCGCTTCTCTGCGTAGCGGAACCCAAAATGGTGGAGCTTTTCAGTGGTCGCCCGCGTGATCCGCAGCGTATCGCGGACCTCCGTGTCACCGCGAATATCGCTTCGGCCATGGGCCGCGGCCGAGTAAAACAGACCTTCCGTCGATTCCCGAAGGATCACCAGATCGATCTCCGCCGCTCTTGGGTCAGCCAGTCGTTGCGGGGCATTGGGATAAGCCTTCACCGGTCGTAGCCCGGCATAAAGCCCAAATCGTTCCCTGAGCCGCAAGTGCGGGGAAATCTCAGTCCCATCGGGGTGCCGGACAGTTGGCAAACCAATGGCACCGAGAAAGATCGCATCCGCTGCCCCCGCGCGGTCTTCGCCATCGGCTTCGATATCCACACCGGTCTCAGCAAAAAACGCGGCACCGGCGTCGATCTCATCCAGAACCAGATTACCCCCGCCGGTCTTGGCAAGGGCTGCTTCCACCACGGCGATCGCCGCATTCGCAACATCCACACCAATTCCGTCACCGCGAATGAGTGCGATGCGCAGTTGCGTTGTCATGAGACCTCCCTTGGGCGCGGCACGGCCCTTATCTGTTCCTCTTTCGATGAACGGGACTGAACCGCTTTGCAAGGGGTGTGTCCGGGTAAGGTGATCTAGACGGGAACCAAAGCGCCGCGTGCGGCAATCACTTTGCGCGCCAAGGCGCATCCTTGTGCGACGGCCGCAGGTGCCTCGAGACCTTGCATGCGTCCGATCAGGAATCCGGCATTGAAACTGTCACCTGCCGCCGTTGTGTCCACGACCGTCGAAACTGCTTCCGGCGCAATCCGCATGTCCTGGCCTTTCTCTCGCAGCAGGACGGGTCCAGGGCCATCTTTCACGACCACGGTTGATACGCCAACATCTGAGTACCGGTTTGCCGTGGCCACAATATCCACGTCCCCGAAATAGCCCTGTTCGTCTTCGAAAGACGGCAAAGCAATGTCCGCGACTGATGCCGCAGCTATCACCTGTGCGCACATGGTTTCCGTGTCTGGCCAAAGGCGGGGTCGCAGGTTGGGGTCGAAGACCACGGTAACACCGGCTTCCCTTGCTTCAGCCAGCACGGCCAGCAAACGTGTGCGCCCGGCGTCTGGCAAAACCGCCATGGTGATGCCAGAGAAGAAGGCCACGTCACCGGGTTCACAGGGAAGAGCGTTCAGGTCATCGGCCAATGTCCGCGCTGCCGAAGCGCTTCGCCAATACGAAAAGCTCCGCTCGCCGTTCTCAAGCGAGATCATGTAAAGCCCTGCGGTGCCTCCTTTGCGCACCGCCAGCTCCGGCACAACGCCCGCTTCGTACATGAACGCACGCATGCGTCCGGAAGGTTCATCATCTCCAATGGCAGAAAGATAGGCGACTTCGATGTCCGGTTCCGCGATCCGGCGCGCGTACCATGCCGTGTTGAACGTATCCCCGGCAAATCCTATGCTGAATGTTCCGTCCGGCGTCGGCGCCAGTTCGATCATACACTCTCCGATCGACAGCAGTCTTGGCATTTGTGGAGCGTCCTTCATGGCTTTGCAAAGCATATGGACCGATATGTCCACCAATCTCAACGGCCAACGTGACAGTGCCCGCGCCCTCGCCTAAGACAGGTACGCGAAAGGGAGGGCCAACATGTCACTGACGGATCCGGATCGTTTGTTTCCGGTCGAACCGAGGCCGCGTGATTTGGCGCGCGCACTGTATCGCACCATTGCCGACGCGCCGATTGTCAGCCCGCATGGTCATTGTGATCCACGTTGGTTCGCAGAAGACATGCCCTTTGCCAATCCAGCCGAGCTTTTCGTCATTCCTGACCACTATGTCTTTCGAATGCTGGTGAGCCAGGGTGTGCCTCTCACCGATCTCGGTGTGCCCCGTGTCGATGGCGGCCCGACTGAGGCGAACCCACGCACCATCTGGCAGCGCTTCGCGGAGAATTACCACCTGTTCCGTGGAACGCCGTCTGCCATGTGGCTGGATCATTCGTTTGAACATGTGTTCGGCCTGACAGATGTCCTCTCCGCAGAGACGGCCGAGGCGTATTACGACCATATCGACGCCTGCCTGGCCCGCCCGGAGTTCCGGCCCCGCGCCTTGTTCGAGCAATTCAACGTCGACGTGCTGGCCACGACGGAAGGGGCGCTTGAGGATCTCAGATGGCACAAGATCATTCAGGACAGTGGTTGGCAGGGCCGTGTCATCACGACATACCGGCCGGACGCCGTCACCGATCCCGAGTTCGAAGGTTTTGCAGAGAATATCGAGCAGCTCGGGGAACTGACCGGAGAAGACACGACCACGTGGACGGGGTACCTGAACGCGCATCGGGCGCGTCGGGCATTCTTCAAGTCGTTCGGAGCCACAGCCTCCGATCACGGTCATCCAACGGCAAGAACTGAAAACCTGGCGACTGCTGATGCTGAGACACTGTTTCACAAAGCGATCCAAGGAGACCTCACCGCCGACGAAGCGGACGCCTTTCGCGGGCATATGCTGACCGAGATGGCGCGGATGAGCCTTGAGGATGGCCTGACGCTGCAAATCCACCCCGGATCGCGGCGGAACCACAACGCGCCGGTGTTTGCCGCACATGGCCGTGACAAGGGGTTCGATATCCCAGGCCGGACCGATTACGTCGCGGCGCTGAAGCCGCTTTTGGATGCTGTCGGGATGGAACCCGATTTGACAGTCATTCTCTTCACACTGGATGAAACGACATATGGGCGCGAACTTGCACCGCTCGCCGGGGCCTACCCGGTACTGAAGCTTGGTCCGCCGTGGTGGTTCTTCGACAGTTTCGAAGGCATCAAGCGCTTCAGAGAAACCACCACTGAAACCTGCGGGTTCTATAACACCGCCGGGTTCAACGATGACACGCGCGCATTCTGCTCGATCCCTGCACGTCACGATGTGGCGCGGCGCTCCGACTGCGCTTACCTGTCCCAACTTGTCTGCACAGGTCGCTTGCGCGAAGCGGAAGCGTTTGAACTTGCGCACGATCTGACTGTAACGCTGGCGAAAGATGCCTATGGCCTCTGATCGTCTCATGCGCGACGGACCGGCGCCCGGAACCGGTATCGTGCATTTCGGGCCGGGAGCCTTCTTCCGTGCGTTCAACGCCGCCTTCACGCATGAGGCGATGGAAATGGCAGGTGGCGACTGGGGCATCGAAGCCGTCAGCCTGAAAAGTCCCACGGCACGGGACCAACTCCTTCCGCAAGGCGGTGTCTACACAGCCGTCGAACTCGGCCCGGAGGGTGAAACGCACAAGATCATAACGTCGATCGCGAATGTTCTGGTTGCGTCGGAGGACCCGTCCGCAGTGGTTAAGGTACTGACGAACCCAAAGGTGAAGATCGTGTCACTTACGATCACCGAAAAGGGTTATGGTTACGATCCCACGACCAAAGGTCTGGACCTGACCCACCCTGACATCGCGGCGGATCTTGCCGACCCGTCGGGACGACGTTCTGCTGTTTGCCTGATTGCAGCGGCGCTTGAAGCGCGGCGACTGAGTGGGACACCCCCATTCACAGTCATGTCCTGCGATAACCTGCCGTCCAATGGTCACGTCACAAAAACGGTGGTTCGCGACTTTGCGAAGCACGTGTTCCCTGATCTGGTGGACTGGATCGCGCAGCATGGCGCCTTCCCGTCAACCATGGTTGACCGGATCACGCCGGCCACAACGAACGAAGACCTTGCCGAATTGGAGAAGGCAATCGGGTATCACGATCCGGCGGCTGTGTTTCACGAGCCGTTTCGTCAATGGGTGATCGAGGACAGCTTCGTCAGTGGCCGCCCGGCATGGGACCGGGCCGGGGCACAGTTTGTGCAAAGTGTAGACGCGCACGAGACAATGAAACTGCGCTGTCTCAACGGCACGCATTCGGCCTTGGCCTATCTGGGTTACCTCGCCGGCCACCAGACCATCGCCGGTACCATAGCTGCACCCGGTTTTACCGCGTTCTGCGAGTATCTTTGGCAGTCGGAGATTTTGCCGACAGTTCCACAGCCGGAAGGCGAAGACTTGCAGGCCTACACTGATGCCTTGCTGGCCCGGTATCGAAATCCCAACATCCAGCACCGCACATGGCAGATTGCCATGGACGGCAGTCAGAAGCTGCCGCAGAGACTTCTCGGCACCGTTCGTGATCATCTGAAGGACGGACATTTGCCGACCGGACTATGCCTCGTGGTGGCCGCCTGGATGCGTTACGTGGGCGGCGTTGACGAAACAGGCGCGCCGATCGACGTGCGTGATCCCATGGCCGACCGGCTGAAGCAGGCGTCCGATGCGGCATCTGGCGCTGTCGGCAAGGTAGAGGCCCTTCTAAGCGTCACAGAGGTTTTCGGCCGCGATCTTGCGGCGTCAGAAGCGTTCCGCGACGCAGTAACTGCCGCCTATCAACGGCTTGAAGACCAGGGCGCGGCGACAGCGGTTTCGGATTTTCCGCTGAAGTAACATGCCCGCCACCCATCGCTTGATGAACCCCAAGCAAGGTTTGGTCACGATAACTGCGTGACCCAACTACCGGATGGACAATACCCAGCAATTCCCGCAGATCCGGGACACCCGATAGAGTTTACCCGGCCCTTACCGAAACACGGGCAAGGACGCAGCAAGGTTGGACCGATATGCCATTTACAATTGCCACCTGGAACATCAATTCCGTGCGCCTGCGCGAAGCTCTTGTGTCGAAACTCATGCAGGAAGAGATGCCGGACATCCTCTGCCTTCAGGAATGCAAGTCACCGGTTGAGAAAATCCCGTTCGCTTCGTTTGAGGCCCTGGGTTACGTGCATATGATCGCGCGTGGTCAGAAGGGCTACAATGGTGTCGCGATCCTCTCGAAATTGCCTATGGCAGATGCGGGGGATCGCGATTGGGCCGGGCTCGGACATGCGCGCCATGTGGCGGGCCGATTGGAAAACGGGGTCACGGTTCACAATTTCTATGTCCCGGCTGGCGGCGACGTTCCAGACCGGGAGGTGAACGAGAAGTTTGGCCAGAAGCTCGATTTTCTGGCCGAGATGCGGGATACGTATCACACTGAAAAGCAAGAGAAATCCATACTTGTCGGCGATCTGAACATTGCCCCGCGTGAGGATGATGTCTGGAGCCACAAGCAACTTCTCAAGGTCGTCAGTCACACGCCGGTCGAAGTCGACGCGCTCGGTGATGTTCAGGAGGCCGGGGCGTGGGTCGATGTGACACGCAAGGATATTCCGGAAGGATTGCTCTACAGCTGGTGGTCCTATCGCGCGCGGGATTGGGATGCCGCCGACAAGGGGCGTCGGTTGGATCACATCTGGGCAACTCCGGATATCGCAAATGCAAGTCATTCCTCGCGGGTTCTGCGAGACGCGCGCGGGTGGGAAAAACCGTCGGATCACGCCCCGGTCTTTGCGACATTTGACCTCTAGCGCATGGTGCGTTTCGGAATCAGTTGGCATTGAAATTTCGGGAACCGGTCAGTTTCGCTCGATAAATGGCGTGTTCGGCGTCTTACTTTACATGGAAAGGTCAGGTGGCGCAGGGGAGTGTGCGCCCAAGAGGTGAGACATGAGTTTCACAAGACGTGCGATGTTGCTCGGGGCGGGTGCCGCGGTTGGCGGCTATGCGGGTGCACGCTTGTCCGGCAAGGTGCCCACCGTGGCGGGCACAAGACGAATTGTTCCGACAGGTACTGAGAACACTCTGAATGACGCAAGCCTTCTGAACGAGACACCGGTGTTTCGTCACAGCATTGTTCCAAACGACCCGGACGAAGCCCTGATTGACATTTTGCGCGTCGAGATGGCTGAGGCGCGGGCGGAGGGTCGACCGTTCAACATCGGGGCAGCGCGCCACTCAATGGGTGGTCATGCGATCCCAAGGGATGGGCACGCCATAACTTTCGACAATGCCTTGGTCGAACCCGATACGGCAAACCAGACATATCGTGTTCATGCAGGCGCCCGGTGGAGCGACGTTATCACCGCGCTGGACCCCATTGGGTTCAGTCCGAAGGTCATGCAATCGAACAACGATTTCGGCGTGGCCGCCACCTTCTGCGTGAATGCGCATGGCTGGCCGGTGCCACACGGCCCAATGTGTGCGACCGTGCAAAGCCTGCGACTTCTGTTGCCCAGCGGAGATCTCGTAACGGCCTCCCGCAGTGAGAACAGCGACCTCTTTGCCTTGACGATGGGCGGATACGGGTTGACGGGTGCGGTCATCGATCTTGTGGTCGAGATGGTCCCAAACCGCCTCTTGGTTCCGACCTTCGAGCTTATGCCGCCGCAGGACTTTGCGTCAGCCTTCGTAACTGCGGTTGAGGCCGGTGATGTGGATATGGCCTATGGGCGCTTGAATGTGCAGCGCGATACCTTCTTTCAAAAC
>JBCBBB010000003.1:0-68736 GCA_038532095.1 Pseudomonadota bacterium
TTTGGCGGCTGCATTGCGGGCCGTCTTGGCAAAGTCGACACTAGCGTTTGGATCGCTCCAGCGGCGTGACCAAGCCACCTTGTTCAGCAAGGTTGGATCGCCACTGGGCAGTTCTGATCTGACACGCTGTGTCGGTTGTTCCATAGACCTTTTGACCGCTTTCACATCAGTTGGGCGCCCCAAGCTAACAGCCGGGGCGCTCCAAGTCATTAAATTTGGTGCGGTGGCTCAGCCGCCCTTCTGGTCGTAGGCTGTGCCCCAGCCCCACGCGCCAGAACCGAAGCCCCGTGCCACAACACGTTCGCGGTAGATATCGGCGACATCGTCACCGTCACCACCAAGAAGCGCCTTGGTCGCACACATCTCGGCGCAGATCGGCAGTTTGCCCTCTGCCACACGGTTGCGCCCGTACTTCTGGAACTCGACCGTGGACATGTCATCTTCCGGGCCACCGGCGCAGAAGGTGCATTTGTCCATCTTGCCGCGCGAACCGAAGTTGCCTGCTTGCGGGAACTGCGGCGCGCCGAAGGGGCACGCGTAGAAGCAGTAGCCACAGCCAATGCAGAGGTCCTTCGAGTGCAGGACGATCCCGTCATTGGTCTGGTAGAAGCAGTCCACCGGGCACACGGCCATACAGGGCGCGTCCGAGCAATGCATACAAGCGACCGAGATCGAGCGTTCGCCCGGGTCACCGTCATTGATCGTCACAACCCGGCGGCGGTTGATGCCCCACGGGACTTCGTGCTCGTTCTTACACGCGGTGACGCAGGCGTTGCACTCAATGCAGCGTTCGGCGTCGACGAGAAACTTAACTCTTGCCATCTCTCTTTCCTCCCTTACGCCGCAGTGATCTTGCAGAGTGTGGCTTTGGTCTCCTGCATTTGCGTCACGGAGTCGTAGCCATAGGTCTGCGCGGTGTTGCAGCTTTCGCCAAGCACATACGGATCAGCCCCTGTCGGGTACTTGTGCCGTCTGTCCTCGCCCTGGAAATGGCCGCCGAAGTGGAAGGGCATGAAGGCCACGCCTTCGCCCACCCGATTGGTCAGCATGGCCATGACTTTGACCTTGCCACCTTCGGGGCCTTCGACCCAGACCTGCTCGCCGTCCCGCACGCCGATGTTGTTGGCAGTGCGCGGGTTGATTTCGACAAACATGTCTTGCTGGAGTTCGGCCAGCCAGGGGTTCGAGCGCGTCTCATCGCCACCACCCTCATACTCCACCAGACGGCCGGAGGTGAGGACAATCGGATAATCCGCCGAGAAGTCGTTCTGCTGGATCGATGCGTAAAGCGTCGGCACCCGCCAGAATGTCTTGTCGTCATAGGTCGGATAATCCGCGACCAGATCACGCCGGTTGCTGTAAAGCGGCTCGCGATGGAGCGGCACCGGATCCGGGAAGGTCCAGACGACGGCACGGGCTTTTGCGTTCCCGAAGGGCGCACACTCGTGCTTGATCGCGACCCGCTGGATGCCGCCTGACAGGTCGGTCTTCCAGTTGGTCTTCGGGCCAGCGACAGCGTCAATCGCTGCGCGTTCTTCGTCGGTCAGGTCGCTGTCCCATCCAAGGTCCATCAGCATCTGCATGGTGAACTCTGGATAACCGTCCTGAATTTCCGAACCCTCGGAATACACACCTTCGGCCAAAAGGTTGTCGCCATCCCGCTCAACACCGAAGCGCGCACGGAAGGTCAGACCGCCTTTCGAGACCGGCTTCGACATGTCGTAGAGGTTTGGCGTGCCCGGATGGTTCATCTCGGGTGTGCCCCACGATGGCCACGGCAGACCGTAGAAATCGCCATCGGCTGGTCCGCCCACAGCTTGCAGCGTCGTCCGGTCGAACGTGTGCTGGTTGGCCATGTGCATCTTAAGACGCTCGGGCGACTGGCCGGTATAACCGATCGTCCACATGCCGCGATTAATCTCCCGCAGGATGTCTTCGAGGTTCGGTTCGTCTTCGCCATCCATCGCGATGTTACGGAAGAGACGATCCTCAAAGCCGAACTTCTTGGCAAACTTCGCCATGATGACGTGATCCGGCAGACTCTCGAAGAGCGGGTCCATCACCTTCTCGCGCCACTGGAGCGAGCGGTTCGAAGCCGTCACCGAACCGCGTGTCTCGAACTGGGTCGAGGCAGGCAGCAGGTATACACCGTCCTGACGGTCCTGCAGGATGGCCGACACTGTCGGGAATGGATCGACCACGACCATCAGGTCGAGCTTCTCCATCGCATCCTTCATCTCAACTAGACGGGTCTGCGAATTCGGTGCGTGGCCCCAGAGAACCATTGCGCGGGTGTTGTCCGGCTGAACAAGGTTTTCCTTGTCTTCCAGAACGCCGTCGATCCAGCGCGATACCGGGATGCCCCGTTCGTTCATCATCGCAAGATCGCCGCCGTCCTTGCCTTTGCCCGGCAAGGTGTTGAACCGGCCTTTGAGCCAATCCAGATCCTCTTCCCAGACGCGTGCCCAATGGGCCCAAGAGCCGGCCGACAGGCCATAGTAACCCGGCAGCGTATCGGCGAGAACGCCTAGGTCGGTTGCGCCCTGCACGTTGTCGTGGCCGCGGAAGATGTTCGTGCCACCCCCCGTCGTGCCCATGTTGCCAAGCGCCAACTGCAACACGCAGTAAGCGCGTGTGTTGTTGTTGCCGTTGGTGTGCTGGGTACCCCCCATGCACCAGATCACAGTGCCGGGGCGGTTGTTGGCCAGTGTCCGTGCGACACGCTCAAGCTGCGAGCCCGGTGTGCCCGTGACACGCTCGACTTCTTCGGGCGTCCACTTGGCCACTTCGGCCTTGATCTGGTCCATGCCCCAGACGCGGGTGCGGATGAACTCTTTGTCTTCCCAGCCGTTCTCGAAGATGTGCCAGAGGATGCCCCAGACGAGCGCCACGTCGGAACCCGGACGGAACCGCACATATTCGTCGGCATGTGCTGCCGTGCGCGTGAAGCGTGGGTCACAAACGATCACCGGCGCGTTGTTCTGCTCTTTTGCACGGAGGACATGCAAAAGCGAAACGGGGTGCGCCTCGGCAGGGTTACCACCGATGATAAAGATCGCCCGGCTGTTGTGGATGTCGTTGTAGCTGTTGGTCATGGCGCCGTAGCCCCATGTGTTGGCCACACCCGCAACCGTTGTCGAGTGACAGATACGCGCCTGATGGTCGATGTTGTTCGTGCCCCAGTAGGCGGTGAACTTACGATACAGATACGCCTGTTCGTTGTTGTGCTTGGCTGAACCGAGCCAGTAGACCGAATCCGGTCCGCTTTCTTCGCGGATCGAAAGCATCTGGTCGCCGATCTCGTTGATCGCTTCGTCCCAGCTGACGCGGGTCCATTCGCCATCGACCAGCTTCATCGGGTACTTCAGACGACGCTCACCATGGGCGTGCTCGCGGACCGCAGCCCCTTTCGCGCAATGTGCACCGAGGTTGAACGGGCTGTCCCAGGCCGGTTCCTGACCGGTCCAGACGCCGTTTTCGGTCTCAGCCAGAACCGTACACCCCACCGAGCAGTGGGTGCAGACGGACTTCTTGATCTCGACTTTACCTGAAGCGGCACCGGCTTGTGCGGCGGCGGGCGTCACGCGGCCCACGGTGCTCAGCGCGGCAAGACCACCAACGGCCAGACCAGAACCGCGCAGGAATGCCCGGCGATCCACTTTGGATTGACCAGCCCGCGCCATGATCGAGCCGGACCGGCCCGAGCGCGCGACATTTGCTGTCTTCTTTCTCAGCATCGCAAATCCTCCCTCAGAACCGAGCGGAAGCAAGATACTGCTTCACATGCTCGGTTTTCTTCAGTGCCGAACCCGGCTGCGCCTCCTCGGCGGCGGCCTCAGAGCCGACTGCCGCAACCGCGACAGCGGCGGGTGCCGATGTTCCAGCAAGTTTCAGAAAGTCGCGGCGGCTTGCGCCTTCTTTCTTCTTCTCGTCCATGGCTGGTCCTCCTCTAGCTGTGGACGTTTCCCTTCAAGACCTGGTTGGGGTCAGGCCTCCATTCGGAAGGCTTCGATCTCGATCTCCATGAATGCGCGGCCGATCTTGCCGACCGGCGCATAGAAGACCGAGCCTTCGGCGGCCTCCAGATCCTTGAAAAAGTGTGATGCCCACGTCGCGATGTGGGTGTTGAAGAACGCGTGCTGATCTTCGACGGACAGCGGCGCACCGTAATCGCCCAGGATCAAACCTGACATGATCTCACACAGTGTCGCGATGTGATCTTCGGGTTCTTTCACGTCCGGATTTCTCTCGATACCCAGTTCGGTCATATGTCCCCGGAGCCGGGCCAGCGGTTTCTCATTGAGGAAACCTGTGAGGTAAAAGCTACCATAAGGTAAAAGCTCACCCCGTCCGAGGCCGATGAAGAGCGCGTTGTATTCGCGCTCCAACGCCTTTGCATTAGTAACAGACGCGACTTTGGAGAGTGCGGCGATGCCCTCTCCCAAATCTGAACCGTCGCCGGAAAGCTTGGCGCACATTTCGATCGTCTCGGCGGTCGGCGCTTTTGCCAACAGCGTCGCCAGAAGACGATACAAATCGGCGCGCAGAAAGTCTTCTTCCGCGACATCGTTCATCTGTTCAGCAGTCGTTCCCTGCAAGGTCATCGTATGACCAGAATGCTCTTCATCCTGTAACGCTAGGTCAGTTTTTTACCGTTGGGCAAATAAAATCGTGCAGTCTCAATATCTTACTATTTTAGTCAGCTTTGTGATGTGAAGCGCATCCGACGCGGGCGTACCGCTTGTTCCGGTTCTTCACTGTGTACAACCGTATTCACAGGAGCCTGATTTTCCGGCGAAATCTCGGCAACCTCCGCATCCTCACTGACGGGAGTTTCAACCTCATCTGGCGGCGGGTTTTCCGATGCAGCCGTCTCGGTTTCGGTGACCTGAGACACGATGCCGCGCCCGACTTGATATGCGGTTGCCAGCACTTTCTGGGTCAATTCAGGCGATCTGAAATCTTCGTCGTAGTCGTTCAGGCCGTCCAGATTCGCCAGCACCGGATTAGAGCGCCACAGAATTCGGAGCGCGCGTTTGCGCAGAAACTGCGGCACTCCATCTGCCATGAAAGCCGAGAAATCGTCGCCCGGCTTCAGGCTTTCGGGAGCCGGCAGATTCAACTGCGAAAGAAGCGCGTCTTCCTCTTCCTGCGTTTGTGGCTCCTCTGGTTCAGAGGTTGTCAACGGCGCAGGATCGGCAGGCGTGCTCTCCTCTTCAGCCACGGAGCGCTTGCGCCGTGACCACCGTGAGAGAAAGTCGTCCTCACTCATCACGACGCGCTTTCAATGAGGTGGGGCTACGATAGACATCCGCAACTTGTTTGATGCGCGCATCGCCGATGCCGTCCTCGACCAAATCCACATGCTTCTTGTCCCGCTTCCTTTTGACAAAAGGAGTGTCGTCGAAATGCGCTTCGCAAAAGTCGCGCACGATGCCGATCAACATTTCAGGCATAGGGACAGGCTCTACGATCATCTCGGCGCTGTCCTGCCAGTCCAGCGCCAGGTCGGAACTGGCGGTGACGGTATGAACCGCGACGCCATGCTCGTTATCCGCATTCTCATCCTTGTCGAGAATGACAAACACGCTGGGCGGTCTCATCATCAGCGAGGTGCGATAGCCCTCACATTCGGTGTGGTGCAAATCCATGGGGACTGTCGCCGCATGAAAGTCGGTCACTTCGCCGTCTTCACGCAGAACGCGAAAACCGCCGGGGCCAGCATGCGGCAGAACCGCTTCGGCTGACCACGCCCATTTGGCCCAACGTGTGACACCCGGGCGGCGACGCAGAACCACGCCCATTGGAATGCTCAAGATCTTCGGTGTGTCCTCCATGCGCGGCACGAGACCACAGGCGGATGGACTTTGTCAAAACATCCCCGCAAGATGCATCCTCGGGAGGACCACATGGCTCAAATCAATCAGCTTCTGCTTTGCAGCTGCGAAGGCTCGATGAGCGTGGATGCCGAGACAGCGTCAAAGGCGTTGGGCGGTGTCGCCGTGAAGGTAACGACAGCGCTTTGCACGACTGATCTGGATGTCGCGGGCAAGGCGCTTGAAGGCGACGGGACGACCTTGGTTGCCTGCGGTCAGATGACGGCTCTTTTCGAAGAGTTGGCGGAAGAGATGGGCGCCGAGACCCGGCTGGCTACGGTAGACACTCGGGATCGGGCGGGCTGGACCGACGATGCAAATGCACATGCCAAACAGGCCGCCTTGCTGGCGGAAGCTGTCTTGCCACGGCCTGAAACACCTGTGCGCGAGATCGTATCCGAAGGCACCTGTCTTGTGCTAGGACGCTCCAGCTTGGTTTTGCCCATTGCAGAACGGATGTCCGGCACACTGGCCGTGACGTGCCTTCTGACAGACACGCCCGACGATGTTACGCCCGATGGCCGTTTCGATATCACGTCGGGTGTGCTGCGCCGAGCTGCGGGGGCGCTTGGTAGGTTTGAAGTCGAAGTGGACGCCTTCCGCGAATTGAAGCCAGGTGGTCGGGGTGCAGGACAGTTTGGACCGGCACGAAGCGGCGTGAAGTCGTCTTGTGACATCATTCTAGACCTTCGCGGTGAGGCCCCGCTGTTCCCGGCAGACCACAAGCGCGATGGCTATGTGCGGCCCGACCCCGGAGATCCGATCGCGGTGGAGCGGGCCGTGAGCGAGGCATGTGACTTGCAAGGTGTTTTTGAGAAACCGATTTACATTCGCTTCGAAGAAACCCTCTGCGCCCATTCCCGCGCCCAGCGCAAGGGCTGTGACCGCTGCCTGAACGTTTGCCCGACCGGCGCAATCAAACCGGATGGTGACACCGTCGCCATTGACCCCGACATATGTGCAGGATGCGGTGCGTGTGCCGCAGTCTGTCCATCAGGGGCTGCATCGTATGACGATCCGTCTGTCAGCGTCCTGTTCTCGCGCTTACGCACCCTTGCCTCCGCCTACCGCGCGGCGGGCGGGGAGGCTCCGCGCGCGCTCTTTCACGAGGCCGATTGGGGCGGCGAGATGATCCGCCTCTCCGCACGGTTTGGTCGTGGGTTGCCAGCCGACGTCATTCCTGTCGAAGTCCCGTCTGTTGAGGGCGTCGGCCATGCCGAGATCATGGCGGCCCTGGGCGTTGGCTTCGCCTCTGTTGCGCTTGTGCCCGGCCCCCGCAGCGATCATGCGGTTATTGAGCGTGAAGTGGCACTTGGGCGTGCGCTGAGCCGGGATGTGAGCGTTCATGTCCTCGATGTCGCGGAGCCGGATGCGCTGGAGGAGGACCTCTATGGCTTCACAACGGCTGTTCCCGAGCATAGCCCCATTCTTCCGGTTGGCGGACGACGTGACGTAACACGTCTGGCGGCAACCGCGCTCCATAATGATGAAACGGTGTTGGAGCTTCCCGAAGGCGCGCCATACGGCAAAATCGAGATCAATACCGAGGCGTGCACGCTTTGCCTTGCCTGTGTTTCACTCTGCCCGGCGGGCGCGCTCGGCGACAACCCGGAGAAACCCTCGGTCCGCTTTCAGGAGACTGCCTGTCTGCAATGCGGTCTCTGCGCGTCGAGCTGTCCCGAAAGCGCAATCACCCTCGTGCCGCAACTCGACCTGAGGAAAGACGCGCTTTCTTATCAAATGTTGAACGAGGAAGAACCGTTCGAGTGCATCGAGTGCGGCGTGCCCTTCGGCGTGAAGTCGACCATCGAAACCATCGTCGCGAAGCTGGAAGACAAGCATTGGATGTATAAAGACAGCGACAACACGCGGTTGATTCAGATGTGCGACAACTGCCGGGTCAATGCGCAATACCATCAGGAAAACTCACCGTTCAAGATGGCTGACCGCCCGCGTGTCAGGACGACCGAGGATGAACTGAAAGCGCGTGACGGCGACTAAGAAACCTTCGCCTATCCGACGGCGTCTACGCGTTTGACTGGAGAGTGCGCTTTAGCGCTTCAACAGCTTCTTGCCGTTCGAATGGTCTGGTTCGCGCACAGGTAAATGCCAATGCGCTGCAACCATCACATTTTTCGCGCATTCGCTCTATCGAACGCTTGGATCCCGCGCGCAAAGCGGACTATGTGACGCCATGATTTACGCAGTGGGTGATATTCACGGTCACTATGACAAGTTGCGTGCGGCACACGCACTGATCGAGGCCGACATGGCGGCCCACGACACCAAGGCAACCGTGATCCACGTTGGCGATCTTTGCGATCGCGGGCCGGACACCAGCAAGGTTATCGAATACCTGATGGAAGGTATTGGATCGGGCCGTGACTGGTTGGTTCTGAAGGGCAATCACGACCAGATGCTCCTCGATTTCGTCGATGGCGGGGACGAAACGAACCCAAAGCTGAAATCCGGGATGACGTGGCTGCACACAGTCATGGGCGGCAAAGCCACACTTGCATCCTACGGGCTGAAAAAATCCCTACTCGAATCCAAAGAAGCGTTCGTCCGCCGTGTACGCTCGGCGATCCCGGACGAACATCTCTCCTTTCTGAGAAATCTGCCGGTCTGGCTACGTGCGGATGGGATGATTTTTGTCCATGCAGGCATTCGACCGGGTTTTCCGATCGAGGCCCAGGAGGAGAGCGATCTTCTTTGGATACGGGATGAATTTCTTTGGCATCTTGGCGATCATGAGGCTGTCATTGTCCACGGGCACACGCCGGTTGATGAACCCACGCACTACGGCAACCGGGTGAACATAGACACTGGTGCAGGCTGGGGGCAGCCGCTGGTGCCCGTCGTGTTCGATGACGGATGTTGCTATGCGCTGCACGAAAACGGGCGGGTCAAACTTTCAATTCCGAAGCATCGCCCAAAGCCGGTCTTGCGACGATAGGTTCGACAAAACGGGGGTCGAAATCTCGGTCCGTCTAAGGTACCGATGGCCCCGCATATCATAAGGGACAATACCATGGCTCAACGGCTCCATCTTGTCTTTGGCGGCGAACTTGTCGATCCATCCAAGAACGTTTTCCGCGATGTGGACGAGATCGACATTGTTGGAATTTTTCCGGACTACGATAGCGCCTACGACGCCTGGAAATCGGCAGCGCAAAGAACTGTGGATAACGCGCATATGCGCTACTACATCGCGCATCTGCACCGCCTGCGTGACGAAGAGGCCGCGGCGTCCTCTACCGAGGAGTTGGGGAACTGAGCGACAATACCAAACCGCGTATTGTCTCCCGCTGGGGCCAAGCGGTTGACCGTGTGAAACGGATGGCGCTTGGAAAGTCCGGCGCTGTCGCTGCCGACCGGCGCGACGAAACGCTGGGACAAACCCAGGTTCCCCGGCCAACCGGAACTTTGATCTGGCTGATGACCGAATCCGCAGCCGCGTCCGGGCCGGGGCCCGCGCTGGCGCAAGCGCTCAGCCAGCGACTTGAGACATCGGTTCACATTCTCACGACACCGCTGGAAGACACACCGCTCGTCGACGCGGTAGGTGAAGCGGTCATCCACCAGTTCGCACCCGGTGACACAGACGGCACTGTCACCCGCTTTTTTGACCACTGGCGCCCGGACTTCGGGATCGTGATCGGCTACCCGCCAAGACCGAACCTTTTCGCCAAGGCGCATCACAGACGCATCCCCTTGTTCCATACAACCGCACGAAGAGGCGGAACGCCGAGTATGCGCAAGTTGCCCGGGTATCTGGGCCTTTTCGACACCTGCTTTGCTGCATCGGCCTCTGACGCCAATATCATGCGAAGCCACCTTCGCGGGAAAAACACGCGGGTCGAGATCACCGGGCCTCTTGCAGACACAGTCTATGCGCTCCCATGCAACGAGGCCGAATGTGATGATCTCGCTGTTCTCTTGGGCGGCCGACCTGTCTGGCTTGCCGCAGAGGTGACGCGGGACGAGATCGAGGTGATTGAGGCTGCGCATCGCAAGGCGTTTCGATCAGCGCATCGGCTGCTATTGCTTCTGGTGCCGCGTCCGGGGGAGGATGTCGGACAAATCTCTTCCAGACTTGAGGGTCTTGGCTGGCGGGTCGCGATGCGGAGCCTTCTGGAAGAACCGGACCCTGAAACACAGATTTACATTGCCGACACTGAGGAAGAGTTGGGCCTTTGGTACCGTTTGGCACCAACCAGTTTCATTGGCGGCAGCTTGACCCCGGGCGCGGCCCCCACTGATCCATTCAATGCGGCGGCGTTGGGTTCAGCGGTTCTGCACGGTCCCCATCTTGGGCGGAATTCGGCGCGGTTCGACGCGCTGGATCTGCATGGCGCCAGCATGCCGGTCAAAGACGCCGATGAGCTCGCCGACGCTGTTATAACCTTGTTGGCGCCGGACAAAGCGGCCTCGCTCGCGCAAGCGGGCTGGAGTGTGACGACCGAGAGTGCGCATGTGGTCGAACGCATCGCGGAGACTCTGGAAGAGCGCATTCTTGCCATGGAAGACCACCGCTGATGCGGCCACCGGGATTTTGGCAAAACCCACCCAGTGCACCGGGCTTGCTATCTTCCGCGCTTTCGCCACTTTCAGCGCTGTATGCGCGCGCAACAGCCCGACGCGTTGCCAAGCCACCAAGTTACACACCAAAGATACCCGTTGTCTCAGTCGGTAATCTGAACGTCGGTGGGACCGGCAAGACGCCAACTGTCATCGCGCTCACCGAGCTTTTGGCGGACCGTAAGGTGCATATCGTGTCCCGTGGCTATGGCGGCGAAGCACCCGGGCCGCTGCGGGTCGATATCGCTAAGCACAATGCCAAAACGGTCGGGGACGAGCCACTTCTGCTTGCCGCCTTTGCACCGACCTGGATATCGCGCGACAGGGCCGCTGGCGTTGCCTTGGCGGAAGATGCGGGCGCCGAGATCGTGATTTTAGATGACGGGCACCAGAACCCGTCCGTTCCAAAGGCGCTGAGCCTGGTGACCGTCGATGCGTCCTTTGGCTTTGGAAATGGTCGGGTTTTACCCGGCGGTCCGCTGCGCGAGCCGGTTCCGTCCGGTCTTGCGCGTGCGGATGTGTTGATCTCAATTGGCGAACCCGCTGCGCAACAAAGCTTCAAAGACGTTTGGGGTGGTCACGTTCAAACTCCACACGTGACCGCAGAGCTTCGCTTGCTCGAAACGGGAATGGACTGGGTCGGACAAAACGTTCTGGCCTTTGCCGGTATTGGGCACCCGGAGAAGTTTTTCCGCACAGTCCGCGCGACAGGTGCCAACCTTTTGCGCGCTGAACCTTTGGACGATCATCAGCCCCTGACCGACGCTTTGATGAAGCGTTTGGAACTGGAGGCCTTAGCTCTGGATGCGCAACTTGTGACGACGGAAAAAGATGCGGTCCGGTTGCCGGAGAGCTTTCGAAAGCGGGTGCTCGCACTTCCTGTGCGCCTCCGTATCAATGAGCAAGCCGACCTGAAAGACCGGCTTGCCGCCTTGTTCGCTTAGCTGTCGAGCTTGCTTTCAATGATTTCTTTCATCTCGTCATAGGCCATGTTGCTGTACTTGCGGCCATTGATGACGAAAGACGGTGTCGAGCTGATCCCGTCTTTCTCGGCGTTCTGCTGGTATACGGCATAAAGCGCTTGGGCTTTGTCACCATCCGTCAGGCAGGCATCCAGTTGGGCGTCCGTCAGGCCCGCCGTCTTGCCAATGGTCCGAAGCTGATCGACCATCTGCTGCGGATTGTCGGACCGGGCCCACTGGTTCTGACGTTCATAGATCAGATCAGCGATGCCGAAGAACCGGTTTTCTGCACCTTCGCCACACCGCGCGATGATCGCCGCCCAGAGACCCGGACGGTCAAAATACACATCCCGATAGATAAAGTTGATCTTACCGGTGTCGATAAAGTCCGCTTTCAGCTGCTTGAAGTTATTGGCGTGAAACGAAGCACAGTGCGGGCATGTGAACGAGGCATACTCGATCACGGTAACCGATGCGTCCGGGTTGCCGATTGACATGTCCTTGACCATCGACGTGTCGACGTCGGAGGCATCCTGCGCAAACGCAGCGCCAATCGGTTCAATCGTGGTCGTCTGGCTTTGGTTGGTCAAAACCCACCCGCCAATAGCAAGACAGGCAAGGGCTGCGATCATCGTCAGAGTGCGGGTCATCTGAAGTACTCTCTGTTAGCGTTTCGCGGGAGATAAGACGTTGGCCCCGAGCTGTTCAAGAGCATCTCTGAGGGCATTGTCACTTACATCTGCAGCGGCTTCACGCGCTTGCGCTGTAACCGCCGCCATTTTCGGGTGCTGCCGCGGAGCCGGGTCAAACACGGCCTGACCCTCGGCAAAGCCAGTGGCAGCGGTCTGCGTGATGCGGACTTTTTGCACAGCCGAATATCCGTAGCAGCTGTTTACACGGTCCTGGATACGCTCCTTCTGCATTTCCAGCATAGGCGCCTGCGCCCCGGATGTCAGAAGGGTCAAGGTTGCACCGAAGCCGCGACCGTATGAAATCTCGACCGGACGCGCCACTTTGGCGATGTCTGGTCCAACGATCTCCGCCCAATGCGTCAGCAACCGGGCAACGGCAAACCCCCGGCTTTCACTCGCGGTACGAATACGGTTGGCCGCCAGCGCGCTCGCACGCTCAAAGCCGCGTTTCCGACGCTGCGTGGCCGTGGTGTTCGCTGTTTTCTTCAAACCTTGCCTTTCACGATCTTAGTCACATTGTAGAGATCGCGCCCCGCGCTTCCAGTCGAAACGCCCGAGGAGGCATAAACATTGCGTGAAACCGCTTTAGCCGAGGCGTTGCTCGACTGGTATGACATCCATGCCCGCGAAATGCCCTGGCGTGTCGGACCTTTGGAGCGCAAAGCAGGTGTAACGCCTGATCCGTATCGCGTTTGGCTGTCGGAGATTATGTTGCAACAAACCACTGTTGCTGCGGTCAAAGCGTATTTCTTGAAGTTTACAAGCCTTTGGCCAACTGTGACCGATCTGGCCAATGCGCCGGATGATCGCGTTATGGGCGCATGGGCCGGCCTTGGTTACTATGCGCGGGCGCGCAACCTGCTCAAATGCGCGCGCGTCGTTGCGCAAGAGCATGGTGGCGTGTTTCCAAGTACAAAAGAAGCCCTGCTTGAGCTACCGGGCATTGGGCCATACACCGCCGCCGCCATCGGTTCTATTGCCTTTGACCGACCGGAAACCGTCGTGGACGGCAATGTCGAACGGGTCATGGCGCGCCTACACGCCGTCGAAACGCCCCTGCCCCGATCAAAACCGGAGCTGACCGCAAGAGCCGCGGAACTCACGCCTCAGGTTCGCCCGGGAGACTACGCTCAAGCCGTGATGGACCTTGGCGCAACACTCTGCACGCCCAAATCTCCCGCCTGTGGCATTTGCCCGTGGATGTCGGCTTGCAAGGCGCGTGCCCTTGGCATTCAAGCGTCCCTTCCCGCGAAAGAGCCAAAGAAACCCAAACCAACGCGCTATGGGTATATCTATCTCGGGCGCCGCACGGACGGGGCCTGGCTTTTGGAGCAACGGCCCGAGACAGGCTTGTTGGGCGGCATGTTGGGCTGGCCGGGCAGCACGTGGGAGGACGACCCGAAGGAAACGCCACCCGCCTCCGGTGACTGGCGCGACCTCGGCGCGGAGGTCCGCCACACCTTCACGCATTTCCACCTACGGCTTGCCGTTCGGGTTGCCGAGCTTGAGGACGATGCCAAGCCAGAGACCGGCCATTTCGTACCGGCCCGGGAGTTTCGGCCCGGTGACTTGCCGACCGTTATGCGCAAAGCCTTCGATCTTGCCGCTGCGTCCCTTATTGATTCCTGAGCAAATTCGACGTTGAGTCATGGAATGAGTGCCCGCCTCATCAAAGCTCTGCCCTTTTGGGCGTCTCTTGCCCTGATCCCACTGGCATGGATTGGCGTAGCCTTTGGCGGTTGGACGGTTTTGCTGGTGTTTGTCGGCTCATGGATCATGGTTTCCATCATCGACCTGGTCACCGGATTGGACACAACAAACGAGAACCCAGAGACACCGGAGGCCGAGCTGTTCTGGTATCGGCTCATCACACTTGTCTGGCCTGCCGCGCAGGGGCTTACGGTGTTCGGGATTATCGCCTATGTCACCTGGTCCGGCCATTTATCGCCGCTTGAGATCTTTGGACTATCGGCTGGGTTAGGCATCCTTTCCGGCGCCATTGGTATCGTCTACGCGCATGAGTTGATGCACCAGTCTTCCAAGTTGGAACGCTGGCTGGGCGATATCCTGATGACCATGACCCTTTACGGGCATTTCCGCAGTGAGCATCTCTTGGTGCACCATCGTTATGTCGGCACCCCGCGAGACCCCGTGACGGCTCGCTACAACGAAGGCTTCCACCGGTTCTTCCCGCGCGTTTTAAAGGAATGCCTTGTGTCTGCGTGGCACGCCGAAGCCGCCAAACTGGCCCGAAAAGACCTTTCGCCGTTCCACCGCTCAAACCCGTTCTGGCGGTATGGGGCTTTGCAATTGGCATTCCTGGGTCTGGCTCTGGCCGTGGGAGGCTGGTTGGGCTTGGCCATGTTCGTCACCCACGCATTCTTCGCGGTCTGGCAACTGGAACTGGTCAACTACATCGAACATTACGGCCTGACGAGGAAGCACTTGGGCGACGGCAAGTATGAGCACACGCAGCCGCACCACAGCTGGAATGCAGCGCATCAGGCGTCGAATTGGTTGCTCATCAACCTGCAACGCCATTCGGACCATCATTACAAACCGGATCGGCGCTTTCCCCTGCTTCAAACATGGGAAGAACAGGACGCGCCCCAGTTGCCCTACGGGTATGCCGTCATGGGCGCTTTGGCGATGATCCCACCACTGTGGCGGCGACGGATGAACCCGCGCGTCCGTGCCTGGCGCAAGACGTTCTATCCCGAAATCGAAGACTGGCAGCCCTATAAGCTCGCGCGTAATCCTATGCCTCGATAGGAGAGGCGTATGACTCGATTCGACGATCATCTGACGACAACCCTGGCCACCATCGAAGCCGATGGTTTGATGAAGCGGGAACGTGAAATCACGTCGCCTCAGGGTGGCACGGTCACCGTCGCTGGGCGGCAGATGTTGAACCTTTGTGCCAACAACTACCTTGGCCTTGCAGACCATCCCCGTCTAATTGAAGCCGCCAAGTCAGCAATGGACGACCACGGGTTCGGCATGGCTTCGGTTCGCTTCATTTGCGGAACACAGGACCTGCATCGCGAGCTGGAAACAACGCTGGCACAGTACCTTGGGATGGAGGATTCGATCCTGTTTGCGGCATGTTTCGATGCCAATGGCGGGCTGTTCGAACCACTTCTGGGGCCGGAAGATGCAATCGTTTCCGACGCGCTCAACCATGCCTCCATCATCGACGGAATACGCCTCTGTAAGGCAAAGCGGTATCGCTATGCCAACTCCGATATGGAGGATCTGGAAGCCCAGCTGAAAGCCGCGCGGGCCGATGGTGCCCGCTTCATCATGATTGCAACCGATGGCGTGTTCTCAATGGACGGCTATCTGGCCAACCTCAAAGACATCCGCAGTTTGGCAGATCGATACGATGCTTTGATCATGGTCGACGACTGCCATGCTACAGGGTTCATCGGACCGAAGGGCGCGGGCACTCCGGCGCATGCTGGGATTGCCGTCGATGTTTTAACAGGCACACTCGGCAAAGCCATGGGAGGCGCCATTGGTGGCTACGTTGCCGCCTCGCAAAAGATCATCGACCTTTTGCGACAGCGCGCGCGGCCATACCTGTTTTCCAATGCGCTGCCACCGATGGTCACGGCCGCCGGGATAGAGGCCGTCAAGCTGGTTGAGGATGCCGACGATCTGCGGACGCAACTATTCGAAAACACCTCCTACTGGCGCGCACAGCTCGCAAACGCTGGTTTCGATTTGCTTCCAGGGGAACACCCGATCGTGCCCGTCATGCTGGGCGACGCAAGACTGGCACAAAACATGGCTGCGCGCCTCGACGCTCTTGGCATCTATGTGGCCGGGTTCTTCTTCCCGGTCGTGCCTAAGGGACAAGCGCGCATTCGCACGCAGATGAATGCTGCTCTGTCACGGGCCGATCTGGATCGGGCCGTGGAGGCCTTCGTCACCGCAGGACGCGAAGTCGGCGCAATTTGATTAACGTTACTTCCTTCTTGAGATAAGTACCTCCAGGTCCGGGGCAGCCCCCCGGTTCCAGCATGAGCAAAGGCGCATCCATGTCGAATGAAATGAAAGCTCTGGCAAAAACGGACGCCGCCCCCGGCCTTGATCTTATCACCGCGCCGGTGCCGGACATCGGACCGGAAGACGTTTTGATCCGGGTGAAGAAGACGGGTATCTGCGGAACCGACATCCATATCTGGGACTGGGACGAATGGGCATCGAAGACCGTGCCCGTTCCGCTGATCACGGGCCATGAGTTCGCCGGGGAGATTGTAGAGCTGGGTCGCAGCGTGACCGATCTGAAACTCGGTCAACGCGTCAGCGGGGAAGGACACCTGATTGGCAAGCACTCCAGGCAGTCGCGCGCCGGAAAGTTCCATCTCGACCCCGATACACGTGGTATTGGCGTCAACGAGCAAGGCGCCTTTGCTGAGTACCTGAAGCTGCCTGCCTTCAACGCCGTCCCCCTGCCCGACGAGATCGACGATGAGATTGGCGCCATCCTCGACCCTCTCGGGAATGCCGTGCATACGGCCTTGTCCTTCGATTTGGTGGGTGAAGATGTGCTGGTCACGGGTGCCGGCCCCATCGGGATCATGGCCGCAGCCGTTGCCCGACACGTTGGCGCGCGACATGTGGTTGTCACGGACATCAACCCCGATCGTCTCGCACTCGCGGCCAAGGTCGCGGATGTGGAGACAGTGAATGTTGCGGAGCAAGATCTGAAGGAAACCATGGCCCGCCTAAACATGAAGGAAGGGTTTGACGTTGGCTTGGAGATGTCTGGAAACCAGCGGGCGCTCGATCAGATGGTGGAGGCGCTTGTGATGGGGGGACGGATCGCGCTTCTTGGTATTCCGCCCGGAAAGTCACCGGTGGATTGGAGCCGGATCGTGTTCAAGGCGATCACAATCAAGGGTGTCTACGGTCGCGAGATTTTCGAGACGTGGTATAAGATGATCGCGATGCTTGAGAATGGTTTGAACATCCGGAATGTCATTACACACCGCATGCCGGTCGACGACTATCGCACCGGTTTCGAAACGATGAAGTCGGGCGCGTCGGGCAAAATCGTTCTGGATTGGGAGGCTGCCCATGTCTGATCTTCTATTCTGGATTGTGGTGCTGGTGGTGCTGTTTTTCTTCTTCCGCTGGCAGCAGAACAGGAAAAAGTGAGAGGCGCTGTTCAACGGCCCTTCGCATTTCGACACCCTTCGCAAAGCAACTTGATCTAGGCCAACCGGTCCAAAAGCTCAGCGTGCAATCCAACGGCACCGGCAACGACACCCGCCGTTTGGCGCGCTGGACTGTTGAACGACAGGGGTGCGCCGTGCCGATCCGTGACGGACGCGCCCGCCTCTTCAGCGATCAGTGCGCCTGCGGCAATGTCCCACTCCCAAGCCGGGCGTAATGTCAGCATGGCGTCAAAGCGTCCCTCGCCCACAAGCGCCATCCGATACGCCAGTGAGGGCCGAAAATGCCGCTCTACATTCGGGGCCTCGTCCTTCCAAAACTCGCTTTTGAAGCTCACCTTCGGGCTCAAGACGGACGCACCGTCAACGCTTGATCTTTCCGATACCTGCAAAGGCTTGCCGTTCAAATGCGCTCCGTACCCGGAGGCGGCAAGATACATTTTGTCCCGCGCCGGAAGATACACGCAGCCCGCAACAATCGTTCCGTTGACGGCGACGGCCAGCGAATGGGCCCAGGTCTGTTGACCGGCAACGAAAGATCGTGTGCCGTCGATGGGATCGACAATGAAAACTCTTTCGGCGCTCAATCGTTCGGTGTTGTCCTCAGTCTCTTCGCTGACCCAGCCGTAGTCAGGCCGTTCGGCGAGGAGACGTTCGTGCAGATGTTTGTCGACTGCAAAATCGGCTTCGCTGACCGGGTCATCACCGCCCTTGTCCCAAACCTGAGGGTCGTCGCGCCAGTATTTCAGCGCAATCTCACCGGCTTCCCGTGCCGCTGCTTCGAGCAACTCCAGATCAGTTGCCGGCAATCGTCATGCCTTCGACAAGAAGGGAAGGGACCACACGTGACAGATAATCGCGCGCGTCATTCGCGGGCACAAAGGACTGCAACATCTGATGCAGGTTCCCAGCGATCGTGCACTCGTTCACGGGATAGGTGATCTCGCCGTTTTCGACCCAGAACCCGCTTGCGCCCCGCGAGTAATCACCGGTGGTGGGATTGATCGTCGAGCCAATCAGAGACGTCACCAGCAAACCGGTTCCCATGTCAGCCAAAAGCTCATCCCGCGACTTGGACCCCTGCGTCAACGCAATGTTGGTCAGGCTGGGCGACGGCGGGCCGGATGGGCCACGCGCCGCACTGGCGGTGCTGGCCATGCCAAGCTTGCGCGCGGTTGCCAGATCGAGCGTCCAGCCTTGCAGGATACCATCTTCCACGATCTTGCGGGCTTTGGTGGCAAGACCTTCGGCGTCGAAGGGCTTCGAACCGGAGATGCGTGTGCGATGCGGGTCTTCCACGACATCAAGACCTTTGGGCAGAACCTGCTCCCCCAGTTTTTCTCGGAGCCAGGACCCTCCACGGGCCACAGAGGCGCCATTTGCGGCTTGCAGCAGGTGACCAATCAAACCGGACGAGATGCGTTCATCGTAAAGGACGGGAAATGCACCGGTCGGTGGTTTACGCGAGCCTGCGCGCGCCAGTGTGCGCTCTGCCGCGAGTGCACCAATTTCCTCCGGGGTCGGCAAATCGCTGCGATAGATGCGGCCTTCACCGGCATAGTCCCGCTCCATATCGGTGCCTTCGCCCGTGATCGCCACGCAGAAAAGACCGTGGCTTGTCCGCTCATACCCGCCCGAAAACCCATTCGTTGCTGCCAGATGCATGCGCGTGCGCGAGAACGACGCCGCAGCGGACTCTGATTGCGTGATACCCGGCGTGTTTAGGGCGACCGCTTCCGCTTCCGCCGCGACGGCCTGCAACTCGGCTGGCAGGGGATCGGCGCTCCGATCCACCAGATCAAGTTCATCAATCTGCCAGTCCTGCGTAATCTCGGATGGATCAGCCAGCCCGATATGCGGATCCTCCGGCGCGATTTCAGCCATGGCGACTGCCCGCGCTGCAACCTCGGCAATCGTGTCGGCACTTATGTCTGACGCGGCAACACAAGCCTGCTTCTGACCCACGAGAACACGCAATCCGATCTCGATACCTTCCGCACGTTCAGCTTGCTCCAACGCGCCTTGGCGCACATCGATGGACAAGGACTGCCCCTCAGTCGCAAGCGCATCCGCCGCATCGGCGCCCGCGTTTTTCGCAGCCGTCAGCAGAGCTTCAGTAAGTTCAGACAGGTTTTGCATGAAAAAGGTCCCGGAACGCATCCATGTCCCGGGACCTAGTGGCTTGATGTCAGGTCTTCAAGCGAAAGACGCGAATAGCTTCACTGAATGCGCTGGCCGTTCGCAAGCACCGAGCCGTCTTCCTTGACTTCAATGGTGGACACCAGCGTGTCGGGACCATCTCCGGGACGGGCGAAAAGTCCCATCATCATACGTGCACCCATAGCTTGTTCTTCCGGCACAAGACCCATGCCGACAAGCGTATCCAGCAAGCCGTTGCCACCTGTCAGCATCATGTTCAAAACACCGGACGGCATGGGCACCGGACCTTCGTTGTTGAAGGCGAACTCACCGTCACCTGTCAATTGTGCCCCTGCGAGCGTGAGAAGAATTTCGTTTACGTTCAGAGCATTGATCTGACCCGGCGCGCCGGTCATCTGCTCGGCAAAGGCAGGGTCGAACACGTCTTCTTTCATGACGACCGCACCGTCGAGATCGATCACAAGGGTCGCCGGATCACGATTGATTTGCCCGGCCGGATCGATCATGCCCCAAAGCATCTGGTCGATCTCCAGGCCGGCCAGGTTGAGACGCAAGCCAAAATCCTGTTCATCTTCAGACGGAACAACCGGCATCGCAAAGTTCATGCCGCTTTCGGCCATTTTGAACGTGAGCGGCGGGAGCGGCATGAAATCTCCACCGACCGATACAGTCATGTCACGTGACAAGGTCCCATAATCCAGGCCATCTTTTCCGAGGCTGAAATCAAAGTTACCCGATGCCACGGCGGCTGCGAGCTCGAACGCACCTTCGGGGCCATCACCTGAAACCGTGTAAGTCAACGGCCCATGGGTCGCGGTGCCGGATGTACTGTTGCCCGCTTCGATGGACTGCGCGAAGGACGCCATCAGGTCCTGCGGTCCTGCCGTACCTGAGTAGTTGGCGCCTACATCACTTGCCTCCATGGCAAGGTTGAACGTGCCTTCACCCTCTGGGGCGCCGTTGATCAAGGCGCTGACCTGAGCGATTTGAAAATCACTGGAATAGTCGCGGATCGTGCCGCCACCCACGAATGCCATGAAACCCGACATGCCTGACATCTGGATTGACACATCCATATCAAGCTCGGCCGCCTCCTCTGGGGCAACAAACGCAATATCGCTGACCGTGAAGCTGTCAGAGGTGAAATCGTAGCGGATTTCCTCCGGGATGCCCGAGACCACCATCCGCGTGTTGGATTGCGTGATCGACATCGCCATCTCGAACTCTTCGCCGGTCTCGTCCGTGCCACTGATCGTGATGGGCAGTTCGTCCGGATACTCAACCTCGACCGTTCCATCACCCAACTCGCGGAAAGTGGCGCCGGGCATCGACATGCTAAATCCGCCTTCCGGCACATCCGCAGACGCTGCGAACCCCTCTACAGTCAGTGTGTCTCCCGACCGGGACTGGCCGGTGACGCTGGCGGAAAAGCCGTATTGCTCAAGCTGGCGCAATTGGTCAGCGAGCACCTGTTCGGCGGTTAGATCGGCATAGGCGGGGGCCGCTGCGACCAGTGCAATGGCCGAGCTCATCATCAAAGTGCGGGGGAATGTCATATTGGGTATCCGGTACAAAGCTGTGGTTCTGGGTGTTCAGGATCTGGGGGCACCATCCAAGGGACACAAGGGGGCGTCAAGGAAAGCCTGTTGACCCAGCGATGGACGAAGTAAGCGTGACAGTGATAGCACGCACTGTGTCAAAAAGGAGGCCCGAAATGTCCGTTGATGGCAAAACCGTGGTGATTACCGGCGCGAGCCGGGGGATTGGCGAAGCGACGGCTGACGTTTTTGCGGCAGCCGGTGCAAATGTCGGTCTGCTTGCGCGATCCGAAGGCGCAATCTCGGAAATCGCCAGTCGGATCGGAGACGCGGCAGTGGCAATACCCTGCGATGTCAGTGACTTTGCCTCGCTTGAAGCTGCGATCCGCGCCGTTGAAACACGCTTCGGGCCGACAGACGTTCTGATCAACAATGCCGGGGCCGTTGAACCGATTTCTCATTTGGCCAACGCAGATCCTGCGGAATGGGGCAAGATCATCGATATCAATCTCAAAGGTGTCTTCTACGGGATGCGGGCGGTCATGCCGTCGATGATCGAACGTGGAGCGGGAACGATCATCACCATCTCTTCAGGCGCGGCCCACGGCCCAGTCGAAGCCTGGTCGCACTATTGCGCATCCAAGGCTGGCGCTGCGATGCTGACCCGATGCGCCGACAAGGAAACCGGAGACGCGGGCTTGCGTGTGATGGGCCTGTCGCCCGGTACGGTCGCCACGCAAATGCAAAAAGAAATCAAAGCGAGCGGCATCAATCCGGTGAGCCAGCTTGACTGGTCGGCTCATATTCCTGCGGATTGGCCCGCAAAAGCCCTGCTCTGGATGTGTAGCTCAGATGCGGATGAATTCGCAGGCTCCGAGATTTCACTCAGGGACGAAGACATTCGGCGCAAGGTTGGTCTGATCTGATGATCAGAAGCGAAAAAGATGGCGCAATCCGGGTGCTGACACTTTCGCGCCCAGACAAGGCCAACGCCCTGACACGAGACATGCTCTCCGACCTCGCAGACGCCGTGGACGACGCGAACGCTGACGGCACGACACGCGCGATTATTCTGACGGGCGAAGGAAAGGTCTTCTCTGCCGGGGCTGATCTGGAGGCTGCGCGTGCCGGTCTGGCAACTGACCCGGTCTGGGAGCGCCTTTCAGGCACCATCGCACATGCGCCCTGCCTGACCATCGCGGCGCTGAACGGCACAGCAGCAGGGGGTGCGCTTGGCATGGTCCTTGCGGTCGATCTGAGGGTTGCAGTGCCGAAGGCTGCGTTCTTCTACCCCGTGATGAAGCTCGGGTTTCTGCCGCAACCGTCTGACCCGTCCAGACTTGCCGCGCTGGTCGGACCGGCGCGCGCCAAGCTGATCCTGATGGCGGGTGAGAAAATACGTGCGGAGGAGGCGAAAAGCTTCGGTCTGGTCGACATAATCTCCGACGACCCGCTTGCGACCGCAAAAGAGCTGGCCGAAGATGCCTGTGGCGCCTCGGCAGACCATTTCGCGGCCATCAAGGCGCTGATCCCCTGACAATCACCGCCCGCGCCGACGCTTGCCGGGGGTCTTGGACTGAAAACCGGGCGGTCGTTTGGCCACCCAGGCAATGAACTTTGCGAGCCTGGGGTGGGCGCGCAAGGCCTCAACGGTGTTGTAATCGCGCGCCAACTCAGTCTCGCTCAACGTGGCATGGATTTCGTTGTGACAAATCTGATGAAGCAGTACGAGAGGGCCGCCTTTGCCGCCTCTGAGTTTCGGGATCAGATGGTGCTGGCTTTGCTTGACCTCGGGCGGGATGGGCCGGTCGCACAGCGGACAGATCGGATCGCTCACAGCGACCAATCCACAATGGGGCCCGCAGGAACAATGCCGAGAGGGTTGCGCAGTTCGGACGGCGAGAAGTAACCCTGTTTGTAAATGTCGAAGCGAACCGTGTCGCGTACGCCCGGCATCGCATAAATCCGACGTGCATACTCCCAAAGCGCCGGGTAATCGATCAAACGGCGGATGTTGCATTTGAACGCATAATGATAGGCAACGTCGAAACGCGCCAGCGTTGGAAAGAGGCGAAGGTCCGCCTCGCTGAACGTCTCACCGACAAGCCATGTGTGTTTGCCAAGATGCGCTTCGATGGCGTCCAGAGTTTCAAAAACCTCAGCCACAGCCCGATCATAGGCTTGCTGGGTGCGGGCAAACCCGGCGCGGTACACCCCGTTGTTCAACGTGGCATAGATACGCGCGTTCCAGGCGTCGATTTCAACCCGGTGCGGGTCCGGGTAGAGGTCCACCCCGCCAAAGGCGCCGAGCATCCGAACGATGTCAGCGCTCTCGTTGGATACGATCTGCTGGGTCTGCGTATCCCACAGGACGGGAATCGTAAGGCGGCCGGTGTAGCTCGGGGTCTGCCGGGAATAGACTTCGTGGATCGCGCGCACGCTGAGAAGCGGGTCGCTGTACGCACCCTCCCCGTCGTACACCCATCCTTGTTCGGTCCGGCGCGGGCGCGCGAACGCAACGCTGATACTGTCCTGAAGCCCAAGAACAGTTCGGGCCAAAAGTGCGCGATGCGCCCAAGGGCAGTTCCATGCGACGTATAAGTGGTACCGTCCTGCATCGGGGGTGAACGGACCTTCAGGCGTAATCCAATTCCGGATATTGGCGGCCGCCCTTTTGAACTCGCCGCCCTCGGTCGTATCAGGGCCGGGATCATCCACGTGATATTGCCCGTCGATCATCACGCCCATGGCGGTCCTCCGTCGTTCGAACGGGACGATAGCATGGGCGGCGCGAAGGTCGACCTAGGCCAGCGCAGCCTCGCTGTGCAGATATGCAGGCCGTGCGCACATGCGCTCAAAATAGGACTGGAACACACCGGATGTCAGCGGCACCTTCGCCTGAAGGGCCCAACGTGCAAGATCGGCTGCAAAGATGTCCGCAAGAGAGAACGCGTCCCCTCCGAAGAACTCTTCACCAGCCAACAGTGTCTCAAACTTGGCTTCCGCCCGGGCAAAGTCCGCTTCGGCAACGGCGCGCATACCCGGCGCCCGCGCGTCTCTCGGAAGGACAAAACCATGGCGCGCCATCAACCAGATCGGCGCTTCCATTTCGGTCAGAACAAAGTTGATCCGCGCGTCCATCTGCGCCCGTTCCACAGACCCGGCGGGATAGGTCAATCGTCCAGCGCGATCCGCGAGATAGTTCATGATGGCCAAAGAGTCCGTCATCACGACATCACCGTCGCGCAAGGCAGGCGCTTGGCCCAAAGGGTTGACCGCGTACATGCCTTCGGAATGCGGGCGCGCGATCTCATGTTCGTATGGCAAGCCGAGTTCTTCCAAAGTCCAGATCACGCGAAAGACCCGCCCACCCTTGGGACCAATCACCGTCAGCATCAGCGCCGCCCCATCCAAGCCAACCGCAAAAGCGCCCGTTCCATAACCGCCATCTGCGGCACGTCAGCGGAAGACCTGAGTGTCAAATCAGTTTCAATCAAAAGCGACAATGCGCGCTCCAGTTTGTGCATCCCCCAATGTGACGCCTGTCGTTGGATGCGGTCGCGCCTGGGGCCGAAGACCGGGGGGCGGAGTTTTCCGATCCCGGCACCTGCCCCGCCCGGATCAGACGCCACCGCGTGCAGCGTTTTGAAATGACGCGTCGCGCCGATGCAAAGCCCAACAGGCCCAACACCTTGCGCCTCCAACCGGCGGAGCACAGGCCCCAGCTCATGTGCTTTCCCGTCGGCAGCAATGTTCAGGGCGTCATCCATTCCAGCTTCAACCGAGGCGGGCGCAGACAGGGCCACTTCTTCCGGTGTCAGTTGCGCGGTGTCATCAAGCTTGTAGAGCGCGATCTTTTCAAGCGTTTGCCGAAAGTCGCCTGGCGATAACGTGCGGGCCAAGTCTGTCAGCGCCGCCATCGCATCTGTCGAGACATCGGTCAGGCCCGCCGCAGCCAAGGACGCCTCGATCTCGGCGCGGCCCGGCGGGTCATCGTAGATGCCTGTCGCATAGGCGGAGTTGTGGTCTTCGAACAGTTTTCTCAGCTTCGACTTCGCGGCGAGTTGGCTGGCAGTGACAACGACCTGAGCGTCGCCTGCCTGCCATTCGCTCAACGCGGACGCAATCGTTGCTGCAAGCCCGTCACCGGCATCTTCCACAAAGACCACACGCGGGCCCGGGAAGAAACCTTGCGCCTTCACCGCATCAAGAAGAAGAGCAGAATCCTTGCGCAGGTCTGCGGCCGGGATGCGCGTCAACCGCATTTCATCTTCGCCTGTCTCGCCGATCAGTGCCTTGATCACTTCCTGCCGGCGCAATGCCACGCGCATGGCATCCGCACCATAAATCAACAGGCCAGTGGCCGTGGGATCAGGCTTGGCGAAATACCCCGGGGCTTCGCGCGTCGAGAGCTTCATGACAAGTCGCGCACCAGCAAATCCGCCACAATCCGATCTGCCAGAATGACCATAAGACGGCGACGGGCATCGCGCTGAGCAAAGGTGGTTGCGACTGTCGTTGAGGTGGCAGAGTAACTGGTGAAGCTGCGCTCCGTCCCGCTTGCCACCTCCACGCCTTCACCGGTGCGACTGACTTGCCAATCCACCTGGCCGATCACGTTGAAACGGCTGATTTCACCGTCCGGCAGAAACCCGAGTGATTCCTCGCGCAATTGGATTTGCGCGGTCAGGGCCAAATCTGCGGCTTCCGGGGCGCCGAGGCGTTCTTCCAAACGCTTGACGAGCGCGAAGCCCTCCTCGTCTTTCGGGCCTGCCACGTCGATGCGCCCGCGCAGGTCACTGTTCTGTCCGACCGGCCCGGTGCCGTAGATCGGCGTGAAACCGCAGCCTGCCAAAGCGGTCAGCGAAAGAAGAACTGCGCGGCGATCAAATGACGACATTGACGATGCGGCCCGGGACAACGATCAGCTTCTTGGGCTGACCACCGGCCAGCGCCTTGATCACAGCTTCGTCTGCCAGCGCGAGCTTTTCAACCTCCGCCTTGTCGAGGTCTTTCGCCACGGTGATCTCCGACCGGCGCTTGCCGTTCACCTGGATGGGCAGCGTAACGGTGTCTTCCACCAAAAGGCTCTCATCCGCCTTGGGCCACGGCGCGTTGGCGATCAGTCCTTCACCGCCCTGCATCGACCAGACCTCTTCTGACAGATGTGGTGTCATCGGGGCCATGAGTTGCGCAAGTGTCAGAACAGCTTCGCGGCGCGCGGCATGGGAAGCCTTTGATTTTGCAAGTACATTGGTGAACGCATAAAGCTTGGCAATAGCCGCGTTAAAGCCAAAGCTCTCGACGCCCATCGTGACATCGTGGATCGTCTTGTGCAGCGCTTTGCGCAACGCGTTATCGTCGGAGCCGGTGTCTTTGCCCTCGGCAATGTCCGCACTGATCCGGTGAACACGACTCAAATGCTTGAAAGCAGCTTCAGCACCAGCCGCCGTCCACTCGACGTCCCGCTCGGGCGGAGAATCGCTCAGCACAAACCAGCGCGCGGTATCGGCGCCGTATTGGTCGATGATGGCAACCGGGTCGACGACGTTGTTCTTCGACTTGGACATTTTGGCAGAGGGGATGATCTCCACTTCCGTCCCGTCGGACAGAAAGCCCGTCCCGTCGCGCAGCTCGACATCTTCCGGGTAGTGATAAACGGGGCGTCCATCAGCGCCATCAGTCTTGTAGATTGCGTGCGTGACCATCCCTTGCGTGAAGAGCGCGTCGAACGGCTCAATCGCGCTTTCCGGCAGGTGGCCGCAGATATGCATCGCCCGCGCGAAGAAGCGCGAATAGAGCAAATGCAGGATCGCGTGTTCGATGCCGCCGATATACTGGTCAACGTTCATCCAGTACTTTGCGTCATCCATATTCGTCGGCGTCTCGGCCCGCGGCGCGGTGAAGCGTGCAAAATACCATGACGAATCGACAAACGTGTCCATCGTGTCCGTCTCGCGCTTCGCCGGTTTGCCGCAAGCCGGGCAGGCACAATCACGCCAGGTCGGATGGCGGTCGAGCGGATTGCCGGGTTGGTCGAACGACACGTCATCTGGCAGGGCAATCGGCAGGTTTTCTTTCTTCTCGGGCACCACGCCACAATCTTCGCAGTGCACGACCGGAATCGGGCAGCCCCAATACCGTTGACGGCTGAGCCCCCAGTCGCGCAGGCGATAGTTGGTGACACCTTTGCCCCAGCCCTGCTCTTCCGCGAAGGCAATGGTGGCATCGATGGCCTCCTCGCCCGTGGCCACAGTCAATCCGGCGAAATGGTTGATCCAGGTGACCTTCTCGGTCTTGGGCGGCACAAAGGCCACATCGTCAACCATGATCGGATCGGTCAGCGACTGGAACGTCTCGATCACTGGCAACTCGTATTTGCGGCAGAAGTCGAGGTCGCGCTGATCATGCGCGGGGCAGCCGAAAATGGCGCCTGTCCCGTAATCCATCAGGATGAAGTTCGCGATCCAGACCGGCAGGTGCCAATCGGGATGCAAGGGATGGCGCACCTCGATGCCGGTATAGTAGCCCAGCTTTTCAGCTTTCTCCAAAGCTTCCTCGGTCGTCCCACCCTTCGTCACAGCCGAGATGAAGGACGCAACCGCCGGGCTTTTTTCGGCCAGTTCCTTGGCCAAGGGGTGGTCCGGTGAGATGCCCACAAACGATGCGCCCATCAGCGTATCGGGTCGCGTTGTATAGACCGGTATGGTCTCGCCGTTATCGACACGCTCGAAACTGAATTCGAGACCGCGCGACTTCCCGATCCAGTTCTGCTGCATCAGCTTCACCTTGGCGGGCCAGTCATCCAGACCGTCAATGGCGTCCAACAATTCCTCGCTGAAATCGCTGATCTTGAAGAACCACTGCGTCAGCTCGCGCCGCTCGACCTCGGCACCCGAGCGCCAACCCTTACCGTCAATCACCTGCTCATTGGCCAGCACGGTCATGTCGACCGGGTCCCAGTTCACGACAGCGTTCTTGCGATAGACCAGACCCTTTTCCATGAAATCGATGAACATCGACTGCTGTTGTCCGTAGTACTCGGGATCGCAGGTCGCAAACATGCGCGACCAGTCCAACCCGAAACCAAGCGGCTTCATCTGATCGACCATCGTGTCGATGTTGTCATAGGTCCACGTCTTCGGATGCCCGCCCGAGGCCATGGCCGCATTCTCAGCCGGCATTCCGAACGCATCGAACCCCATCGGGTGCAAAACGTTATGACCTGTCGCGAGCTTATACCGCGCGATCACATCCCCCATCGTATAGTTCCGTACATGCCCGATGTGGATGCGTCCGGACGGATAAGGGAACATCTCAAGCACGTAGTATTTCGGTTTCGCCTCATCGCGGTTCGCAACAAAGGTGCCCGCCTCTTGCCAGGCGGATTGCCATTTCGGTTCGATGGTTTTGGTGTCGTAGTTCGACATATCTCGGGTCCTAAGGCGAACAGGGTCCGCCTGATTTACCAGAGAAGGTCGGAAGGTCTAGGGGCAGGCTGGTCTAGAGGTTGAGATCGCGAATGCGCAACTCGCGTGCACGCGTCAGAATGGCGTCTTCTACGGCGCGGACTGTTGCGGTTGATGCTGCTCCGTTCCGTGTCGCCAAAGCAACATTAAGCGACCGTGCCTCAAGGGCCGGATCGCGAATGAAGATAGTTGCGCGATAAGCGCGGCCGCCACCCGGCGGTGTTCCAAAGCCCGTGACGATGACCCCTGAAAACGGGTCGGCTGATTGAATCGGCAGGAAGTTCAAAACATCGAATGAGGCGTTCCACAGGTACTTGTTGACCTCCAGAGTCGTGTTGGGGTCATCCACATTCTGGAAGAGATCAAACAACGTCGACTGCCGCGCGTTCTCTGCACTGGTCGATTCGAGGTCCTCACGCACGTTGCGCTCGGCGGCACTTTCGCCAGGACCGGCATCTGAGCCAAGCACATTGGCGATCCGACCGCAGCCGGTCAGGACAAGGCTCATGCAGAACAACACCAAAGATGTTCGAGCGATTCTTCGAGCAGTGCGTGGCATGATAAACTTCCCTCACCAATTTCAGCATGACTATCCGAGCCCCAAAGATCGAACAAGCCGTTTCCCCTATATTTAAAGGGTTGAGCTGTCCCAAATCACTGTGGCAGCAATGCACCATCCAATTGGAGTCTGGTTAATGGCGGGGAGGCTCGCTTGCAATCTGGCATCAGTGGGAGGAAACACGGTGTCAATCAGATCGGTGCGACCGATTTGAGACGCACCTTTTACACACGAGGGAAAAAACGATGAAAAAGGTTCTTTTGGCTTCGACCGCTCTGATGCTGTCGGCTGGCTTCGCTGCCGCTGAAGTGTCGGTTGGTGGTGACGGCCGTATGGGTATCATCGGCGGTGGCTCTGACGATCCGCTGACCGCTATTGACGAAACAGATCTGGCGTTTACAAGCCGTATTCGTATCAGCTTCTCCGCTTCTGGCGAAACTGACGCAGGCCTGTCGTTCGGTGGCTCTGTCCGCGCCGACAACGCTTCTACCGTTGATGGTGGTGGTGATGTTGGTTTCGCAGGTTCGGTCTTTGTCGACGGCTCTTTTGGCAAAATCACCATGGGCGACACGTCCGGTGCTGCTGAAGCCGCTGTTGGCGACCTCTCCGGCGTTGGCCTGACCGGTCTCGGCGACTTCAACGAATTCCTGTATCTGTCGAACAACACGGACATTGCTCCTGCTGGTCGTCCGGCTGCTCGTTGGGACTACACGACTGGTGATCTTGGCCTGCACGTGTCGGCGAACAACCCAGGCGACGACATCGACGTTTACTCGCTTGCTGTTACTTACAGCACCGGTGACATCTCGCTCGGTCTTGGTTACGAATCCGCAGACGATGGCGTTGCCGATGTTGACCACATCATCGGTGGTGTGACTGCAACGTTCGGCGATGCAACGGTTAAAGCCGTTTACGGCGAAGCAAGCGACATCGACTTCACTCAGTACGGTGTTTCCGTTGACTACGTCGCCGGCGCAACCACGCTGACAGCGTTCTATAAGACTACCGACGATGGCGTTGCTGAACTCGACGACTTCGGCGTAGGCGCAGCATACGATCTGGGCGGTGGTGCATCGCTCAAAGGTGGTATCGTTGACGTGGACGGCGAAGACGACGTACGTTACGACTTCGGTATTTCGATGTCCTTCTAATCCCACTGGGATTTGAAACAGGAAGAGCGGGCCTTGCGCCCGCTCTTTTCTTTTTGGGTATTGAGAATAGAACGAAGCCATGAGCCTCGACGACATTCATACCCGACTTGCCGCAGCCGCCGAACAGCATGGGCGCGATCCGGCAGATATTCACCTGATCGCAGTCAGCAAGGTGCAACCACTGGAACGCGTTGAAGCCGTGCTTGAACAGGGTCATCGGATTTTTGGTGAAAACCGTGTTCAGGAGGCGCAAGGCAAGTGGCCCGACTTCCGGGCGCGTTTCTCAGACATAGAGCTTCACCTGATCGGCCCGCTCCAAACCAACAAAGCCCGTGCCGCAATGGAACTCTTCGATGTGATCCACACGGTCGATCGTCCAAAACTGGCGCGCACTATTGCGCGCATCGCCGACGAAACGGGCGCTTGTCCGGACCTGTTCATCCAGGTGAACACCGGCGACGAATCTCAGAAAGCCGGCTGTGCGCTCGACGACGTCGACGCGCTTGTGTCGGAATGCAAAGGCCTGAAGCTTCCGGTTAAGGGATTGATGTGCATCCCACCCGTCGATGAAGCGCCGAGCCTGCATTTTGCGCTTCTGGCCAAGGTCGCAGCGCGGAACGGACTGACAGGCCTCAGCATGGGCATGAGTGGCGATTTCGAGGATGCAATTGCACAAGGTGCGACGCATATCCGCGTCGGCTCTGCGATCTTCGGCGAAAGAACCTACGCCTGAACGATCAACCGGGTGTCGTAACGGATGCGCGGCGCGATCCAGCGCAGGTGATCCGGACGCAACCCAATGCATCCCTCGGTCGGAACCCCCGGCCTGCGCCAACGATGGATGAAGATCGCCGAGCCACGCCCCCGCTCCGCGCGCGGCCAGTTCCAATCCGTCAGGATCACCAGGTCATACAACCGGTCCGCGCGCCGCAACCGTTCATGCGATGCGGCAAAGGGCGTTCGCACCATCAGATTGTAGTCTTCGTGGCGCGGCTCGTCACACCACAAATCTCCCGGTCGAATTGGCAGGGCCCAATCGGCGGGCTGCGCGATCCGATCCGGCCGGTAGAGCATGCCAATCAAGCGATGTGTGCCAACGGGGGTTCCACCATCCCCTTCGCGCTTGTCAAACACGACAGCGCCGCGACCGACAACGCAGGGCATGCGGTGCCCGAGGAACCGCAGCCCGGTTCGGGACACCACAAGGTCCGTTCGTTTTGCGACCGTCACAGAAGATGCCCCGACTTCCGGGCTTTCACGTCAAGGTAATCCGTATTCTCTGCCCGCCGCCCCACGCGCAGCGGCACGCGTTCGACCACGTCGATGCCTTGCGACTGCATCATGGCTATCTTCGCGGGGTTATTGGTGAGCAGTCGAACACGACTGAACCCAAGCCGATTAAGCAAGTCCGCACCGGTTCGGAAATCACGCTCGTCATCAGCGAACCCCAGTCGATGGTTGGCTTCAACCGTGTCAAAGCCCTGATCCTGAAGCGCGTATGCCCGCAGCTTGTTGGCAAGACCGATACCGCGCCCCTCCTGACTGAGGTACAGCAAGACCCCAGCCCCTTCCGCACCCATCTGATCCAAAGCGGCTTGAAGCTGCGGACCGCAATCGCATTTTCGGGACCCGAGGACATCGCCCGTGAAACAGGCCGAATGCAAACGCGCTAGGACCGGCTCGGACCGAGGTGGCTGACCGATCTCGCAAACCACATGGTCCTCACCGCCATCATTTGGGCGGAACACATGCACGCGGCCCGCCGCCGAAACCTCGATGGGAACCCGGCCGGAGACAACGTTTTGATGCGCCACAGGTGCAGACAGAAGCTCTGCCGTGGGTGCCACATCCAGTCGGGTCCATTCCGAAAGGTCATCGTGTTCGATATCAAGCACCAGAACGGCGGGAAGCAGGCGCGCAGACTTCGTTAGTGTCAAAGCGACACGCTCAAGTGTTGCATCCCCCTCCCGGCGGCTTGTGAACGGACCTTTCATCGGGGACGACAGATCATCTTTCGGGTCCGCCACCGCACGCACCCAGCCTGCGTCTGCCGCACCCGGTACGACCAAACGCGCCAGGTCACCGTCATAAGCACGTGCCTTCAGCGTGTCGGCCCGCCATGATGACACAACCAGATCGGGCAGCCCCAACGCGCGCATCGCAGCGAACCGCGCATCTTGCAATCCATCCGCAGCAAGCAGAAGAGCCGTGCGATCCTCACCACACAGAACAACCGGCAGCCCAAGCCGCAGATCGGTTCTCGCGCGCGCCACACGCTCAGTCAGGGTCGGTGTCAGGCTCATGGGTGTCATCTAAAGCCTTTCCACCCGCGAAGGAAATTCGAAACATTGGTCAAGCGCCCGTGAGAACCGGCCAGTTTCCTGAAATGAACCTGAAATATTTCCCGCCTGGCCGACACGAGCGCGTGAGAACTTGCAGGAAAACTTGCAAGAGCATCGCCTGAGGCGCATCTCATCGACCAAGAACTTCAACGGGAGACCCACGGATGGCGCAGACACTCAAGAAGATCCTCCTCGTCGACGATGACGATGACCTGCGTGAAGCCCTTGGCGAGCAACTTGTGATGACCGAGGACTTTGACGTCTTTGAAGCCGGGAACGGTGCTGAAGCCATGGAGAAGGCAAAGCAGGGGATTTACGACCTCGTCATCCTGGATGTGGGTCTGCCCGATACAGACGGTCGTGAACTCTGCCGGGTGCTTCGCAAGCACGGGGTGAAATGCCCGGTTCTGATGCTGACCGGCCATGATTCGGACGCCGATACGATTTTGGGGCTCGATGCCGGTGCAAATGACTACGTGACCAAGCCTTTCAAGTTTCCGGTGCTTTTGGCGCGCATTCGCGCCCAATTGCGCCAGCACGAACAGTCCGAAGATGCCGTCTTCCAGCTTGGGCCCTACACGTTCCAGCCAGCCCAGAAGATGTTGATAACAGAGGATGAAAAGAAGATTCGTCTGACCGAAAAAGAGACGAACATTCTGAAGTTTCTCTATCGCGCAAGCGAAGGTGTTGTGGCGCGCGATGTGCTTCTCCACGAGGTGTGGGGGTATAACGCGGGTGTCACAACTCACACACTCGAGACACATATTTATCGTTTGCGACAAAAAATTGAACCAGATCCCTCAAATGCGCGTTTACTGGTTACAGAGTCAGGCGGATATCGTCTGGTTGCGTGAGTGAGTTGAGCTTGATTTGGATCAAGGCGAGCCGCGTCCAAGCAAGCTTAGATACTTAAACGGATCCCGTCTCCATGTCCGGGTTATGGCATGGTACCTCCCTGTTGGACTGGCCGGGCCTTGCGCCCGGTCTTTTTTTTTGAGCGAGGGACTATAACAGTCGCGGCTGGCGATCTTCAAAGCCAAGCTCGCCCAGGATGCGCGGGATCTGTTTCTTCACTTTGAAAAACCCTGCTGTGGCCAACGGCCAAATCGCACTGTCCCAATCGCGACGCAGTTCAACAAGGGTGATGCCTTCTGAGGCCAAAAGACCCTCCACGCCGCCGATCCAGTCCCTGAGTGGGCCTTCTGGAATGTAACCTGTCACAACTTGGGTTGCGCCTGTCGCTTGCGCCCAGCGCAGCACATCACGCTCATCGCGCGCCTCCAACGGTTGAGCCGTCACTTGCATGCGGGACACTGTGTCGGCCATCGCGTCGGATTCGAAACGCTTCACACTGTCCGAAACGGGCATGTCTGATCTGAGATGTGAGGTCAGTAGCGTCGCGCACCCCAAACTTTCGGACAGATCAACGGGCCAGCTTTCAGGGTGGCAGTCTTCTTCAGTGATCAGGACTGCCGTCTTGCGACCCGGGTCAAACCGATGAGTGGAACGGATTGGTGTCGGTTCGGGCAGCCCCTCCGGTTCTGTCGCTGCCAACCCCTCGATCCCATCGGCCAGATCACGCGGCGACGGTGCAAAACGCTGATTGGTGAACTTGGCGATATTCCAGGGCTGCGCCTGGTAGTATTTGCCACGCGTGTGCAACCCACCCACCCAGCGCCAACTGAGCGTGTTGGATGCCGGGTCACCGTCCAGAAGGTGCCTATAAAAGAAATCCGCCCCAAGCCGCCACGGAAGTTCCAGTGTGAAAATCCAGATCGATGCGAACCACATCCGAGCGTGGTTGTGCACATACCCGGTTGTCACCAGTTCGTTCACCCAGGCATCGAAGCAATCAAGGCCTGTGCGCCCCTCCTCCGCCTGAGCGAGCCGCTTTGCAAGCTTGCGGTCCGCCTCCACCGCCATGCGATCTTGGGTCAGGCCATCCACATAAGATCGCCAGATCGACGGTCGGCGCTCCAGCCAGCCTTTGAAGTAGCCGCGCCAGAAGACCTCTTGAATGAATTTCTCTGCGCCCTCCAAGCCATGCGCATCAAGAGCCGCCGTCACCAGCTCCTCTTCAAGCACCAAACGCCGACGAACAAAGGGCGACAGACATGACACGGCGGAGTGCCGCCCCGGCCCCATGTCGTAATTCCGTCCCGACGCATATCGCTTACCCATGCGCGGCTGGAAGGCTTGCATTTGCGCGAGTGCGGCGGAACGGCTCGCCGTGGTCCAGGTGGAGACAGGATGTTGCATACCCCGAATGTGGAGCAGTCACGCGAAATGTCGAACGGGCCGCGCAACTGCACGGCCCGCCCACAAAACGGTTTGTCCTTCGAACGCCCGTTTAGGCTTCCAAAGCCAGTTTATGCACGTGGATTTCGTTGATGGGATGGCTGTCCGCCCCGATGATACCAGGGCGCGAGTGCCGATACAGCGACCGCCAGTAAGGCTGGATGAAGGTGCCGTCATCACGCAGGAATTCCTGAATAGCCACCATCTTCTCACGACGCGCCTCCGCGTCGGCAATGGCCGAGGCTTCTTCGAGCATCGTGTCGAACTCGGAACTCGCTAATCCGGTTTCGTTCCAGGCCACGCCAGTCTTGTAGGCCAAAGTCAGGACCTGCACACCCAACGGGCGGTGCCCCCAGTCTGTCGAACTGAACGGATAGTTGTTCCAGTCATTCCAGAATGTACTGCCGGGAAGCACGGTGCGCTTCACGTTGAAGCCTGCGTCCCGCAACTGCGCCGCAAGCGCGTCCGACGTGTTCTTCCGCCAATCATCGTCGATTGAGAAGAGTTCATGCTCGAAATCCATCATGCCAGCCTCTTCCATCAAGGCACGCGCCGCATCGGCATCGCGCACAGGCGCTCCGATATCAGCGTATTCCGGATGGATCGGGCACACATGGTGGTTTTCAGCCAAAGTGCCGCGATTAGCATAGCCAAGCTCGAGAAGCAGCGCATTGTCACACGCCAGCGCCAGCGCGCGCCGCACTTTCGCATCGGCATAGGGCGCAACACCATCCACTTCAGTCAGACGGTTCGTCCGGAGGACGAGCGTGTTGGCAGAGACGGATTCGCTCACATTCCAGCCGATGGCTTCGAAGATATCGACATACTCACCCACTGTTTCATAGGTCATGTCGATTTCTTCGGACTCCGCCGCAGCCAGGTGCGCAGCTCCATCGGTGCCGTAGTCAATGAATTCAATCCGGTCGAGGAACGCACCCTCTCCCCACCACTCATGCTCGGTGTTCTTTTCCAGAACCGCCTTCACGCCAACTTCGTATTCGACGAGCTTGTACGGCCCTGTGCCTACGGGGTCCGCCGACGGATCGCCAGACCAACCATCCGGAACAATGGCAGCCGGGTATTCGGTGACAGCAGGGATGATCGTGATGTCGGGCCGTGTGAGGTTCAGCTTCACGGTCAAGTCGTCGACAATTTCAATCGCACCGTCCGCAGCACCATCGCCGGCTTCATTTTGAAGCGACCCCATGCGCGCCGCCATCGAGTTGCCTTCCCACTTTCCATCGCACCAGCGCGTGAAGTTATAGGCCACATCAGCAGCGGTCAGATCGCCGCGACCATCGTTCCATTTCACACCGGGGCGGACCTTGAGCAGATACTCGGTGGCGTCATCATTCACTTCCCAGCTTTCGAGAAGCCGCGCCTCAAATGTGCCATCCGCGTTGTACTGGACCAGATACTCGAGGAACCCACGGACAACGTTGCCAAGCTGTGGCCAGTTGAAGGTCGGCGGGTCCAGAAGCGCGCGAACATCCTGCTGAATACGGATCGTACCCCCTTGCTGCGCGTGACCGGCAGCCTGTGCGGGTGCGGCCATGCCGATCAAGCCGTAGGCAAAGCCTGCGCTTGCGCCAAGTGCCGTTGCGCGAGACAAAAATTCGCGCCGGTTCAGTTTGCCTTGCGCAACCTCTTCTGCGTGCATGTAGACAGCGGGGTGAATTTGATCTTTGTTGTAAAGCTTCGCCATAAAAGCGCTCCCTGTGGGTTTCGCCGCTTGTTGTCAGCGGCATTGATCGCAGCAAACCGCAGATGGGAACAGGGATGCAAGCGATTCGCCCAAAAGGTTCACAGATTGGCGACTTCTCTGCTCAGTCACCGTGAACCGCAAACACGTCAAGCGACGCGCTTTGCGGTGGAACAAGCCGAAACTTGTCGCTGACGCCGTCCTCCGTCAGCGACCGCTCCACGACTACCAGAGTATTGTCCGGATGCTCACTGCACAGCTCAACCATGTGGGAGATCTCATCGTCCGCCACAGGGCGGGCGGCCTCTGCACTTGGCGCGCCCCAGGCTTCTGTAAAATGAAAGGCGAGGATGTCGACAAGCGCGGTACGCTCAGCCTCGGTGATGGGGCTCACAGCCACAACCGAGGCGCGCCCGAAACTCGTCAGACCCAACCAGCCATGCGCAAACTCCTGCGCTGGTTTCCCCTGCAGCTCAGCCTCGGTCCAGTTCGAAAAGGCGAAGGTTCCGGGGATCACCCATTCCCCGGGCTCGGCGGCTTCCCGAAAAACCTCAAGATCGCTTTCATCCAGTCGAATCACGCGCGCAAGTTTCATGATGGCTCCAGCAAGGCTGTCAGCGGCAGAATGCGGGTCGCGCCCGCTTCTTTCAAGATCATCCCGCCCCATTCATCGAGCCCAACAAATGTGCCTGTCACGGGTGCGTCTATGGCGTCGCCCATTTTGTAGGCCCGCGACCGCCATTCTTCATGCAAAGGTGCAAATCCGTCGGTCATGTAGATGTGCAGCCAGTTCATCATGTGACGCGCCCAGGCTTCGATCAGATGCGGCACCGTGATGTCCCCGCATCCTTCCGCATGCAGGTTCGTTCGATCCGACACCGCGCCCGGTTCTTCGGACATGCCTCCGACCACGGGAACCTCAAGGCCGACCACCAGCCAGTCCGGTTCGTCGCCCGGAACCTCAGTCGATGCACGCGCGCACATGCGGCCGCACTCTGCACCATTCACGCGAAACGACCCCGGCCACTCAAAATGAAGCGCCACTTCTGGCGGCGCCAAGGCCCCGACGGCATCATTCAAGCCCAGTGCAATCGCGAAACTCACGCTGATTGCTTGGGCAAGCGGTGTCTCCGGTGCCAGAACGACCGCCGCACGCATGACCTCTTCATCCACCCCGTAGAACACCGTCCCCGGGTCAATCTCTGGCATCGCAGCCAAAGCCGCTTCGAGCGGATCGCCCGCAACAGCAAGCCCTGTCAGCAAAGGTGGGAACGCTATGCCACTCATAACCGCACACTGTTCTCCCGTGGCAGGCTGTCATCTGGGCTAAGAAAAATCGCGATGCGTCCGGTCACTCGATCTTCTCCAAAGTCGCAATCAGCCCATCTGCAATGGACCAAAACGGTTTGGCCTCGTCCCCGTCAGGGTTCGAAACAACGATCGGTGCGCCGCCATCTCCTGCCGTGCGGATCGAGAGGTAAAGTGGCACTTCCCCAAGGAAGGGAACACCTTGCTTTTCGGCCTCGGCTCTCGCGCCCCCGTGGCCGAACGGGTGATGTACCTTGCCGCAGCTATCGCACACAAAGGCCGCCATGTTTTCGACGATGCCGAGGATTGGAGTATCCATGCGCTTGAACATGTCGATGCCCTTCTTGGCATCGATCAGCGCGATGTCCTGTGGGGTTGAGACAACAACCGCTCCGGCAACATCTGTCTTCTGGCAAAGCGTCATCTGCACGTCGCCGGTTCCGGGCGGCAGATCAACAAGCAGCACGTCCAGACTGCCCCATTGCACCTGCCCCAGCATTTGCTGAAGGGCGCCCATCAACATCGGTCCACGCCAGACGATGGCCTCTTCTTCCTCGACCATGAACCCGAGCGACATCACGGTCACGCCATGGTTCCGTAAAGGCAGGATGATGTTGTTCACGCTCGACGGACGCCCCGACACCCCCAGCATACGCGGCTGCGACGGTCCATAGACATCCGCATCCAGCAGGCCGACACGCAACCCGCGCGCCGCCAATGCCACAGCCAGGTTAGCCGATACGGTCGACTTACCGACCCCGCCTTTGCCGCTGGCAATCGCGACGACATGTTTGACGCCGGGCAAAGCGCTCGGCTTTTCAGGCGCTTTGGGTTTCGGCGTGAAGTCCTTCAAGCCAAGATCCGGAACAGGCGCCTTCGGTGGCGCGGCATTGCCGGCCTCCGCATGGGAGGTCATCACCGCGAAGACACCCGTAACACCGTCGAGTTCCTTAACAGCCGCTTCCGCGGCCTGACGCAACGGCTCCATCGCAGCTGCGCGCGCCGCATCCACTTCTAGTACGAAGCGCACTTCGCCACCGTTCACCGCAAGCGCGCTCACCTGCCCGGCTGAGACGATGTCAGTCCCACGCGACGGATCAACGACACGCGCCAGGGCGGCCCGGACATCTGCTTCGGTGACCACTCAGCCCCCTCCCGGAAGGTCGATCTGGCCCGACACCTCATGCTCCAGGCCAACAGCCTCGATGGTAAGCACGACCTTTGCCGTCACACTCCCCGCAGGAAGCTCTCCGGCCTCCCCTGCGGCACGCACCGCCTCTTCAATCTCGCGCTGGGATGTCACGCCAACCGTCTTGAGGAACTTCCTCAGTGACATATTGAAGTCTTCGCTGGACATTCAGATCCTCCCTGAAACCTTGCTTTGTGACCGAAGCTGGATAATCTCAGATCAATTGGGAGGTGCAAGCATCTACTTTATTCGCACCATCATCGTCGGCATTGCACTTATGGCAAGCGCTGCGTCGGCTCAGGAACTGACCTTGCGCATGTCCGAAGACATGATCGCCGAAGGCTTCGACAAGCAAATCCTGCCGCGTTTCAAGTTCAAGCACCGGATCACAGTCCGCCCCGTTACCGAAGGCGCCGCCGATATGGCATTCGGCGATGAGGGAAATCGCGTGTTTCAGCGTATCGAAGGCGAAATCCTGCGCCTTGCGATCCAAACCGAAAGCGACGACGCCAAGACATTCCTGGATTGGCTGAAGTCCGGACCGGGCAAAGCAGCCATCGAGGGGTTCCAGATCGATGGCGCGCAGGTCTACACCACCGAACAAGCGGTCGTGGTTGTCAAAAAGACCGAGACCTTTGATGGCGACAAGGCGCAGGGCTCGCGCTTGGCTATCGTGCATTGTGGCCGGTGCCATGTCGTTGATGAACGCAATCGCATGGGAGGGATTGGCTCAACGCCATCTTTTGCGGCCTTGCGAGGCCGAAGCAACTGGTCCGACCTGTTCCGGGCCTTCTGGGCGCATAATCCCCACCCGTCCTTCACACAGGTCGCTGGCGTGACAGAACCGTTCGACCCGAACAAGGCGCTGAACATCGCGCCCGTTGAAATCACGATGGATGAGATCGAAGCGATCACCGCCTTCGTTGCGACCATAAAACCCAAGGAACTGGGCAAGCCTGTTCAGTCGAATTGAACAAGCAAAGGGCACCGCAGGATGTGCGATGCCCAACGGCCGGAAGGCTTATGCAACGTCGAAAACAAGCGGCATCACTTGACCGAAAAGGCCGGTGTCTTCCAGGTCAGCCAAAGCCTTCGACGGCACCGGCTCATCGACATAAAGAAGCGCAATAGCGTCACCGTTCTTTTCGTTCCGGCCAAGCGTAAAGTTGGCGATGTTGACACCATTCTTGCCCATCGTATTTCCGAGTGTGCCGATGATGCCGGGCACGTCTTCATTGGTGGTGTAAACCATGTGCGCACCGATCTCGGCATCGATGTTGATGCCCTTGATCTGAATGAACCGCGGTTTGCCATCACTGAAGACGGTACCAGCAATCGAGCGCTCACGCTGATCGGTGACGACAGTGAGTTTGATATAGGCGTCAAAGACCCCGGACTTCTCCTGCGTCGTGGTGGAGATCTTCACGCCCCGATCCTTGGCGAGCACCGGTGCAGACACCATGTTCACGTCCGGGTTGGTCGCCTGAAGGATGCCCGCAACGGCGGCCGCATTCAGGGCTGCGGTGTTCGTCTCTGACACCTCACCGTTGTATAGGATGTTGATCGCACGGATCGGTTCATCGGTGAGCTGCCCAACGAAACCGCCCAGATGGCCTGCCAGCTTGACCCATGGCCCCATGACCTTGGCCTCTTCCGCGGTCACCGACGGCATGTTGAGCGCGTTGGTCACGGCTCCGGTCAGCAAGTAGTCCGACATCTGCTCTGCCACTTGGAGGGCGACGTTTTCCTGCGCTTCCGTTGTGGAGGCGCCCAGATGCGGGGTCACCACGACATTCGGCAAGTTGAAAAGCGGCGACGCCGTTGCAGGCTCTTCAGCGAAAACGTCAAATGCCGCTCCAGCAACCCGACCGTCTTGCAGAGCCTCGGCAAGTGCAGCTTCGTCAACCAGACCACCCCGCGCGCAATTCACAATGCGCACGCCCGGCTTCAGCTTGGCAATCGCTTCCGCTGACAGGATGTTTCGTGTCTTGTCGGTCAGGGGCACGTGAAACGTGATGAAGTCGGCGCGGGCCCAAAGGTCATCAATCTCAACCTTTTCAACACCCAGTTTCGCCGCCCGTTCCTCAGACAGGAACGGATCATAGGCGATCACGCGCATTTGCAAGGCGCGCGTACGCTCGATCACGATTGATCCGATATTGCCGGCGCCCACGACACCAAGCACCTTCGAGAACAACTCCACACCCATGAACTTCGATTTCTCCCATTTGCCTTCATGGGTGGATGCGCTGGCTTCGGGAATCTGCCGGGCAACGGCAAACATCATCGCGATTGCATGCTCTGCCGTGGTGATCGAGTTGCCGAAAGGCGTGTTCATCACGATCACGCCTTTCTTGGACGCCGCCGGAATGTCGACGTTGTCGACACCAATGCCCGCACGACCAATCACCTTCAGATTGGTCGCGGCAGCCAGCACCTTCTCGCTGACCTTGGTTGCGGAACGGATGGCAAGGCCATCATAGTCTCCGATCACCTCCAGAAGCCGGTCCTTGTCCTTTCCAAGGCCCGGTTCAAAGGTGACGTCAATGCCGCGATCCTTGAAGATCTGTACGGCCGTTTCAGAGAGTTTGTCAGAGACAAGCACTTTGGGTTGTTTGGTCATGAATGTGTTTCCAGTGTTCAAATGCACCGACGCAATACCGACGTGTTACCGACGCAATACCGACGTGTTACCGACGCAATACCGACGTGCGAAAAAGAAGATCAGGCGGCTTCGGAAAGCGCCGCGATTTCGGTGGCAAATGCCCAGTCGAGCCACGGCATGAGCGCTTCAAGGTCGGAGGTTTCGACCGTCGCGCCACACCAGATCCGCAGACCCGCAGGTGCATCACGATAAGCGCCGATATCCAGCGCCACACCCTCGGCTTCCAATCGCTTGGCGACAGCCTTGGCGAACGCCGCACCGTCGACAATGCGCGGATCGGTGAACTTCAGGCAGACGCTTGTGTTGGAGCGTGTTTCCGGATCGACAGCGAGGTTCGCGATCCAGTCGCGGCTTTCGCAGAAGTCCCAGATCACCTTGGCGTTTGCATTTGCCCGTCCAACCAAACCTTGCAGCCCGCCCACACTTTCGGCCCAATCGAGCGCGCGCAGGTAGTCTTCGACACACAACATCGAAGGCGTGTTGATCGTCGCGCCTTCAAAAACGCCAGCAATGATCTTGTCGCCCTTCGTCAATCGGAAGATCTTCGGCAAGGGCCAGGCTGGAGTATAGCTTTCCAAGCGTTCCACAGCGCGTGGCGACAGGATCAACATCCCATGAGCAGCCTCACCGCCCAGCACTTTCTGCCAGGAATAGGTCACCACATCCAACCGGTCCAATGGCAGCGCCTGCGCAAAGGCGGCGCTTGTGGCGTCGCAAATGGTCAGCCCGGCGCGATCGGCAGGAATGTCGAAGGAGGCTGGCACGCGCACACCGCTGGTGGTGCCGTTCCACGTAAAGACCACGTCCGCATCCCAATCGACGGCGGCGAGGTTGACGATTTCGCCATACTCCGCCGTGGTCACCTTGGCGTCGAGCTTCAATTGCTTCACGCAATCCGTGACCCAACCTGCGCCGAAGCTTTCCCAAGCCAGCATTTCGACGGGCCGTTCACCAAGCAGGTTCCACATCGCCATCTCGACGGCACCTGTATCAGACGCAGGAACAATTCCAATCAGGTAGTCGTCCGGAACGCCCAAGATATTGCGCGTTCGCTCAATGGCGTCCTTCAACTTTGACTTACCAACAGCCGCGCGGTGCGACCGGCCAAGCGCAGCATCCGACAACGATTCGAGTGTAAATGAGGGGGGTTTGGCGCAGGGGCCAGACGAAAAACGCGGATTAGCCGGCCGCGTTGCCGGTGCAGTGGTATCCATTTCTGAATATCCTTCCAGATATGCGCCCTTCGTTGGGGAAGGGTGTCCCACGTGCGGGGTTACTGAAGGACTAAGAAAAGCGCAACGGACAAATGGCCCCACTTGTACGCGCACTTGATGGAACGGGTCTTTTTCATGACAGGTTTTGTGCTAGAGCCTGCCCAGACCTGAACACGACGACACAACCCATGCACATTGTTTCTCTCATTGCCGCGCCCGGTCACCTTGATCCCGCACTGGTCTCAAATCTTCAGGGCGCGTTTGGCGCCACTGGCGATGCAGTCTGGTTGTCGCCCGACCAAGCCGCAGAATTTCCCGTAGCGGCATGCCCCGGCAACCTTGTGGAGGTGCGGGAAAGTCTGGCTGCGATGAGGGTCGATCTGAACTGTTTGTCGTCAGAGAACCGGCGCAAACGACTTCTGATCGCCGACATGGATAGCACGATGATCGGCCAGGAGTGTATCGATGAACTCGCCGCTGAAGCGGGCGTTGGTGATCGTGTGGCCGGTATAACAGCACGCGCAATGAACGGGGAGTTGGACTTCGAGGCAGCGATCATCGAGCGTGTCGGCCTGCTTGCGGGTCTGCCTGTTGATGTCATCGACCATGTCATTGCGACGCGCATTCATCATGCGGCGGGCGGCAAAACGCTTGTCGCAACGATGAAAAAGCAAGGGGCCTACACGGCTTTGGTCTCTGGCGGGTTCGTACAGTTTACGGACAAGGTCGGCGCGGCGCTTGGCTTTGACGAGACGCGCGCAAATCAATTGCTCGAAGACCACGGCAAACTGACCGGCGACGTCGCGCGCCCTATCCTTGGGCGTGAGGCCAAGGTCCATGCACTGCGCGATCTGGTAGAAGACCCAGACGATGCGATCGCGGTTGGCGATGGTGCAAATGACCTCGACATGATCGCTGCCGCGGGCATGGGCGTCGCGATGCACGCCAAGCCTGTTGTCGCCGCCGCCGCGCCGCTTCGCATCGACTTTTCTGATCTGACAGCACTCCTGTTCCTGCAAGGCTACACCCGCGACGAATTCGTCGAAGGTTGAGCATTTGCACGCCTTCATCACTCAGGATAAAGCGAACCCATGAGTCTGAATTCCTACGGACATCTCTTTCGCGTGACGACTTGGGGCGAAAGTCACGGCCCTGCCCTCGGCGCCACCGTCGATGGGTGCCCGCCAGGTGTGCCTCTCACCGAAGAGGACCTGCAGGTCTGGTTGGACAAGCGCAAGCCGGGTCAAAACAAATACACCACGCAACGTCGTGAAGCCGACGCCGTTGAAATCCTCTCTGGTGTCTTTGAAGGCGTGACAACGGGTACGCCAATCCAACTGATGATCCGCAACACGGACCAACGCTCAAAAGACTACGGCGATATCGCCGAGAAGTTTCGCCCGGGTCATGCGGATATCACCTATTGGCAGAAGTACGGCATCCGCGATTACCGGGGCGGCGGCCGTTCATCTGCACGCGAAACAGCGGCCCGCGTTGCAGCAGGCGGCGTTGCGCGTGCGGCTTTGGCGAAGCTGACACCAGAGCTCACCGTGACAGGCTACATGGTCGGTATGGGCGAAAAGACCATCGACCGGTCTCAGTTCGATTGGGATCAAATCGACCAAAACCCGTTCTGGACACCCGACGCGAAAGCGGCCGACGAGTGGGCGGGTTATCTTGATGGTTTGCGAAAGTCCGGTTCTTCGGTCGGGGCCCTTATCGAGGTGACGGTACGGGGATGTCCCCCCGGCATCGGCGCCCCGGTTTACGGAAAGCTCGACACGGATCTGGCTGCGGCGATGATGTCAATCAATGCCGTCAAAGGCGTGGAGATCGGCGAGGGCATGGCAGCCGCGACCCTGACCGGTGAAGCGAACGCGGATGAAATACACATGGGACCCGACGGTCCCGAGTATAGCTCAAACCACGCGGGCGGTATCCTGGGCGGCATTTCGACAGGGCAGGACGTTGTCGTGCGGTTTGCCGTCAAGCCGACCTCCTCCATTCTGACGCCACGCAAGACAATCACGAAGTCGGGCGAGCCGACAGAGATCATCACAAAAGGCCGCCACGACCCTTGTGTCGGCATCCGCGCCGTCCCGGTTGCAGAGGCGATGGCTGCGTCGGTCATACTCGATCACATCTTGCTGGATCGCGCACAAACCGGAGGCGTCCGCGGACCGATCGGGTGATGTCGGACAGGTTTCTCGTTGTTATTCCAGCCGACCCGCATGCCGAGATGCCCGCAACAGCAAACGCTTTGCGGGATGCCCTTGAGAACTTGGCAGACACGGACGAAGCACGGCTGAAAGACTATGGGAAACTTCAGTTCATAGACGCGGGCAAACTTGCTGAATCTGTCACTTGCCCAAAGTGTTCGCATGGTCTGCCGGCTGAGGAGTGGCGCAACTGGATGAACCGCGACTGGCACGCTGAAGACGGGTTCCACCTGCACGAAATCGAGGTCCCATGTTGCGGGGAGAAGATGACGCTCAACGATTTGAGTTATGACGCGCCACAAGGATTTGCCCGTTGGATCGTCAGTGCACGCGTGATGGAACGGGGCCTTCTCAATGGCGAAGAGTTGAAACACCTGGAGAAGCTTGCTGGCATTCCCCTGACAGCCATCGCGCAAGAATACTGACGCTATCGGTGGAGTTCGCTCCACATCAAGGCGACCAACGCCGACAACAACAGGATCCACACGGTCGCGCTGGCGATGCGCCCGCGGCGCGCGCGTTTGTCTTCGAAGAACGTGCGGGGACGTATCCCCCGCCAGAACAAGATCGTATGCGCGGCGATGTTGACGGAGACAATGTTCACGGCCAGCAGCATCGCTGACCCGGCCGCAAGCGCGAATTGGCCTGAGCCAAGAAAAATGCCAATCGCGCTTGTCGGCGGCAAGAGGGCAACGGCGACCATGACCCCGACCAATGCCGATGACACACCCGTGGTGAGCGACAGCGCTGCGGCCGCGCCAGAGGCAAGTGCAATCACCAACCCATCAAAGCCAATGCCGGACCGTGCCAAAAGCTCATCCGAGGCCAGTGACCCCGTCCAGTAGAACCCAATGGCAATGCTCAGGGCGAGGGCAACAAGAAGCCCGACGACGTTGGTGACCAGCGCACGACCGGTCAACTTCCCATCGCCAAGGGCCACGCCAACAGAGAACGCAAGATTTGGCCCGAGCAACGGGGCGATCACCATTGCACCCACAACCACAGCGACGCTGTCTGTCAACATGCCCAATGCCGCAACGATCGTCGAAAGGACGACAAAGGTCAGATACGTCTCGTCCAATCGCGCCTGACCCCAGACCGTGTTCCACACCTCCTCGCGGGTCATTCCGCCGAACTTGGTTTCAGACGCTTTCTTGCGGCGTTTTTCTGCTTCTTCTTCATCACGCGGTAGCGGAACTGTTGTTTCGACCGGCAAAATCGTCAGCCGCCAATCCTTTTGCGCAGATAGCGCCGCCTGCACCGCGTCGACCACGTCTTGTCGCGCCGCAGAGCCGACCAGCATCTGAAGTGTCGTGCGACCCTCGCGCTGGGTCTCGGCATAGGTGCGAATACCGGATGCGCCAAGTTCTTCGGCTTTTCTGCGGATCGGCGGGATCGTTTGATCCGGCGCGCTGACGGTGATCATGCGAACGCTCATGGAAGAAACGCTAACGCCTTCGAAAGATGCGGACCAGATAGCGCTTTCAATTCCGGAAAAATTGTCATCCTTCTTGGCAAAAATACTCTAGGGCGCACGTGCCCTAGCAAGCTGGGGAAGCGCTTTTGATGGACATCCGCGCACTGATCGCTGGGCTCGCCTTTGCGCTGATATGGTCGTCAGCTTTTACATCGGCACGCATCATTGTGACCAATGCGCCGCCGCTGACAGTGTCTGCGTTGCGTTTCCTGATCACCGGCCTGATCGCACTCGCGATTGCGCGCTACATGGGCCAATCCCTTCGGCTCACGCCATCGCAGTGGCGCCTGACAATCCTGTTCGGGATTTGCCAGAACGCGCTTTACCTTGGCCTGAACTTCATCGCCATGACGCGGGTTGAGGCCTCAGTCGCTGCGATCATCGCCTCATCGCTTCCTTTGCTCGTTGCTCTGGCGGGTTGGCTCATATCGGGTGAGAAAGTTCGGCCCTTGGGAATGGCCGGGCTTGCGGCCGGGATCGGAGGTGTCGTGCTCATCATGGGATCGCGGATCACACAGGGCGTCGACCTGGTCGGGATCGGCTTATGCGGTCTGGCGGCGTTGGCTCTTACCTTTGCAACACTCGCCGTCCGCGGCGCTTCGGCCGGGGGAAACGTGATCTCGGTTGTCGGCTGGCAAATGCTCGTTGGCAGCCTTGCGTTGACCTTGCCAGCGCTGCTTTTCGAACCTTGGGAGTTCAATCTGACACCTGTTGTCCTTTTTGCCTTCTCTTACTCCGTTCTCGTGGCGGGCTTGATCGCGACACTGATCTGGTTCTGGTTGGTTGGTCAGATCGGAGCGACACGGGCAGCGACGTTCCATTTTCTGAACCCGGTGTTTGGAGTGGCCATTGCTGCGCTTCTGCTTGGGGAGTCGCTCGGACCACTCGATGTGGTCGGCGTTCTGGTTACCACTTTTGGTATCCTTGCGGTCCAGCTGTCGAAAGCCCCCGCCACCACGTGACAACACAAAGCTCTGTTAACATCGATCTGACGGTGTTGTGAGATGACAGACCAAGGCGGCGCAGCAATATTCCCGGAATGGAATATCTCCTTGGATATGCGGCCGGGCTTCTGACGCTGATCAACCCCTGCGTTTTGCCGATTTTGCCGATCATTCTGGCCACGGCGCTTCAAGCCGGTCGGCTTGGCCCCTTGGCCGTAGCTGCCGGGCTAAGTGTCTCTTTCGTGACCCTTGGTTTGTTGGTCTCAGTGGCCGGACGATCACTTGGCATCACCGAGGGCACACTGGCGAATGCTGGTGCGATACTGATGATCGGGTTCGGGCTTGTGCTTTTGGTGCCTAGGTTCTCGGAAAGTTTCGCGACCGCGACGGCAGGCGTCTCCGCGCGCGCCGATGCGCAAATTGACAATACCGATCGCGATGGCCTGACAGGACAGTTTGTCGGAGGGATCCTGCTGGGCGCCGTTTGGAGCCCATGCATCGGACCGACCCTTGGCGGCGCAATATCGCTGGCCAGCCAAGGCGAAAGCCTGCTTCACGCCACTGCCATCATGGTGACCTTTGCACTCGGCGTTTCGACCATCGTCGTGGGTCTTGGCTATGGCGCGCAGTCAGTCATTCGCAAGCGCCAGGATTGGATGCGAAAGCTCGCCGGATCGGCGCGCCCGATCATGGGTGTGGTCTTTGTCACGGTTGGTGTAGCCATCCTGTTCAAGGTGCACCACATGCTGGAATTCTGGGCACTCGAGTACCTGCCTGCCTGGTTCACCGAACTCTCTGTCTCAATCTGAAAGGACATCTCATGGATCGTCGCACCTTTCTTCTTTCTGCTGCCGCAACCGCTATGGCCGCCCCCGCAATCGCCATGGAACGCTATGCACCTGGCTTGGTTGAAAAGGAGTTGGCCGCAGGAAAGACGGTTTTCCTGGATTTCGCAGCGGACTGGTGTTCGACCTGCCGCGCGCAAGAATCGAGAATTCGCAAGTTGCGGGCTGAGAACCCGGCCTACGATAGTGCAATCACCTTCATCCGTGTGGATTGGGATCAGCATGGCAATGGCAAACTGGCGAACCGGCTGAACATTCCACGCCGCTCTACACTCGTCGTACTGAAAGGCGACCAGGAACTGGGTCGCGTCGTGGCAAGCACGCGTGCCGAGAAGATCAAGGCTTTGATGGATACCGCCCTATCGGCCGCGACATCCTGATCAGCGCAAGCATCTCACCAACGAAAAAGGGCCGCTCATGCGGCCCTTTCTTGCGTGCAACTGATATGGATCAGTCGTTGACGCTGTCCTTCAGGGCCTTTGCAATGGTCATCTTGACCACTTTATCAGCCTCCTTGTGGATCTGTTCACCCGTGGCAGGGTTGCGCACCATGCGAGCCGGACGCTCACGGCAGTAAATCTTGCCGACGCCGGGAAGCGTGACCGCACCACCGCCGGAAACTTCCTTGGTAATGACTGAGATAATTGCGTCCAGCGCAGTGCTGGCCGACTTCTTGTCGCTGTCCATCTCATCGGCGAGCGCGGCGACAAGCTGCGTCTTGGTCAAAGGTTTTGCCATCTGAATTCTCCTCGTTCTGGCCCGGTTATAGGGGCTCATTGCCCTTTTTTTACTGGATATTGCGGGAATACACAACGAATTGCGTCCTGCACACAAGAGGAAAGCGCATTTTGTGGGCGTTTTTTGGCTTAGCTCCTAAAGAAACGCGGTTTCTTCAAAGCTACGCAGCTTCCGCGAATGAATGCGCTCCAACGGCATTTCTCTGAGCGATTCCATGGCTCTAATACCAATCTGCAAGTGCTGTGCAACCTGTGTTCGGTAAAACTCGGAGGCCATGCCCGGAAGCTTCAACTCACCGTGCAAAGGCTTGTCCGATACGCAAAGAAGCGTTCCATACGGCACGCGGAACCGAAAACCGTTGGCCGCAATCGTGGCTGATTCCATGTCGAGCGCGATGGCCCGCGACTGGCTTAACCGTTGAACTGGCCCGGACTGGTCACGCAGTTCCCAGTTTCGATTGTCGATGGTGGCAACCGTTCCGGTGCGCATGATGCGCTTTAGATCATAGCCCTCATACTTCGTGACATCGGCCACGGCTTTCTCAAGTGCGACTTGTATCTCGGCAAGCGCAGGGATTGGCATCCACACGGGCAAATCATCATCCAGCACATGGTCTTCGCGAAGATAGCCATGTGCCAGAACGAAGTCGCCTAGACGCTGCGTGTTGCGAAGCCCGGCACAATGCCCGACCATCAACCATGCATGGGGGCGCAGAACCGCGATGTGATCCGTGGCCGTCTTCGCGTTGGAGGGCCCGACGCCAATATTCACCAGAGTGATGCCGCTGCCGCGGGCGCGTTTCAGGTGGTATGTGGGCATTTGGGGCAGCTTCGCTGGCGTGTTCAACGCCGCATCCGGGTGTGTAATCTCAACATTCCCGGGGCCGACAAAAGCGGTGTAGCCACTCTCGGGATCAGCCAACATCTGGCGTGCATAGGCTTCGAACTCTTCCACATAGAACTGATAGTTCGTGAAGAGGACATGGTTTTGAAACTGCTCAGGGCTCGTTGCCGTATAGTGCGCCAATCGTGCAAGCGAATAATCGACGCGCTGCGCCGTGAACGGCGCCAAAGGCTGAGAGCCGTCTTCGTAGGTGAACCCATACCCGTTCACGATGTCATCGTTCATCGATGCAAGCTCGGGGACATCGAAGACATCGCGCAGTGAGAAGTCGGTTGCCCCTTCTTGCGGCACGGTCAGGCCTTCACTGGCGGCCACGGCGAAATGCACCGGCATGGGCGTTTGCGACACGCCGACTTCAACCGGCATGCCGTGGTTCTTGATCAGCAAACCAATCTGCTGCGTCAGGTAATGCTCGAAAAGGTCTGGTCGGGTAATTGTTGTAGAGTACCGCCCGGGTTCTACAACATGGCCAAAACTCAAACGGGAATCTACGGCCGCAAATGAATTCGTGCTCAGTCGAATTTCTGGATAGAACGCGCGAACGCGCTTGTCGGGGCGACCGTTCTCCATCACGTCCATGAACTGCTCGCACAGGAAACGCGACGCCTGCGCATAAAGTGCCTTAAGCTGTGCGACCGCTTCTTCAGCCGTCTCAAACGCGGTTTCCTCAGAGTGCTCCGGACTATGGACCTTTGCGCTTGGCGTCATGTTGGTTCTCCCAAAAGGTCGGTCAACTCGAACCGGTCGACATCGACCAACCCGAGGTCAGAGATGCGCAACGAAGGAATGACGACCAGCGCCAGCAATGAATGCTGCATGTAGGCATTGTTCAGCGTGCACCCACACTCTGCCATGGCGGCGACCATGGCCTCGGCCTTGGCCGCGACTTCGCGCGCAGGGCTGTCAGACATCAGGCCGGCAATGGGAAGTTCAACTAGCGCCAGTTCCTGACCATCCTTGAACACCGTTACTCCGCCGCCAACGTCCCCCAGTCGATTGGCGGCTGCCGCCATGTTGCTTCGATCCGTACCGACAACAATCATGTGATGGCTGTCATGCGCCACGGTTGAAGCCATCGCCATCTTGCCCGTGTACCCGAAGCCGGACACAAAGCCGTTCACAACCCCGCCGGTCGCCCGATGTCGTTCCACGAGAGCGATTTGCGCGACACCTTTTTCGCCCTCAACCACACCGTTGACGACAGGAAGGTCCGCTTCCAGCGCTTCTGTTGGTGCCTGATTTTCCACCACACCAATGACCCGAGCCATGACGCGGTTTGCCCCGTCTGGCGCCGGGATCTCAAAGTCCTCCGCATCCAATGTCTTGCCGAGATGAACCGTGTTTCGGGTATCCTCCGGCCAGTCCAGATGTGGACAATCGACTGTCAGGTTGCCAGCCTCCGCAACAAGCACACCACGCGCATAAACCCGATCAATCGGCAGGTTTGTCAGATCCGTGGTGAGTATCACATCCGCGCGTCGCCCAGGCGCAATAGACCCGAGTTCGCGCTCCAAACCAAAATGCGTGGCGGTGTTTACCGTCGCCATTTGAAGAGCGATCAAAGGATCGCATCCACAGGCGATGGCATGTCGCACAACGCGATCCATATGGCCATCATTCACCAAGGTGCCCGAATGGCAATCGTCTGTGCAGAGAACGAAATTTCGTGGGTCGAGGCCCTTCTCCGTGACTGCAGTGATCTGGCTTTCGACGTCATACCAGGCGGACCCGAGTCGCATCATGGAGCGCATGCCTTGCCGGACCCGGGCGATCGCATCGGCCTCGGCCGTTCCTTCGTGATCATCCGCCGGTCCACCGGCGGCGTAGGCGTGAAACGGCACGCCCCGGTCAAAACTGGCGTAGTGCCCACCTACTGTTTTTCCGGCAGCCTGTGTGGCCGCAATCTCGGCCAGCATCTTGGGATCGCCATTGATCACTCCTGGAAAGTTCATCATCTCACCAAGACCAATGATACCCCGCCAAGACATCGCTTCGGTGACATCTTCTGGTGCGATCTCAAACCCGGTGGTTTCAAGACCGGGCGCCGAAGGCGCACAGGATGGCATCTGAGTGAAAATGTTCACCGGCTGAAGCATCGCTTCGTCGTGCATCAGGCGAACGCCGCGCAACCCCAATACATTTGCGATTTCATGCGGATCGGTGAACATCGTCGTGGTGCCATGAGGGATCACGGCGGCCGCAAACTCGGCTGGCGTGAGCATGCCGCTTTCGATGTGCATGTGGCCGTCGCAAAGACCGGGGATCAGGAACGAGCCGTCAGCCTCAACCACCTCGGTCTTGTCGCCAATACAATGGGACGCGTCTGGGCCCACATAGGCAAAGCGGCCCGATGCAATGGCCGCTTGCCAGCCATCAAGCACCTCGCGCGACTGCACGTTGACCAAAGCGCCGCCACGTATCACAAGATCCGCCGCCGCACGTCCCGCGGCCACTGCAACCAAATGCGAACCGCTTTCTGCCCAAGATGAAATGGAATGCGCCATCCCCAGAATTGACACCCTTCCCGCAGGCTGCGCAACCCCTCAGTTGAGAGTGCTTGAACACATCCCGTTTTGCGTCATTTTCGCGGTATGAAACCCGACATAACGATTACATATTGCACGCAATGCAACTGGCTTTTGCGTAGCGGCTGGATGGCACAGGAACTCTTGTCGACATTTGGTGGGGATCTGGGCAGCGTTACCCTCGTTCCGGCCAGCGGCGGAACATTCACAATCGCCTTGGATGGGAAGACAATCTGGAACCGGTCCGCTGACGGTGGCTTTCCAGACGTGAAAACGTTGAAGAAGCGCGTGCGCGACGAAGTCTGGCCAGACCGCGATCTCGGGCATGTGGATCGCGGCGACGCGGGATGAATATTGGTAAAAAGACTGAAGAAATGAGCCTCTGATGCCCACATTGCTTTCCATCGGACACGGATATTCAGCACAGGCTTTGGCACCGTCATTGATCCGCCAAGGGTGGACTGTGATCGGAACAACGCGCAGCGCAGCCAAGTTCGGGATACTGGAACGGCAGGGTGTAAAACCCATAAAGTGGCCCGGCACGCACTTGCCACTCGCAGCCGCCACACATCTGCTGACATCCGTCGGACCCGGTGACGATGGCGACCCTGTGGTCCACCACGCGAGAGACGCATTGATGGCCGCGAAACATCTGGAATGGGTGGGTTATCTGTCCACGACGGGTGTCTACGGGGATGCAAACGGTGGTTGGGTCGACGAAGAAACGCCGCTCACAGCGTCCACAAAGCGCGGCAAGGCGCGTGTTCTTGCAGAACAAGCCTGGTCAGAACTCGGGCTGCCCGTTCATTTTTTCCGGCTCGCTGGCATATATGGACCAGGGCGCGGACCGTTTTCCAAAGTGCGCGGTGGGACGGCGCGCCGGATCATAAAGAAAGGTCAGGTTTTCAGCCGCATTCACGTCGATGATATCGCCGCAACGCTTTTGGCATCGATCCAGACCCCCAATCCTGGCACGGCTTACAACGTCTGTGACGATGAACCGGCACCGCCTGAAGATGTCATCGCGCACGCGGCTGAGCTTCTCGGCTTGCCCTTGCCGCCAGCGGTCGCGTTCGAGGATGCAGAGCTTTCCCCAATGGCCAAGAGCTTCTATTCGGAATCAAAGCGTGTGAGGAACGAACGCATCAAGTCGGAGTTGGGTGTTCGACTGAAATACCCCGACTATCGCGCTGGCCTTTCTGCGCTCCTTAAAGCTGAGCGTCGTTGAGGCCTTGCTCAAAAGATCAGAAAAGCCATATCGAAGCTCAGTAGTGGAATAAGCGCCAATGTCTGTTCGAGCCCAACTTTCCGAGTTCCTGGACAAGACCATTGTTCAGAACACGATCATCGCGGTCATCGTGGTGAACGCGATCACACTCGGGATGGAGACCTCGAAGACGCTGATGGACGCCGCTGGTGGGCTTATCCTGACCATTGACCGCATTTGCCTGGCGATTTTCACGGTAGAAATTGCAGCGAAACTCTTTGCCCGGGGCCCGGCGTTCTTCCGAAGTGGTTGGAACATCTTTGACTTCATTGTCGTCGCGATATCCTACGTGCCTGATGCTGGCGCCCTCTCCGTCCTGCGCGCTTTGCGGATCTTGCGGGTCTTGCGCCTTGTCTCGGCCATGCCCCGGCTCAGGCGCGTGATCGAGGGTTTTTTGTCAGCGGTCCCCGGCATGGCCTCCGTCTTCGGTTTGATGGCACTGATCTTCTATATTGCCTCCGTCATTTCCACGAAACTCTTCGCTGCCAGCTTTCCAGAATGGTTCGGAACACTGGGCAAATCAGCTTATTCCCTGTTCCAGATCATGACGCTGGAAAGCTGGTCGATGGGGATCGTGCGGCCGGTGATGGAGGTCTATCCTTACGCCTGGATCTTCTTTGTCCCGTTCATTCTGGTAACGACCTTTGCCGTCGTTAACCTTGTCGTGGGCCTGATCGTGAACTCGATGCAGGATGCGCATGCAGCCGAGGAAAACGCGGCAACCGAGGCTTACCGCGAAGACATCGTAAAGCGCCTTGAGTCCATCGAGAAGAAGCTGAGCGACCGCTAAGGGGAGCGCCGCAAAAGACGCCCGAGCCCGAAAATGATCACAAGGACGACCACGCCCGACACTGTGGTTTGCGCATAGAATGCAACGCGCTCCGTCAGCGCGAGATCATTCAGGAAGGGATAGGGCAAGCCAGAGGTGACATCACCTGCCGGAGTTTCGTTCCAGTGCTGAACCACAAGCTCGGCCCAAAGAACATAGGCGAGCACAACGCCCAACAGAATGCCGAGTGCCCGTATGAAGTGCCGAATGTTCCGGTGGAGAAAGAGCATATCACCCCACTGCAAGGCAGGGCCAAGCGCGTGGATGTAGTATTGCACCCACGCATCTGGTGGGCCGCTCACGCCGGTTACGCTGTCCGGATTTGCCAGAAACAAGCGCCAATACAAAAAGACCACCATGAAGTTCAATGTGCCTGTCACGGCCACAACCGCAGGCCAGTCATTTGCCGAGCGCTGTTCGACAAGAGCCATCATACGGCTGGCGCAAAAGAAAGACAGGAGCAGCGCCCAGATCGTCAAGAACCGGAAAGGCCCGCCAACAGCGGAATAGTCAGCGTCGATCAGCACCATCCAGATCAAGTAAAAACCGGCCAGCAGGAAAACCGCCCAGCGATACAGGGTGACGATCACGCGCGCTGCGAAAGGTTGGCCACACCAAGAACATCCAGAACCTTCGCCTCGATGTGCTCGGCATTCATGGCGGCGACCGCATACATGTCACGCGGGCTGGCCTGATCGATGAAGACATCGGGCAGCACCATGGACCGGAACCGAAGGCCGGTATCGAACACACCTTCATCGCTCAGAAGTTGCGCGACATGACTGCCAAACCCACCCACAGCGCCTTCTTCAATCGTAATAAATGCGTCATGGGTCGCCGCAAGCTGGAGGATCAACTCTCGATCAAGTGGCTTTGCAAAACGGGCATCCGCCACAGTCGGCGCAATGTTCTTGGCTGACAAAGCTTCAACAGCTGCTTCAACTTCAGCGAGGCGCGTGCCGAATGAGAGAATGGCAACACCACTTCCCTCGCGCACGATCCGGCCTTTCCCGATCTCAAGCACCTCGCCGGCCTCTGGCATCTCGACGCCGACGCCTTCGCCACGCGGGAAGCGGAATGCGATTGGCCCTTCGTCATGGGCCATGGCCGTTGCCACCATGTGTTTCAATTCGGCTTCGTCCGCGGCAGCCATGACCACCATACCGGGCAAGCTGGCCATGAAACCGATGTCAAACGCCCCTGCATGGGTGGCTCCATCGGCCCCGACCAGACCGGCGCGATCGATCGGGAAGCGCACCGGAAGACGTTGGATGGCGACGTCATGGACAACCTGATCATATCCCCGCTGCAAAAACGTTGAGTAGAGCGCACAGAAAGGCTTCATGCCGCCCGCGGCCAGACCGGCACTGAAGGTGACGGCATGCTGCTCGGCGATGCCAACATCGAAACACCGGCTCGGATAACGCTCGGCAAAAAGGTTCAAGCCTGTTCCGTCCGGCATGGCTGCCGTGACAGCGCATACCTTGTCATCCTGAGCGGCAGCCTCCAATAGCGCGTTCGCGAACACTTTCGTATAGGACGGCGCATTCGAAGGTGCTTTCTTCTGTTCGCCCGTTACGACGTCAAACTTCGAAACGCCGTGCCCCTTGTCGCGTGCAGCTTCTGCCGGGGCATAGCCTTTGCCCTTCTTTGTGATCACGTGGATCAAGATTGGGCCGGTGGCCCGCGCTTTGACAGTGCGCAAAACCGGAAGCAACTGATCCAGGTCATGCCCGTCGATTGGTCCGAGATACGAAAAACCCAGCGCTTCAAACAAAGTCCCGCCGTCGCCAACAACGGTGTGCTTCAGCATGTCCTTCGCACGCTTCGCCCCTTCGCGGAACGGTTCCGGCAGCAAGCTGACAGCGCCCTTGGCCGCCGCTTTGAACTCCTGAAATGGTGCACCCGCATAAAGCTGCGACAGATAGGACGACATCGCACCAACCGGCGGTGCAATCGACATCTCGTTGTCATTCAGAATGACGATCAAGCGCTTCTTCAGGTGCCCGGCATTGTTCATCGCCTCATAGGCCATCCCGGCACTGATGGCGCCGTCGCCAATCACAGCAATCGCATCACCCAGACCCGTTTCGCAGGCGCCACCCAAATCGCGCGCCACAGAAAACCCGAGGGCTGCGGAAATCGAGGTTGATGAATGCGCTGCGCCGAAAGGATCATAGGGGCTTTCCGAGCGCTTGGTGAAACCGGACAAACCGTCTTTCTGGCGAAGTGTGCGGATGCGGTCGCGTCGACCGGTCAGGATCTTGTGCGGATAGCATTGATGGCTCACATCCCAGACGAGCTTGTCTTTTGGCGTGTCGAACACGGCATGCAGCGCCACCGTCAGTTCCACAACGCCAAGACCTGCGCCGAGATGCCCACCGGTCTCGCTGACAGCGCTGATCGTTTCGGCACGCAGGTCGCGGGCCAATGCATGCAGCTCCGTATCCGTCAGGCGCTTCATATCCGCCGGACTGCTGACGCGGTCCAGCACGGGGGTTTCAGGGCGCTCTGTCATCGGATATCTCGTTCGTTCTCAGGTGTCGCGGGACACTACAAAATGGGCCGCATCTCTCAGGTAGTCAGCTTGTGCAGAATACAAGGAGAGTGCGTCAATGGCGTCCGCGACCAATTCGCGCGCTTTTTTCTTGGCTCCGTCGAGGCCGAGATGGGAAACGAAGGTGGCCTTGCCCGCGTCTTCGTCTTTGCCGACCCGCTTTCCCGTCTTGGCTTCATCGCCCTCGACATCAAGGATGTCATCGGCAATTTGGAAGGCGAGCCCGAGGGCTTTGGCATAGGAACGAAGCGGTGCCGGGTCCTCTTCGGCCAGAATTGCACCCGCCTCGGCAGACCAGCAAATCAATGCGCCCGTCTTATTAGCCTGAAGTTCGGTGATCGCATCAAGCCCAAGCGGTAGGCCGGCGGTTTCGGCTGCAATGTCTTGCGCCTGTCCCAGCACCATACCAGCAGCACCGGAGGCCTGTGCCAGCGTTTTTACCAGTGTCAGCCTAACGTCCGGTGCAGCGCTTGTTCTAGGATCTGCCAGAACTTCGAACGCAATTGTCTGAAGTGCGTCGCCAACCAAGACAGCGGTCGCTTCGTCCCATTTCTTGTGAACCGTCGGCTGACCCCGTCGCAGGTCGTCATCATCCATGCAAGGAAGATCATCATGAACAAGGCTATAGGCATGAATACACTCTATCGCCGCAGCCGCCCAGCGAGACTGCTCAGGCGGAACATCAAACAAGGCCGCGCCTTCCATCACCAGAAACCCGCGCAACCGTTTGCCCCCGCGTGTGGCGTAGCGCATGCCTTCCGACACAGTGTCGGAGCCAAATTGTGCAAGCAAAGGGTCGAGTGCTGACTGTACCTCAGCCGAGCGTCTTTTGAGCTGTTCGTCAAAACTCACTGCGGATCGACCGGCGTGGTTCCTTTTGGATTGCCCTCGCCGTCGAGCGTGATCTGGGCGACCTTCTCTTCCGCCTCAGCCAGCTTCTTTTGGCAATGCGCCTTCAACGCCGCGCCGCGCTCATAAAGCTTGATGGATTCCTCCAGAGGCACCTCACCAGACTCGAGTTGCGAGACGACAGCTTCCAGTTCGCGCATCGCGTCCTCGAAACTCATCTTGGCGACGGGTGTCTCGCTCATCCTTCATGCTCCTTCAGCGCTTTCACATGGGCCGCACCGCTTGCGGCCAGCGCGTCCAGATCATACCCGCCTTCAAGAGTCGAGACCACGCGCCCACCGCTGTGGCTGGCGGCCACGTCACAGATCGCTTCAGTCACCCAGCGAAAGTCCTCTTCCACCCAGTTGAGGTTGGCGAGCGGGTCCTCCGCATGGGCATCGAAGCCCGCCGAGATGATGATGAGATCAGGCGCAAAATCATCAACGGCTGGCAGGATCATATCACCCCACGCGCGTCGCATGTCACGGCCACTCGTCATCGGCGCGAGAGGGACATTCAGAACGTTGCCGTGGGCGCCGGTTTCATGGGATCCACCTGATCCCGGATACAGCGGCATCTGGTGGGACGAGGCAAAGAGCGTCCGCTCTTCGTTCCACAAAAGGTCTTGCGTGCCATTGCCGTGATGGACATCAAAATCAAGAACTGCGACACGCGAAAGCCCATGATGGTCGAGAGCGTATTTCGCCCCGATCGCAGCCGTTCCGAAAAGACAAAACCCCATGGCCGTTTCTGTTTCTGCATGGTGGCCGGGCGGGCGCATGGCCACGAACGCGGTCTTGGCCTCATCACTCAAAACCGCATCTATCGCTGCTGTGATCCCGCCCACTGCGCGCAAAGCGGCATCGAGGGACCCGGGCGAAACATGCGTATCCGCGTCGAGAGAGGCGTATGACTGGGCCGGGATCGAAGCTTCAATGCGGGAAACGTAGGTCTCGGGATGACATCGCAGGACATCGTCCCGCGCGCCCACGGGAGCCTCTCGCCAAGTCAGCCCTTCGAGGGCTTTCAAGGCGGGGATCAATGCCTCAATGCGCGCCACGCGCTCTGGATGGCCCGGGGGAGTGACGTGGTTCAGTGCGGCGTCATGCGTATAGATCAAGGTCATATCGTTTGGTGACAAATTGGCGGGCATCAGGCAAGCGTGTTTGCCGACACTCCGCACACAACTAATGCCGATCCACGAGCTATGGCGCTGTGTGGCTGGCCTAAAATACGCGGAAGCATCAAGTCACCGATGCGGTCTTGGCCTAATTCAATCCGGGGCCAGCATGTAGCCCGCACCCCGGACCGTTTGCAGGTAACGCGGCTGTTTCGGGTCAACTTCGAGTTTGCGGCGAAGACGTGTGATCTGAACATCGACTGCACGCTCTTGCGCCTGCCCTCCGTCACGACCGAGGTCTTCCACCAGCTTCGATCTGGAAAGCGGCTCGCCCGGGCACGTGGAAAAAATACGCATCAGTTGCGCCTCCGTGGCGGTCAATCGAACGGGCGTGTCCCCGTTCCACATCGTGCCCTTTTCCACATCATAGCGAAGCGAACCGAGCGAGAGCATCTTCGGCGTCACCTCCGCCGGATCTTGAGCAGGTACGCGGCGCAGAATGGAGTTGATGCGCAGCAATAACTCCTTTGGCTCGAACGGCTTTGGCAGATAGTCGTCCGCACCGGCCTCAAGGCCCAGGATGCGGTCTTGGGTGTCGCCCTTGGCCGTCAACAAAAGGATCGGCAAATCATCACGTTCGGCGCGCAGGCGTTTACAGTAGGAAACGCCGTCTTCGCCGGGCATCATGACGTCCAGAACAATCATGTCGAAGTCCAAGCCACTCAGGATCCTGTCAGCATGCGCCGCGTCTCTCGCTGAGGACACAAGGAACCCGTTCCGGATCAGGAACTTCTGCAAAAGCCCACGGATACGTTCATCGTCATCGACGATCAGAAGATGTGCGTCTGGATCAGTCATTCGCCTGCCTCTCTCAAGCGAGCGTAGTGGCGACGCATGTCAGTGTCCATCATCGCTTCAAGCACCTGTCGAAAGCCCACAACCGCCTCTGGCCCCACTTGGCGAAAGGCAGCGCGCATACGGTTTCGTTGCGCTGTGGAAAGCTCGGATTCCAGTGCCTGGCCTGCATCCGTCAGGAACAAGTGGCGCTCCCGCTTGTCGCGCGTGCCAATGCGGCTCTCGACGAGGCCATCTTCAATGAGAGTTCGCAGAACCCGGTTCAACGATTGCTTGGTGACACCCAGGATCGCGAGCAGATTGTTGACCGTTGTCCCAGGGCTTCGATTGATGAAGTGAACGGCTCTATGGTGCGCGCGACCATACCCCTTATCGATCAGGATGCGGTCCGGGTCGGCGGTGAAGCCGCGATATGCGAAAAACATGGCTTCAATGCCCTTCCGCAATTGATCGTCTGTCAAGAACAGAAGCGTTTCGTTCCCTGAAGCTCCACCTGTCTCAGCCATAATGTCGTCCACGTCATCGTCCGCTGGCGATTTTATGTCAGCCTTGTTGACATTCCAAGTGGTGACTGTTAGCGATTCTCAAATTTTCCGCAACTTTATGACCGAAGCGGAACTAATTGCGCAACTTTTGCAAACGGAGGCCGGAGATGGCTGGCTATGACGATCGTGACGGGTTGATCTGGATGAATGGCGAAATGGTCGATTGGCGGAGTGCCAACGTCCATGTTTTGTCTCATGCAATGCACTACGCCTCCTCCGTGTTTGAAGGTGAGCGCGCCTATGGCGGCAAGATTTTCGAAAGCCGAAAGCATTCGGAACGTCTCCACTTTTCCGCCGGTGAACTGGACTTCCAGATCCCCTACACCGTTGACGAAATCGAAGCTGCCAAGCAGCAGGTTCTGTCCGTCAACGGGCTTACCGATGCTTACGTGCGTGCCGTCGCGTGGCGCGGCGCCGGCGAAGACATGGGTGTCGCGTCTGCGCGCAATCCGGTCCAGCTGGCCATCGCTGCATGGGCATGGGGCAGTTACTATGGCGACGCAAAGTTCAAGGGCGCTAAGCTTGACATTGCAAAGTGGAAGCGCCCTTCACCCGAGACCATCCCAGTTCATGCGAAAGCTGCCGGCCTTTACATGATATGCACGACGTCCAAGCACGCGGCAGAAGCCAAGGGATGCTCTGACGCGTTGTTCATGGACTATCGTGGCTATGTTGCAGAAGCGACAGGCGCAAACATCTTCTTCGTCAAGGACGGGGAAGTGCACACTCCGAAACCGGATTGTTTCCTGAATGGGATCACCCGCCAAACGGTGATCGGCATGCTGGAAGAGCGCCAGATCAAAGTGCACGAGCGCATCATCATGCCGGAGGAACTTGAAGGCTTCGAGCAATGCTGGCTGACCGGAACGGCGGCCGAGGTGACACCGGTCGGGGAGATCGGAGACTATAACTTCGAGGTTGGCGCTTTGACGCGCGAGGTTGCCGAAAGCTACGAGCAACTCGTCCGCGCCTGAGTTCGACGCGCTGAGCGCATCGAACCATCGGGGGGCTTTGCCCCCCGGGCCCCCCAGGATATTTACAGGTCAATGGAGACCAGTTTTCAGGATATTCGCGACGCCGTCGCCAAGCTTTGCGCCGACTTTCCCGGCACCTACTGGCAGGAGTTGGATCGAACGCGGTCTTACCCAGAGACTTTCGTTCAAGCCCTGACAGACGCCGGATACCTGAGCGCTCTCATCCCTGAAACCTATGGTGGCTCCGGTTTGCCCTTGGCCGCGGCCACGGCCATCCTTGAAGAGATCCACCGCTCAGGTGGTTCAGCAGGGGCCTGTCATGCGCAGATGTACACGATGGGGACCTTGCTGCGACATGGGTCGGAGGAGCAGAAAGCAAAGTACCTGCCCCGGATCGCATCCGGTGTACTGCGGCTGCAAGCGTTTGGCGTGACAGAGCCAACAAGCGGGACCGATACGGCATCGCTCAAAACGACCGCCAAGCGAGACGGCGACGTCTGGCGGATCACCGGTCAAAAGATCTGGACGAGCCGCGCCGAACACTCCGACCTGATGATCCTGTTGGTCCGGACCACGCCGCTGGAGCACGTGGAGAAGAAGCACCAAGGTCTATCGGTCTTCTTGGTCAACATGAAGCAGGCCTTGTCGGAGGGCATGTCGATCCGACCAATCCGAACCATGATGAACCATGCCACGACAGAGGTCTTTTTCGATAACGTTCCAGTCCCGGCAGCAAACGTGATCGGTGAAGAAGGAAAAGGCTTTCGCTACATCCTTTCCGGGATGAACGCCGAGCGCATTCTGATCGCCGCAGAATGTATCGGCGATGCGAAATGGTTCATTGAGAAGTCCAGTGCTTATGCCAGGGAACGCATTCTTTTCGACCGACCCATTGGCCAGAACCAGGGCGTACAATTCCCGATCGCGGAGGCTTATGCCGCCATGCGTGCCGCAGAACTGATGGTCGAGCGAGCCGCCGCTCTTTACGACTCAGGGAAGAACCCGGGCGAGGAGGCCAACCTGGCCAAAATGCTGGCAGCGGACGCCAGTTGGAAGGCCGCCGAAGTTTGCGTGCAAACACATGGTGGATTTGGTTTCGCGGAAGAATACGACGTGGAACGAAAGTTCCGGGAAGCGCGCCTTTACAAGGTCGCTCCGATATCGACGAACATGGTTCTTTCTTACATTGCGGAGCATGTATTGGACATGCCCCGGAGCTATTGATGATCGATCCGGATGCAATCGAACGATGCAGGTCGTTCATCGGGCGAACACGCGATGCCATGGACTCCATGGCGCCGGAAACTGCCGCGCAGCTTTCGGTTATTCTCGAGGCACAGCCACCCGAGATGCTGCCGCTGTGTTGGCATTGGGCCTACTTTAATGCGGCTATCCCACAGCAGAATGTCGGCCATGATGGTCACGAGGCGTTGGGGATATTCCTGCCTGATGTTCCCTTGCCCCGCCGGATGTGGGCTGGTGGTGACATAGATGTTTTAGCTCCTCTGGTTTTTGGGGCGCCCGCGACCCGTCAAACCACCATTGAAGACGTGTCGTTCAAACAGGGCAGCACCGGTGACTTATGTTTTGTCACGCTTCGCCACGATATCTCGCAAGAGCGTTTGGCCATACGCGAACGACAAACAATCGTGTATCGACACCCCGGCCAGCCGGAAGCCGCCCTAAGGAAGTCAAATGACCCGATCCCGACCGGGTATCGTACCGTTCCCGATACGACGCTTGTTGCCTACTCCGCCATCACGCAGAACGGTCATCGCATCCACTGGGATCGGGACTTTTGCCGCAATATCGAGAATTATCCGGATCTGGTTGTCCACGGGCCCTTGCTGGCGACTTTTCTCGCAACAGAGCTGGTACCGAAGCCCGCACCTTGCCGCTTCAGGTATCGTGCGATTGCTCCGGTTTTTGAAACAAGTCCTTTCCAGGTTGTCAAAGACGGCAATGTGGCCCGAATTGTACGCTCAGACGGTGTTGTCGCGATGAGTGCGGAAGTGCTCACAGGCAGCGACGATTAAACGCCAGGCCGCGCACTCAATGCATCACCCGAACCAAAAAGAAAGAAGGGCCGCCGATGTGGCGACCCTTCCGAGAGTCTTGGAGATGGGCCAGTTAGGGACCTTGAAGGTTCCAAGTCGCCCAATCAAAGATGTTCTGTCTTCGGGTTTGCCCTCAGACGACGGCCTCCCTGACTGTCCGGACCTCATTCTCCAATATCGCTCTAGACACTGGACCACCTCCTTTCGTTTGTTGCCGATGACTGGAGAGTGGCACAGATTTGGTGTCTGTCAAATTAATTTACGCCGGATGTGCTGTCATGCGCTTCACAATCAGGCGAAATGGCACCAACGCGACTAAGGCGAGCGTAAGTTTTACGCACCAATCGGCTGTCGCCAGCGACACCCAAAGCGGCACCACCGGACCAACACCGAGGAGTGGCAGCATCTCCCCTGCCCAACTGACGTCATTGGACGGTTCAAGAAACGCGAGGGTGGCCGAGAACGCGATGCTGAAGAAAAGCGCGGTGTCCACAGCCGATCCTACAAGCGTGGACACAAGCGGCGCCTTCCACCAGTTGCCGTCGCGCAACCGGTCAAAGATCGATACGTCCAGCAGTTGCGCGGTCAGGAAGGCAAGACCAGACCCGATTGCGATCCGCCAGGTCACCAGTGGCCCATATTCACCCATGATCTGTGTCCCGATGAGAGAACAGATCACACCCGTGACAAACCCAACGAAGACAACCTTTCTGGCAGTCGACGCGCCGTAGACGCGGTTCATCACATCAGTGACAAGAAAGGCGAGCGGATAGGTGAACGCACCCCAGGTGAGCCACTGACCGAACAGGAACTGCACAAGAATGTTTGAAGCGACCACAATGGTGGCCATGGCAACAATGCCGGGAAGAAGTCGTGTCATGTTGTCGGGTTCCGTTTTGACAAGGTGGTCGGAGACTTGGCCCCGTCACCGGGGACAGCGCGGGTTAACGCCGACGCCCTATTCGGTCAAGCGAAACTCTACAAATTCTGTTGGCGCGTCCTTTCGTCCGTTATTGTCGGAGACGAGCGTTAAACGCAGGCCCTTTTCGTCGGCCCAAACCGAAATGCCCTCCATATTCCCGTACTCGCCACGCTCCCCTGTCCAGAGGATGGTGTCTTCGGTACCGTCGAGACGCGCCCGGCGAATGCGGTTCTGCCACCAAAGGCCAACGACCAGCTTACGCTCCAGCAAATACAGTGAACCGTCCGGCGCGAAATCCGCACCAACGATTGCGAAAACGTCCTGCTCTGGCAGATAGCCTTCGATTTCCCAGAGATTATCGGCATTCAATCGATAGATCGGAAAGCCCTCCAGCAAGGGCTTCTCACTGAAGACATACACTGTTCCATCAGGCGCGATTGCTGCGGCTTCCAACTGCCAGTTCTCTGCGTGATCGTAGAATGTTGGGTGGTCCTTTATCCACTTGGCCCTCCCGAAAACCCGATCAAAACGCCAGACATGCGCCCAGCGCTCGAACGCAACCCAAGCAGTTCCATCAGGCGCCAACGCCAATCCTTCGGCATCGGACCAATCCCCGACCCGGCGAGCGGACACCGGGAACCCGTCCTGCCCTATGATAGGCTCGATCGCCTCAATCTCGACGGCACTGATCGCCTCTCCATCTCGCTCGAAACGTCCCTCAAACCACCAGCCCTGATCGGCGACCGCGATAAAGCCCGCGCCGTTCGCTGTGACTTCAAGCCCCGAGACACCGGAGATTGAGTTCGTTTCAAGCTCAAACGAGCCAATCGGCTCCAGCGTTTCGGCGCATGCAACCGCAGGCCAAACCGCCGAGATTATCGCGACAAGATACGCGCGCATTGCTTTGGAAGGTCAGCGAGAACGTACTCGCGACGCGGCTTAGGGGGTGGTGCAGTTGGATCGGGCGGTGGCGGGTTCAATATGTTGTTAACCCATTCCTGTGCATCGGCACATCCATCCCCGCGCGGTGGTGGTGTCTGTTCGATACATGCAGAAGACCCACGCGGACAGTTCAGTCTTACATGGAAATGATAATGATGGCCCCACCACGGCCGGATTTTTCGAAGCCAGCGCCTATCCCCGGTTTCATCCTTGCACATTTGAACCTTGGCACCCGGGAAGACAAAGATGCGCGCAGTACGCGGGTCCTTGGCCGCGGCCTTGAGAAGTTCGTGATGCTGACGTGTCCATTTCTCATTCACGAACGCGCCCTTTGCACGCCGCATGGAGATCGACGAGATGTTCTCGCGCTGTGCGCGATTAAGGCGCAGATTGGTGGCAGGCCGCATCCAGATGTCGATATCGATACCAGTTTGATGGCTCCGATGGCCTGTGAGCATCGGACCGCCACGCGGTTGAGCTATGTCACCAATATATAGACCGTTCCAGCCGGGAAGTTTCGCCGCGAAACGCGACAGGTCCTGAACATAGTCAATGGCATCCGGATGTCCCCAGTTGCGATTCCGGCTCAGGCGCATGGCTTGCCAGGTGGGCCCGGTTTCGGGCAGTTGTACACCTCCGGCAAGGCATCCCTTTGAATACCCTCCATAGACGGTAGCGCGTTGACTTGACCCGGTTCTTTCCGCTCCAAACAGTTCCTTGGCGAGCGGTTGTGCAGTCGCCGGAAAAGCTGAAAGACCAGCAATCACACAGGCGGTGAGGATGTGTCGGACCATGGGTCTGCTCGATCTCCCTCTGGTTTTGTCCAGCGTAACAGAACAAGACCCAAAAGGAAGAGCAGGATCAATGGCACGACACCGTTCCGCACATCACCGGTAAGCGCGGTTACGGCTCCGATCAAACCCGGCGCCAAGAATGCCGTTGCGCGACCGGCCAGGCCATAAAGGCCAAACCCCTCGGTCTCCGATCCCGGCTCTGTATGTCGGACCATCATGCTGCGACTGGCTGCTTGAAGTGAGCCACCGAGACCGCCAATCAAGACGCCACAAACCATGAACACAGTGTCCGGAAGGCTTGAGCCCTCGGACAGCGGGACGCCAAAGAACGCCTCCCGCGACATGCCCGCGATCGTAATGCAAACTATGATCAGGATCAGAACAGCGCCGACGATGCCCGGCTTAGGGCCAAAACGCCGATCAAGCCGACCGCCCAGCCAGGACAAGACTGCCGCCGACACAACGCTGATGATCCCAAAGACCCCGATCTGCGTAAGTTCCCAATCGAGAACGAGGACCGCATAGGTGCCTCCAAAACTGTAGAGCCCATTCAGCGCATCACGGTACAGCATGGACCCGCCCAGATAGGATGCAAGGCTGGTCCTGCCCTTCAGGCTTCGGAGCGACTGCACCACCTTGGTGAGTGCCGAGACATGCGGCACGTTGAGAGGTTGCTCTCGGCGTTCACGAACCCAAAGGAAATACGGGATCATGAAAAGCGCGAACCAGAGCGCCACGAACGGGCCGACGGCCCGCGTTCCTTCCCGAGCCTCTGGATCAAGAAACCCAAAGCCGGGCTGCAAGCCCATAAGCGTTGAGCCGCTTGACTGCTCGACAAGCAGTAAAAGCACCAGGATCAACGCAATGAGGCCGCCGAGGTATCCAAACGCGAAACCTGAGCCGGAAATGCGCCCGACCTCTGCCCGGCTCGCGAGTGCCGGCAGTTGTGCGTTGGTGAAGACCAATGCGTACTCCGCCGCGATGAAGCCAATTCCGAACATAATCAGCGCGAAAGCCAGGTTCGAACCCGCAGGGTCCATGAACCAAAGTGCCGACGCGGCAATGACATAGATGGCTGAAAAGGCCCACATCCAGGGCATACGACGTTGCGCCCGGTCTGCAAGGGCACCCAGGAATGGTGCGCCAAACCCAACGACCAGACCGGAGACCGTGAGAGCAAGCGACCAAAGAGACTGAGCGCGTGCATCCGCCGCCTGTTCCTCAAGACCGGTTCCGGCAAAATAGGCGGTTGCCGTCGCCGCAAAGAACGGGCCAAAAACAAACGTGACAAGCAGGGTGTGGAACGGCTGCGATGCCCAGTCGAAGAAGTACCAACCCAAGATGCGCTTGTTCATCGACATGCCGCTCCCTCTCTCGTTCTATAGATAGGCGAGACGGTCGGCGCGCAAGCTAGAACTCTGGCGGCCAGGTCCGATTGGTTTCCGCCTCCGCCCACACACTCACCCAACCGGGCAGTTCAGGGCTATCAGGCGGAAACTCAAAAGCATGCGCGATCTCATCTGTGGGGATAATGCCGTTCCCACCAGAAATCGCTATGCGCACAACCGCATGTGCGCAGCACTCCGACTTTCTCCAAAGTGCCTGTTCGATGTAGATGAACCGGGCATCCCAACCCAAAATGCGGGTTCGAAGTTCGAGCCTTTGGAACACGGTGATCCGCCGACGATATCGTACGACGCTGCCCGCGACCGTGCCGTACCATCCGTTGTCTTTGAGCAATCGTGGGACCTTCAGACGTTGCAAAAGCCCGAAGCGACCGAGATCGAGAAGTGTCAAAACACGCCCGTTGTTGAGCTCCATGAACGGGTCGATGTCCCACGGCCAAATGAAGATGTTGCTCACATGCGTGTCCCGAAGCGCAAGAACCGACGCGTTGCGGTTTTGGAACAGCTCTTTGGCCATGCGAACGAATGGGTACATCGCGGCATCTCCTTTCCAAAGAGCAGTTTGCTCAAATGCAGGCAACTTCAAGCCCGACGTTACGGCAAGCGGGACTTGCGCAACTGCGCAGGGGCGCATAGTTCAGCACTATGCTGACGATATTCAAAATCATCCTACTGCTCCTGGACGTGGCGTTCTTCATTCTGCTTGTTCATGTCATCATGAGCTGGCTTCTGAACTTCAACGTGTTGAACTTGCGCCAGCCTGTCGTGGCCTCGATTTGGGATGGTCTTTCGCGACTTCTGGAACCGGTCTATCGACCCGTCCGGCGCATGCTTCCGAACACTGGCGGGCTCGACCTTGCACCACTTGTGGTCTTCCTGATCATTATCATCTTGCGCGACATCGTGGTTCCCGACCTGGCGCGCGCTTTCGTGTAAACGAACCAAAATCAGACGCAGAGGCTTGTTCACCTGCTCTTCAGATGCGAATGTGTAAAGAAGAGCAGTAGAATAAAATCTGGGGCAGATGATGGACGGCGCTT